>VFQY01000011.1 GCA_018883425.1 Candidatus Omnitrophota bacterium | reverse complement strand
ACGCAGGCAAGCACCGGCTCATCACCAAGGGTGCTCCTGAAACCGTGTTCCGCAATTGCGCTTATTATGCGATCGATGACGAAGTCAATGATTTGAGCGCTCTTGTTCTCGCGGACCTCAAAGAGGAGTACGAGAAGCTGAGTGCTCAGGGATTCCGGGTTCTAGCCCTTGCGACAAAGGAATTGGTTGAAAAAAAAGAGGCCTATTCGAAATCCGATGAGAGTGAAATGGTTCTCCGCGGTTATTTAGCCTTCCTGGATCCGCCCAGGCACGATTCCCGGGAAGTTATCGGCCGTCTGGAACGTTTAGGCGTGCGCACGCTAGTTCTCTCGGGTGATGACGAATGGATTACAAAGAAAATTTGCGGTGAAGTAGGGCTGAAGTGCGGACAGGCTGTCACAGGCATCATGCTCGAGACTATGACGGAGAGCGAAATCTCGGGGCTCGTGCAAAAACAGTCGGTTTTTGCAAGGCTTTCTCCCCATCAAAAAGAAAAAATCGTGAGCCATCTCCGGGATTTAGGGCATACGGTGGGATTCCTCGGTGACGGTATCAACGATGCGCTTGCCTTGAAAGCCGCGGATATCGGCATATCGGTCAGCAGCGCTGCGGATATCGCCAAGGAATCGGCGGACATCCTCTTGCTGGAGAAAAGCCTGATTGTTCTTGAACGGGGGATTCTCGAAGGGCGAAAAATATCAGGCAACGTGATGAAATACTTAAAGATGGCATCCAGCTCGAATCTTGGCAACATGATCAGCATGACCGCGGCAAGTGTTTTTCTGCCTTTTTTGCCCATGACGCCGATTCAAATCCTCTTCAATAACATGCTTTATGACCTGTCGCAGATGGCGATTCCCGCTGACCGGGTCGAAAAGGAATACATCTTAAAACCCCGGCCCTGGGATGTTCAGGGTTTAAAGAAATTCATGCTGATCTTCGGCACGCTGAGTTCCGCTTTTGATTTCCTCACCTTCGGGATCATGGTCGGTGTTTTGCGTCTCACCGAACATGCCTTTCAGACCGGCTGGTTTCTGGAGTCACTGGCAACGCAAACACTGGTCATTTATGTGATTCGGAGCCGCAGAATTCCTTTTCTGCAAACGATGCCGAGTCCTCTTCTGATTCTGACGACCTCCATGGCCTTATGCTTGGGCTTCGGGCTGACAATCCTGCCTGCGGGAACTTCTTTAGGATTTACAAGTTTGCCCCCCGCATATTATTGGATTTTATGTCTGATCGTCGGGGCGTATCTTTTCTGCGTCGAGTGCGTTCAGCAGCGGCGCCAAGGGCGCGAGGAATCCTTCCGCTGAGATTGTTTTTTTTGCCGCGCCATTTTTAAAGAGGGGAGAGACACCGTGGGACTTCTAGCTTTGCTCTTTGCCCAACCCTCGGCCCTCATTGCCCTACTCATCCCGCTGATGGATTCGATGATTCTTCACGAAAACGCTCAGGGAGCTGCCGCGCTGCTTTTCAGAGACGATACCGCCAAACGATCGGGCCGGCTTAGTCTAAACCCACTGCGGCATCTGGTTTCCCTCGGATTCCTAATGCTCATTCCGGTTAGGTTCGGATGGGCAAGGGGCCAGTGCCCATCGATGATAAGTTTTTTCGCCGGCAACAGAGTCGGAATGTTTTGCGCGGCTATCGCAGGCGCCGCTGTGAATATGGGAATCGCCCCGGATGGCTATGGCGGTGCTGCAATCGCGTGCAGTAGCCGGCGGGTCGCTTCCATTCCTGATCTTTGCTTGGACTGCGCGTGTCAAACTTATGCTCGGAGCTTTATAACCTTCTGCCGATTCCTCCCCTAGATGGCTCGATAGTTCGCATGAGCATCTTGCCCAATGCCCAAGGGGCGCCTCTCGCAGGGTCGGAGCCCTAGGTCTGGGTCTGCATGTCCTGATGATAGCCTCAGGTGTGATGGCCCCCCTTTTGAAGGGGGCGGAAGGCCTAATTTTAGCTCTCCTTCGGACGATCATGGGGTTTTGAGCTCGCTCACAAGTCGGGCCTGACTTACAACCCCGCGCATAAGCCCGCAGGACTGCCGGGATATCGTTTTTCTGATTTTCTCCTTAAGGCTGCGCCGCCTTTCAGTTATAATCCGGAACTCGAAGACCTCAAAGTCGTCGAGCCGGCCTTAGCTCTGATTCCTTAGGCTGTCTTGCGTTTAAAGAAAGGCTGGTAAGGATCATCAGAGCGCCCGGTGAGCTTCAACTGACGGTTTTGCAGGCGGTGAGCAGCGGCCCCGGCCGAAGACATTGTCATACCGAGCCCTTTTTGATAAATTTGCAAACGAGTTCATATGAACGTTAATCAGGGTGAGAGTCGAGAGCTTGAAGGGGCTTCCTGCTGACAAAGCTCTTCTCCGCACTGCTCGATGAACTCAAAAGTCGCGGATACCAGCAGCCCTGAGACGCCGTTATGAAATCCGCCAAGCGGATTCGCTCTTCAGTGCCGAGGGAGCGCAATTTTTAAAAATCATCAGCCGCGAGCGCTGAATCTTCACCGGAAAGGAGGGACAATCCATATGAAATCCGATGACCAAGAGTTCGCTGCCCCGCAGAAGTCCATGGCCGTTTCCATCAAGACCTTCGGTTGCCAAATGAATATGTACGACAGCGAAGTGGCAGGAGGGCTGCTCCAGCATCAGGGGTACAAGATTTTGCAGGAAGATTTCACCAAAGACCGGCAGGACGACACGGGTGTTCCGACGGCCGATATTGTCCTAATGAACACTTGTTCGGTGCGTGAGCATGCAGAGGAGCGCGTTTACGGAAGAATGGGAATGCTGGGTAAAGCCAAAGAAAAGAACCCTGATCTCATCATCGGTCTGATGGGGTGCATGGTGGAAGAGCACAAGGACAAATTGTTCAAACGCTTCCCGCAGCTGGATCTCATGGTCGGAACGCGCAATGTGGCCGACCTTCCGCGATTGATTGAGGAAGTGAGGCGCACGCGCAGGCAGGTTGCTCAAATCAAGCAGGAAGGCATATCCATTGAATACACGGATCAGATCCGCCGCGAGGGCCGGTTTCACGCATGGCTGCCGATCATGACCGGATGCAACAAAGTCTGTACCTTCTGCATCGTGCCGATCACCCGGGGCAGCGAGGTTTCGATGCCGGCCCGGGATGTTTACCGGGAAGCCTCCCGCCTCGTCCAAGAGGGAGTTCAGTGGCTCACGCTCCTAGGCCAAAACGTAAACAGCTACAACGGCATAAGCCCGGTGGACCGGGCTCAGACAGCTGAAAAGGGTCTTGCGGCCAGAAATGTTTCTTTTCCGGAACTCCTCGAGTCACTCTGTCAAATCGATGGGCTCAAAGCGCTCTCTTTTACGACATCTCATCCGCACGATGCCACACCCGAACTCTATGAGGTCATTGAGCGCAATCCCAAAATATCCAGACGATTCCATCTTCCTTTGCAATCGGGATCCGACCGCATGCTCAAACGCATGAAACGTCTTCACTCATTCGCTGAATACCGTGAAAAAATCAAAGCTATGCGCGGAATGATCCCAGATGTTTCCATCACAACGGATATTATTGCTGGGTTTTCAGGTGAGACCGAGGCCGATCATGAAGCGACCAAGCAGGCACTCGAAGAATTGAGATTCGACGGTGCCTATATTTATAAATACTCGGTCAGACCCGGCACGCCCGCATCCAAGCTGGCCGATGATGTGCCTCTGGATGTCAAAGAAAAGCGCAATCAGGAACTTCTCACACTGCAGAAGGCTATCGAAGCAGAAAACCGGCAGGCGTGGCTGGGCCGCGAGGTCGAAGTGTTTGCTGAGAGTCCGAGTACGAAAGACCCCGGCAAGCTTGTGGGGCGGACCATCCATGAGATGAAAGTTGTATTTGAAGCGGCTCCAAGCAGGATCGGGTCATTCGTGAAAGTACGTTTGGACAAGCTGACTCACGAAACCTTCACCGGAACAGTCTCTTAGGGAGAAACAGTGCGGTCGGCAGGTCTGGTGAATGCTTTGGACCGGCATGCCGAATCCCCGGTTTGAATCGCTCGACGGCGGAACGGTTCTATCCCGAATAAATTTCCGGTGATTCCTGCGGCGGAGCAGAAAGGTTCATCTTGAGATTACCGAAATTATTCTTCAATCCCAGCCCTTCTCAGCGATTTCCCACCGCAAAACTCCTGTTATCCAAGGATTTCCGCAGAACCGTCACGCGCGGCCTTCTTGAACTGGCCTTGAGCCGGGGAGTGAGAAGCGCCGCGTATTATCGGCCGGCCGGGCAGGGCGGAGATGACTTTCTTCTCGCGGGATCATTTTCAAGAACATCGCCTCGGCGCATCCCTCCTGCAAAGCTGCCGTTCGCGTTACTGGAGAGTCTCTGCAGCCGCAACGAACCCGGTGATTTCCTGTCCCTGAATCCGGGTTTGCCGGGCTCGCACTCCAGCCTGCGGGACAAGGGGCTTGGGGTTCTCCTCGCTGAGCTGATTCAAGCGGGCTTTACGGCGCTGATTGCCAGCCGCCAGGAAGATCCTGCGTGCCGTCACAGCCCTATCAACAAAGGTGTAACGTCCGTCGTTCTGTTGGGTGCTGAGGGCCAGAGCCGAAGATGGTCTGCTGCCGATCGCGCCGATTGTGCGGCCGACGCTCTTCGCTTGGCCGCTTTGGTTTCTCGGGCCATCGAGGCAGGGGGAGTGAAGGCCGAGATCGAATCCTCCGGTCAAGAACATGAAAAAATTTTCGCGGAAAAGGAACGTCTGATCGACAGGCTTCATGAGACGGAGGCGAGGCTCGAGCGGTATCAGAAAGAAAAACCTCGAGAACTTCTCTCTGGGATCGGGCGCGCGATAGCTCATGAGATCACTAATCCGCTGACGCTCGTTTTGCCGAACGTTCAAATGGCTCTTCACTCTTTGGAGGAACTGTTCACAAAACAGATGGAGACCGATGGGGCCGCAAGAAGGGATGCTCTGAAAGCCGGCGAGGAAAAGTTTCTGGGCATACGGCGCAAGCTGCTCATGGCCGCATCCGGCGCTGTGCGCATCCGAGGTATCACCGACACCTTGCGGGATCTCGTGAAATCAAGAACAGGGGAGAAAAAGCCTGTTCAGCTGAAATTGATCATTACCTGCGCATGGGAGGAGTTCCGTTTTCAGGGGTTTGAAAATACGCTGACTCAGCCCGAACTTTGTTTGAAAGGCATCTCGTGTGATTTGCCTCTGCTGCGGGGCGTGAGTCACGATCTCCAGGGGGTTTTTGCATCATTATTCAAAGCCGCTGCTGCCGTGCACCCAGAAAACTCTGCCCGCAGGATTTCTTTAACTGCAAAAGTTTGCCCGGAGCGACTAGGCTCGGTGACGGTTGAGTTCGCATGCACCTCCCTGCAGGGCGAGCAGCCTCCGAGTCGCCAGTCCTCAGCGGCCGTCAACACATCCTCGCTTGAGTTCATGTCGCCGGAGCCCTCAGAAATCGCCGATGTTAGGAATGTTATTGAAAGTGCTCTTGAGGGTTCTTTTCTTTATGAGCGTTTTCCGGCCGCTCCGGCCGACTTTCGATGCGTTCTGCGTCTGCCTTGTGCGGCGCAAGACGAAGTCCCGCCGTTGTAAACCTGTTCATCAAAAAAATAGCGCGAATTTGGACGCCCGAGAATTCGGAAGCTATAGTTGATTTAAGATTGAATTCGACGGTTGACGGGGAGGCTGTTTGGTCAGCGTGCTCTTGATCGACGACGAACGGGGGATCTGCGAGTGTTTTGCCGACATACTTGCGCAAGCCATGCCCGGATTCGAATTTCGATTCTCAAGCGCTCTCAGCGCTAGTCAAGGTTTTGACCTCTTCCTTCAGAATCGTCCCCACATTGTCTTTGTCGATCTCGAACTCGGAACAGAAGAAAAGGGCACAGATTTTATCCGCCGAATCCGCAGTATGGATCCCGCTGTAAAAACCGTTCTGCTTTCCGGATTTCTCGAGGATCATCTAAAACAATCGCCCCCTTGGGGGACCGATGCACTGTTGGAAAAACCCGTTTCATCGGGTCAACTAGCCCGCCTGGTGCGGGAACTCTTAAAAGTAAGCGAGGGAGGCGATCGCCATGCCGCAAAAAATAGCACTCGTCATTGATGATGACCCGGGTATTGTCGCCGTCATCAAAGATCTTCTGAAGGAAAGGCTGCAGTACCTTGTGCTTGAGGCTACGGATCCTCAGCGCGCTGTTGATCTGTCGCGCAGTTACGCCTATGACCTGCTTGTACTGGATCTGCATATGCCCAAGCTCGATGGTTTTCAGGTTCTGGAAGAAGTGAGGAAAAAGCAGCCTCACATCAAAGTCATCGTCGTGACCGGCTTTTACGAACGGTATCAGGAGCGCTATCAGCATGCCCGTCTCGACAAGATCATCGAGAAACCTCTAGACGAGGCCTTCTTCACCCGAAGCGTCTTGTCGGCGTGCGGGAGTGCCGTGAACGCGCAGCCGCCCGAAACGGGCTGCCTAACGCGGGCAAAAATTCTGATTGTCGATGATGAACCTGAAATTTGTGAAGCGCTGAAGGACTGGCTTCTCGAGGATTCGATGAGCGACTATGATGTCGAGATCGCGGGGGATGGGCAGCAGGGCTTGATCATGAACGAGCAATTCAAACCGGATATCCTTTTTTTTGACATCAAAATGCCCCACATGAGCGGACTTGAAATGGTTTCAGCAATTCAGTCCCGAGCCGGCCATCAGCCTAAGGTTTATGTTGCGCTTTCAGCTGATGGGTATCAAGCGATTGTTGAGGATATCGAAAGCCGCGGGTTCATTTTGTTCACCAAACCCTTCCGAATCGAGAGCGTCCTGGAAATTCTTCGAACGAAGTGTCTCGAGCATGGACTCACCCGTGTGAAAGTTTAAACCTCGATGGGAGCAGGCGCCCCTCCGGAGGCCGCTGCCGACGCCGCTTTTTCTTAAGGCCGCAAGGACTTCGGATAACTCCCGGCTGGCCCGATGAAGTTCGCGGCCCTTTTCCAAGCTAGTGCAGAGGCGGTCTCGTTGCGATGAAAATTTTGGCTTCCAGTGTATCCGCGTTTTTGAATCGATGCGGAACGCTTCCGTCGAAATAAGCCGATTCGTTAGCGAGTAACCGGTGCCTTTTTGAGCCGAAGGAAATATCAAGAGTGCCTTGCTGGACATACACAGCGATCATCGCTGACGTTTGAAACTTCCATCTCTTCAATTCCTGCAGCGGTCTTATCGTCATGATTCCCAGAAAAAAGTCGCGCCCGCCCGCCCCTGGGGGGCTGAGCGACTGGAGCACGAATCCGTGCTGGCTGTAATCGATGAGCCCTCGCTGACCGAACCCGGTTTTGAAGAAGGTACCCTCGAATTCATTCATGGCACGGCTCGCAAGCTCGGGGTACGAGATTGAGAAGGCTTCGGCTATCTTGATCAGCTTTTCCGAGGGCGGGTCTTTAATTTTGCCGGAGAGAACATTCGATAAATACGGCACGCTCAACTTCGTTCTCTTCGCAAGCCAGCTGACTGGAAGAGGCTCACCCGGCAAGTCCGATTTTTCGTTCAGGAGGGATTTTATGGCGAGGTCCCAGCGTGCAGTCTTGACGCGCTCCGAGCCTTTGAACTGATCGCGAAGGTCTTTACCGAAGTCGTCATACATGGCGTTTTGAGTTCCTTCCCGTTAAGTTATTTAAACTAACTTTAAATTAATTAAGCCTAACATAAAGGATAAGAGCCCTTTTGGACTTAGTCAAACGCACGAAATCTTAACCATGAATAATCTTAACAGCTTCCCTTGATCGTCTCGTGTCGTTAGGGTATCTCCCAAGGTATGACGCTCGATACGAATCAGGGACTCGATGACCAAGCAGAAGGCGAAAAAGGGGGCTGGCAGGAATTAACTCTGCAGGAATCAAGATCCCTTCTTGAGGGGTGGTTTAACAATAAAATGATGGTCATGATGCTTCTGTTTCACCCTAGAAAAGGCACGGGCAGGGATTGGCGGGAGGTCCGCATCCGCCAGCTCTCGTTTCTGGAAGACATAAAGAACCATTTTTTCCGAGCGGAAGACAGGAGCCGCGAGGCTGACCGCGCCTTGACCTGGCTCAAGCGTTACTTCGAAAGGTATCCCGAATCACGGACCTATGGGCGGATCTCTGCCGCGTTCAAGATGCAAATGAGAGTGTACCGGGGCGTCGGTCTGCGATGTCCTTCGGTTTTCGAGCAGCTCGCGCTGGATTCAAAAAGAACCCCGTCAATCTTCAAGGCTCAGATCGCGGATTCCAATTCGAAAGAAAAGGAGGCGCCGGAAACCAGACATGCTTCAGCATAACGTCGTGAACATTCTCTACGCTATTAAACTCAGGGTCGAACTTCATCTAGACAAGAGCCGTGAAGGATGTTTTTGCGGCGATGATGAGGCTCTGGCTGATGCCCGCTACAGCCTGAAGAAAATTTACGATTTCGCGAACCGAGCTATCGAGATTACGCGAAAGATCGGCGGCCTGATGCGAGTTTGCGATGATTCGGGCGATGCGGGCAGCACCGCACATGTCCGCGAGTGCTGGAGGCAAGCGGTCAGAAGATTGAAGGTACATCACGGTCTTGATCCTATCGAGGTCATCGAGCATGTGCCCCCCGATTTTCCCCGGGTTCGGTGTGCGGCGCCGGATCTTCAAGCCGCATTTTACGCACTTGCGGAAAATGCCTTGCAAGCCATGAAGGGCGGCGGAAAACTGATTCTCAGGGCAAGCCTTCAATGGGGACGCGAGGATATGCCCATGGCTGTCTTGAGTGTGTCCGATACGGGGCCGGGCGTGCCCGTCAAGCATTTGAACGCTCTTTTCGATCCATTCTTTTCGACAAGAGGGGAAGAATCGGGCAACGGTCTGGGCCTTTGCCTCGTTAAGGGGCTGGTGCGGCGCAACGAAGGTTCGGTCTCAGCCTCGAGTTTCGTGGGGTGCGGATCCACTTTCACGATGCTTTTCCGAACGGCAGAAGAGTGTCTTCAAACTCTGGAATCGAAATAGTCGGAGCCTCAGCTCAAGCGTTTCGGGCTTGAGCGTGCAGAGGGGCGGCACAAGGGCGACTTCATGCGGAGGATCCCAGCCAATCGATGTCTGATTCATGGGAAAGACCCACGCAGACGCCGCTGAGGATGCGGATGAATCAATGCGCCGGCTCAATCTCTTGGAGCGCTTTTCTCCGAGGGAAGAACCCTTGACACACCCCGCGTATTTTGTTAGAAGCTTTCCCAAAAAAGCCCCCCGTAAACTCCAGACGAAAAGGATTCACGTGCTCGAAACATCCCGGAAAAGACTGCCTGAATGGCTGAGACGTTCGCTGCCTGAGCGATCAGCCGAAGCAACGCACAGCGCCCTGACGAAGAACCGTCTGAATACGGTTTGCGAATCGGCCATTTGTCCGAACCGTTCTGAATGTTATTCCCACCGCACTGCGACGTTTATGATTCTGGGGGACGTTTGCACCCGCAGCTGCGGATTCTGCGCGATCAAGACAGGCAGGGGTCTGCCGCTGGAAAATGACGAACCTGAAAGAGTGGCTGATGCCGCTGCTGAGATGGGACTCCGTTACGTGGTCGTGACATCCGTAGCCCGTGATGATCTCAAAGATGAGGGAGCGGATCATTTCCGTCGAACCATCGCGGCAATCCATCAAAGGATTCCCGAGGCTAAAGTGGAAGTTCTGACCCCTGATTTCCACGGACGTCCTGAGCTTATTGCCAAGGTCCTCGAGGCCTGTCCTGACGTCTTCAACCATAATCTCGAATCGGTCAAGCGTCTTCAGAAGCTGATTCGCCCCCAGGCCCGATACGAGCGGTCTCTCGAGGTTTTACGCCTGGTCAAGGAACTGCGCCCTTCAACGCTGACCAAAAGCGGCCTCATGCTTGGGCTCGGGGAAACGCGTGAGGAGATCCTGGAGGCGGCGCGTGACCTGCGTTCAGTGGACTGCGATATTCTAACGGTGGGGCAGTATCTTCCGCCGTCGAAAGACCATCTTCCGCTTCACGAATATATTTCCCCAGAAGTTTTTAAAACACTTGCCGATGAATTGAGGGCCTTAGGATTCCGGGATGTCTTTGCTGGACCGTATGTCCGCAGTTCTTATCATGCCGGCGAAACATTTCTTAATTCGAAATCGATGGAGGATCCGCAACATGGTTGAAGTATGTCTCGAGGGATTGCCCAAACATATGGATGAGGCAACCGTCAAGGTTTGGTACGTTGAAGAAGGTGACCCGGTTCAGGAAGGCGACGATCTTGTAGAGTTATCGACAGAAGAGGGCAGTTTTACGATCAGCGCTTCCACGTCGGGAATACTTGCCGAGGTTTACTATGATGAAGGCGAGATCGTAGCCAAAGGCGAGCTGCTTTGCTGTATCGACGATGAAATCGACGGAGATTCCGAGGACGAGGAGTCCGAAGAATAACGAGAATCATGATTGCAGCCTCACACCCATCCACACGAAGCAGCGACCTTGCCTCTTAAGCGACCGCAAAAAATTTCGCCGGATCTTCCGATAGGAGTTTTTGACTCTGGTTTGGGAGGGCTGACCATTGTCCGCGCCATGCGGAAATTGCTTCCGCAGGAATCCATCCTCTACTTCGGCGATATTGCGCGCCTGCCTTATGGCACCAAGTCGAAGGAGCAGATTCTGCGGTTTTCAGTAGAAAACACGCAGTTCCTGTTGCACAAAGGGATCAAAGCGCTGGTCATTGCGTGCAACTCCTCGGCGAGCGCGGCGTACGATTTCCTTAGGCGCACCTCCGACCTGCCCGTTGTTGATGTGATTTCCCCGGCGGTCGAGGAGGCCCTGCGGGTCACGCGCTCGGGGCGGATCGGCGTCATCGGGACACAGGCTACGATTGACAGCGGAGCATACCAAAAAGCTTTAAGGGCAAAAAACCCGAAACTGTCTGTCGTCAGCGCGGCCTGTCCGCTCCTGGTTCCCATCGTCGAGGAAGGGGCGGTGCCTCAGAAGATCCAAAAAGCCGCTGTGGAGCATTATCTCGCGCCGCTAAAAAAACACCGCATGGATACGCTCATCCTCGGCTGTACGCATTACCCGATGCTCAAGAAGGTCCTTCAAGCCGCGGTGGGGCCCCGAGTAACACTTGTGGATTCAGCCCGTCCCTGCGTCGCAAAGCTTCGGGCACATTTAGAGCAATCAGGGCTTGCGGCGCCGCTCAAAAAACGCGGGCGTCTCCATGTCTTTGTCAGTGACCTGCCGCGGAGTTTTACGCGGCTCGGAGAGAATTTTCTGCAGGAGAAATTAGGCCGGGTTACCGTCGTCCGCTGACACATCCCGATGGAAGCCTTCTTTTTTCTCAACCCCTCGTGTAGAATGCGCCCATGAAAAGCCCGACACAAGCGACTCGAGCCGTATGCCTATTCTCCGGCGGCCTGGATTCTACGACCGTTCTTTATGACGCCCTGCGCCGAGGCTACCATGTTACTGCGCTGACAGTTTCCTACGGTCAAAGACACGCCCGCGAAATTGAATCGGCCCGGCGCATTCTTCAGCCCTTGGGTGTCAGAAGCCACGAGATTACGATTGAAATGCCCTGGGGAGGGAGTTCCTTGACAGACTCATCCCTCGCGATTCCTCAAGCCCTCGCAGATCCCCCCGCGGATGACAAGATCCCATCCACCTACGTTCCGGCGCGCAATACGATTTTTCTCTCTCTTGCGGGATCGCTTGCAGAAGCTCTCGATGCGCAGGTGATTCTCATCGGAGCCAACGCAGTGGATTACAGCGGGTATCCGGATTGCAGGCCTGATTTTCTCAGCAAGATGGAGCAGGTCCTCGCCACGGGAACTCGGGCGGGTGTGAACGGACATCCGCTGAGCATCGAAGCGCCCCTGATCAAGCTCTCGAAGAAAGAGATCGTTCTCTTGGCGCAGTCCTTGGGCGTTCCCCTCGAGTGGACCTGGTCCTGTTATCAGGGCGGAACGCGGCCTTGCGGAGTGTGCGACTCCTGCGGGCTGCGCAAGAAAGGATTTCTGGAAGCAGGTCTTCAGGACCCAGGTGAAACTTATGAAGTATCCTCCAAGCGCTGAGCGCGCGCGTCTATCCGAGGTTTTCTCTTCTCTTCAGGGAGAGGGAATTCACGCCGGGGAGAGGCACCTTTTCGTGCGCTTCGAAGAATGTCATATCCATTGCCGTTATTGCGATGAGCTCGGCAAACCGGGTGAGGAGAGAAATCTTGACGCTCTGCTGGCCGAGATCGCGGAGTTGGAAAAGCGTGAGGGGCCCCACCGCTTCGTGAGTTTTACAGGCGGCGAGCCGCTTCTGTATCTTAAATTTCTTAAGCCGCTGATGCAGAGACTCCGGGAGCGGGGCATGAAGAATTATCTGGAAACGGACGGCATTCTTTGGCCCGCTCTCGAGCAGGTCATTGATCTTTGCGACTGTATCTCGATGGATATGAAACCGTCCAGCGTGACCGGCGAAAAGAATTTCGAAGCAGAGCATGAGAAATTTCTGCAGATTGCCCGGCGCCGCGAAACGTACGTCAAATTCGTCCTCTCGAAGGATATCGATATTCCTGAATTCGAGAGACTGGTGGCCGTCGTGAAACGGACGGCTCCTGAGGTACCCGTGGTTCTTCAGCCGCTTTCATCCGAACGCGAAGGGCATGAAGATGATCAGCTGATGAAGCTTTTGGGCGAACTTCAGACGCTAGCCCTCCAACAAGTCCAAGATGTAAGAATCATTCCAAGACTGCATCGAATTTTAAAAATACGCTAGGGGGTTGTGTGAGAATTGACGGCCGTAAACCGAGTGAACTTCGTCCCGTGAAGATCAAGCGCAGTTATTTAAAATATGCTTTAGGGTCATGTCTTGTGGAAATGGGCAATACCAAGGTGCTGTGCACCGCCAGCCTTCAGGAAAAGGCGCCTCCATTTCTTAAGGGCACCGGCAAGGGCTGGCTGACAGCCGAATACGGCATGCTTCCCGCATCCTGTAATGAACGGATCCAGCGCGAGTCTTCGAAAGGGAAGCCGTCGGGACGCACTCAGGAAATCCAGCGGCTCATCGGACGGAGCCTCCGATCGATCTGCGATCTGACCAAGCTTGGTGAGCGGACTCTTCTGATCGATGCTGACGTCCTCCAAGGAGACGGAGGAACCCGGACAGCCGCAATCACGGGCGCCTATGTGGCGCTTTCGGATGCCGTGAAGGCGCTTCTGCAAAAAGGCATTCTCAGTGAAACTCCGATTCTGGATTCGATCGCCGCCGTGAGCGTCGGTATCGTCGGGGGACGCCCGCTTCTGGATCTCTGCTACGCCGAGGATTCGAAGGCTGAGGTGGATATGAATGTCGTGATGAACGGCAGCGGAGCTTTTATCGAGGTTCAAGGTACAGCCGAAGGACAGCCTTTCTCCAAGAAAGAAATGACTGAGCTTGTGACGCTTGCCGAAAAAGGGATCCGTCAGCTTCAGGCTTTTCAAAAGAAAGTTCTCAGGGCTTCCTGATGAAGCCCACGCGTCTGCTGGTTGCCAGCACCAACGTAAAAAAACTCCGCGAACTCAAAGAGCTTCTTGCAGGTCTTGATCTCGAACTGCTTTTTCTGGGGGATTTCCAAACCTCAGAGGTCGAAGAAACCGGAAAGACTTTCGAGGAAAACGCCGTCCTCAAAGCGATGGGATACGCCCGGCAAACCGGGTGCCTGACGTTGGCCGAGGATTCAGGGCTGTCATGCGATGCTCTCGACGGAGCGCCCGGAGTTTATTCGGCGCGTTTTGCCGGAGCTGGAAAAAGCGATGCGGAAAACAACGCGAAGCTTCTCAGAGTGCTCGGCAGCATGCCCGATAACTGCCGCGGCGCGCACTACACATCCGCGGTGGCGGTGGCCCGTCCGGGCGAACTTCTCAAGACCATGCAGGGAGAAGTTTACGGAGTGATCCTGACCGAGGCGAGGGGGACGGGGGGATTCGGCTACGACCCTTTATTTTTTTATCCGCCCTACGGCAAGACATTCGCAGAGGTTTCACCCGAGCTGAAGCATGCCGTCTCGCACCGCGCGCAGGCCTTGAAATCGGTGCGGACTTTCTTTGAAGAATTCCTGCAATCAGCACCCCGTTAGACCGTCGAACGGGGCGCGCCTGAAATTATGTTGAAAAATCACCGTGAGGCCTTTATAGTGTGCACTCCTCACAGCGGGCGGTTAGTTCAGTTGGTTAGAACGCTTCCTTGACATGGAAGAGGTGAGAGGTTCGACTCCTCTACCGCCCACCATTTTTTTGCCGCAATCCGCTGAAATTCCGCTGCGCGAACATCAAGTTCCGGGCCGTTTAGCCGATGCACAGTCCAGCGGCCGTAACTTCCTTCCCTAAAAAGAGTTGAAAAAAAAGGGAAGTTATGTTATTTCGATTGATCAAAATAAGGAGTTATTCATGGGAAGAGACAGAAAAAAAAGACTGAAGCGCAAAAGAAGAGATGCTCGCAACGAGCGCAGAAAATTAGCCGGACGAAAAGGGAAGTAGACGGCGCCCGCATCGATGAATTCTCATTCCGCATGCTGACTTAATCCTTCCGACAACGAGATGCAGACTCAAAACCTTGAAGCGTTACATCACCTCAGGCACTCGGCCGCGCACATCATGGCGCAGGCTGTCCTGAAGCTTTTTCCGGAAACAAAGATCACAATTGGGCCTGCTATCAAGGAAGGCTTCTATTACGACTTGGACCGGGACACGGCGTTCACGGAAGAAGATTTAACCCGGATCGAAGAAGAGATGGCGCGGATCGTCAAAGAGGGACAGGAGTTCCGCCAAGAGGCGATCTCGAAAGCTGACGCCGAAGCCCTTTTTCAGAAACTCGCTCAGCCCTACAAAATCGAAATGCTGCGGGATTTGAAGGACGGTGAGATCACGATCGTCACCAATGGGCCTTTTACGGATCTCTGCGAGGGCGGTCACATTCAGAACTCGCGTGAACTCAAAGCATTCAAACTTCTGACCATCGCCGGTGCCTACTGGCGGGGCGATGAAAAGAACAAGATGCTTCAGAGAATTTACGGCACCGCTTTTTTCACGCAGGATGAGCTCAAGGCTCATCTGACGAGGCTGGAAGAAGCCAAGAAGCGCGATCACCGCAAGCTGGGCAAACAGCTGGATCTTTTCAGTTTTCATGACGAATCACCCGCCATGGTTTTCTTTCACGCCAAGGGATTCTTTCTCTTCAACACACTCATCGATTATCTCCGCCAAAAACTGCGTGTTCGGGATTATCAGGAAGTTCAGGCGCCCACGGTTCTGACGGATGATTTATGGAAGAAGAGCGGACATTACGATAATTTCCGCGAGAACATGTATTTCACCAAGCAGGAGAACCGCGAGTATGCGGTCAAGCCGATGAATTGTCCCGGTCATGCACTGATCTTTCAAACGCATCAGCATTCTTACCGCGACCTGCCTCTGCGGATTGCCGAATTCGGCAAGGTCCACCGCTACGAGCGTTCGGGTGTGACGCATGGGCTGATGAGGGTGCGGGCCTTCACCCAGGACGATGCTCATCACTTCTGCACGGAGGATCAGCTTCAATGCGAAATAGAGGATCTCATCGATTTCACCCACGAGGTTTATCAGACCTTCGGGTTCACCGATTATCAAGTCGCAGTGTCGACGCGTCCGCCGCTCTCGATGGGCTCCCCGGAAGTTTGGAATAAAGCGACCGAAGCGTTGAAACAAGCGCTTACCGCCAAAGGCATCGCGTTCGAAATTCATGAAGGGGAGGGAGCTTTTTACGGCCCCAAAATTGAGTTTGTGATTTTCGACAGTCTGGGCCGCGAGTGGCAGTGCGGAACCATTCAGGTTGATTTTTCGATGCCCGAGCGTTTTGGGCTTGAGTACGTCGCCGCGGACGGATCGCGTAAGCGGCCGGTCATGGTTCATCGCGCGATTTACGGATCGATTGAAAGATTCTTAGGAATTCTTATTGAACACTACGCTGGGGCATTCCCTGTGTGGCTTAGCCCGGTGCAGGTGAAGATCCTCACGCTTGCAGAATCTCACGCTGACCACGCCCGGGCGCTAGCATCGCGCCTGCGGAACGCAGGTATCCGAGTGGAAGAAGATTATCGGCCGGAAAAAATCGGCTACAAGGTCCGCGAAGCAGAAACCTCCAAGATACCCTACGCTCTGGTCTTGGGTGATAAGGAGATTGAGTCGGGTCAGTTAGCCGTCCGCGCGAGAGGAAGACGCGATTTAGGACTCATGACTGAAGGAGCTTTCATCGAACGGATTACGGGCGAGATTCGCCAATACCAGTAAAAACGGGTTTCCAACCGGGGCGGGATGTGTTAGCATGCCGCGCTGGCTTTAAAGTCTTAAGGAGGGGAATTGGACAAGACGAGTAAAAAAGTACGAGCGAACGAGCAAATCCGCGTGCCCGAAATCAGGCTGATCGGAGCCGATGGTTCCCAGCTGGGGATCGTGCAGACCCGCGATGGGCTGCGAATGGCGCAGGAACAGGGGCTGGATCTTGTAGAAGTCGCCGCGACGGTCAGACCTCCGGTGTGCCGTCTCATGGATCTCGGCAAATACATTTACTCCCTAAGTAAGAAGGAAAAAGAAGCCCGCAAGAAACAAAAAGTGATCAACGTCAAGGAGGTCAAAATGACCCCGAAGATCGAAGATCACGACTTTCAGACGAAACTGCGGAACGCGCGTAAGTTCCTCGAGCGCGGTGACAAAGTCAAATTGACTTTATTCTTCCGCGGCCGCGAGATTACGCACAAGGAAATCGGGTTACGTCTCATTCAGCGCTTCATCGAAGAGACATCCGATATCGGCGAAGTCGAGCGCAACGACGGTCTGGAAGGAAACGCAATGCACCTTTATTTTACATCGAAGCCCTCCGCCAAAAAGCCGGCTTCGGCAAAAACCGCTGAAAAAGGATCGATCGATGCCAAAACTGAAAACCAATAAATCGATACGTAAGCGTTTTAAGGTCACGAAGAACGGGAAGGTTCTTTCTCCCAAATCCAAACGGCGGCACATGATGGCGGATCGCTCCTCCAAGATGAAACGCCAATCCCGCGGCTGGCACGTCGTCGACAAAACGGACGCGCACCGGGTCAAGAAATCTCTGCCCTACGGATAATCATTCACGATTTGAAAGGAGTTTTTCATGCCGAGATCAACCAATAACGTCGCCTCAAGGGCGCGTAGAAAAAAAGTTTTAAAGAGAGCCAAGGGGTTCGTTGGCGGACGCCGTAAGCTCTTCAGGACTGCCAAAGAAACTGTGATGCGCGCTATGCGCTTCGCGACGCGTGACCGTAAGGTTCGCAAGCGCGAGTTCCGTCAGCTTTGGACGGTGCGCATTAATGCGGGCTGCCGCGAGCTTGGCGTAAGCTACTCACGGTTCATCAACGCTCTTCAGAAGAAGAAAGTCGGTCTCGACCGTAAATCTCTCGCTGAAATCGCGGTGCGTGATGCAGCCGCTTTCAAGGAAATCGTTCAGTTCGTCATGGGCGGAACCCTGACGAAAGCGTCTAAGTAACTTCATTATGCAGCCCGGCGGGCGCGGCCTGCCGGGCTGCATTCACCCATCCGGCCTTTATGGATTCTCAGCTCGCTCTCCTGCAGGATGAAGTCAGAGAAGCAATCGCACGCATCGCCCATGCTGAATCCCTCGAGTTGTTCCGCGTCACTTACCTTGGAAAAAAAGGCAAGCTGACGCTCCAGATGCAGCGTCTCAAAGACCTTGCACCCGAGGAGCGGCGCGCGTTCGGGGCCGATGTGAATCGCCTCAAGAATGAAGTTCAGCAGGCTTTTGACGCCAAGACGGCGGAGATTTCAAGACCCAACGCCTCGCGAGACTCCGTTGACCATACGCTGCCCGGCCTTCGCCCTCCGGTCGGAAGACTTCATCCCATCACGCAGACGATTCGCGAGATCTCTGCTATATTCGGGCGCCTCGGATTCGAATCGGTTACCGGCCCTGAAATCGAAACCGAATTCCACAATTTCACGGCGCTGAATATTCCGCCGGACCATGCTTCCCGGGATGATGTCGATACTTTCTACACCGAGAGCGGTCACCTTCTGAGGACTCAGACATCGACCGTTCAGGTGAGAGTGATGAAATCCCGCAAGCCTCCTCTCAGGGTGATTGCGCCTGGACGCGTGTATCGGCCCGACACCGTGGATGCCAGCCACTCCTTCATGTTTCATCAGATCGAAGGGCTTATGGTCGACGGAGAGACCACGTTTGCAGAGCTGAAAGGGACGCTGTATCTCTTCCTCAAAGAATTTTTCGGTCCCAAAACTAAGGTGCGCTTCAGGCCTCATTTTTTTCCTTTCACCGAGCCGAGTGTCGAGGTTGACATTAGCTGGGGGAGCCGGGGATGGCTTGAAATTCTTGGAGCAGGATCCGTCAATCCGCGCGTGTTTGACGCGGCAGGCTATGACTCGAAGCGTGTCCAGGGATTTGCTTTCGGACTCGGGGTCGAGCGCATAGCGATGCTTCGCCACGGCATTGACGACATTCGCCATTTCTATGAAAACGACCTGCGGTTCTTGGAGCAATTCTGATGAAGATCAGCGTTTCGTGGCTCAAAGATTTCATCACCATCAAACCTCCTCTGGAAGGAACAGCCGAGCGTCTGACGCTTGCCGGGCTTGAAGTCAAGACCGTCAAACCCAGTCAGGATCATAAAGACACGGTCTTCGAGATCGAAATCACGTCGAATCGGCCGGATTGGCTTTCGCATCTTGGCGTCGCCAGAGAAATTGCCGCTGTGGAGAACCAGGGTGTCAAAATGCCTGAACTTGATACCGCGGATCCTCGGCAAGCACCGGCGGGCTGGAAAATACATCTGCGGGAACTCAAGGCCTGTCCCTATTATTCAGGTGTTCTGATCGAAGGAATCGAAATGAATCCAACCCCCGATTTCATGCGCGAAAGGCTGGAAGCGTGCGGGTTCAGATCGATTAACCTGATTGTCGATATCACGAATTATGTGCTGATCGAAATGGGCCAGCCGCTTCATGCTTTCGATGCCGATCTTCTGAAGGGAAAAGAAATTCATATTCGGTTTGCCCGTCCTAAAGAATCTCTGCTGGCCATTGACGGACGTGCCCTAGAACTTGATTCCCGGGACATCGTCATTGCCGACCATCACAGCGCGGTGGCTCTCGCGGGTGTCATGGGGGGCAAGGAAACTGAAGTAGGAATGCGCACGCGAAATATTTTTCTCGAGTCTGCTCTCTTCGATCCCCGATGTGTCCGCCAAAGCTCAAGGCGTCACGCGCTTCAAAGCGAATCCTCCTATCGGTTCGAGAGGCGCGTGGACCCGGAAGGGGCAGACAAAGCCCGTCAGCGCGCTCTTTATTTGATACGCAAATACGCCAAGCCCCGATCCGTTTTCTCGGTCATCAAAGCGGGCGATGTTCCCAGGACTTCAGGCGCGAGGCTTGCCGTCAGCGCACCCGAGATTCGACGCGTTCTAGGGGCGGAGATCAAGCCTCACACAGTTCATTCGATCCTGACCCGATTGGGACTGGAACCCAAGGCTCTCTCTGCAGAATCCTGGGAAATCAGAGTGCCCAGCTGGCGTGCGGACCTGCTGGACAGCGTGGACCTGATCGAAGAGATTGCGCGCATTTACGGCTATGATCAGATTCCCGAAATTCTGCCTGTTCGAGCCCCGGTTCCTTATGAGCCGAACCCGATCCTCAAGACTGAAGACTGTCTGCGGACATTCCTCTGCGGGGCAGGGCTCTTTGAGACCATCACGTTCAGCCTGATCAAAAACACGGGTCTGAACGAGCGCGACCTTAAAAATACCGTACGCATCACTAACCCCATGCATCAGGATCTTCGGTGGATGCGGCCGACCCTGCTTACGAGTTTTTTAAATGTCGTGAAAAAAAATTTAGATGCCGGCTCCCGGCGCATTCCCATTTTCGAAACGGCGCAGGTTTACAGCGCAAGCGCCTCTGACAAAGCTGTTCAGGAACACCGCGTGGCAGGGCTCGCCTTAGCGGGTCAGTTTCGCCGGAAGTCCTGGATGGACGAAGAGCGGAACGTGACTTTTTTTGATTTGAAGGGCATCGTCGAATCTCTTTGCGATCACTTGGGGGTGCGCGATATTCAGTTTCGTCCCTCCGATCACCCGATGATGGAGTGCGGCTCCGCAATGACGTTGACCGCCGGAGAGCGCTCCCTGGGGGTCTTGGGAAGAATCAGCTCTGAAACGGCCGCTCTTTGGGACATTGACATACCGGTCTTCGCTGCTGAACTGAGTCTTGTGGCCCTTGCTGAATCGGTCATCCCGGTTCGGAAATACCAGCCTCTGCCGCGTTTTCCGGCGACAGAGAGAGATTTGGCGGTTGTCGTGCCGGAAAGAATTCATGCGGGAGAGATCCGCGATGAGGTGATGAAGCTCGCGGGCGGCCTCGCCAAGCGGGTGGACGTGTTCGACGTCTTTCGCGGGGGCCGCATCCCGCAAGGTTCAAAAAATATTGCCTTGAGGGTTCTCTATCAGTCGATGGAAAAGACGCTTCTGTCTGAGGATGTGCAAAAGCTTCATGCGGAAATCGCAGAGCAGGTTTCGCGCAAGTTTTCGGCGACCTTCCAGTCCTGAGTAAAGCCGAGACATCGCTCAGGGCGAAAAAACGTCTCGCCAGCTAATCCAATCCTGAAAAAAATGGACCTATTCGACAACGATTCGTCTCAGAATTCCCGGAATGCTGAGTCTGCTCACCAGCCTCTTGCGGCGCGCATGCGTCCTCGAAGTCTCGATGAAATTACAGGTCAAGAGGCTCTGCTCGGCCCCGACAAGCCGCTCCGGCGATTCCTGGAGTCCGGCCGGCTCATGTCAGCGCTTTTTTGGGGGCCTCCGGGCTGCGGTAAGACCACGATTGCCCGGGCCATCGCGTCAGCCACGGGATCTTCCTTTTCAGCCGTCAATGCGGTCACCTCGAATGTCGCCGAGCTGCGCAAAATAATCGAGGAAGCTTCTCGCCGAAGATCCCAGGGACAAACGGTTTTGTTTGTTGACGAGATTCACCGGTTCAGCAAGTCTCAGCAGGACGTCCTCATGCCTGAAGTTGAAGAAGGGGTGATCATTCTGCTGGGCGCCACAACGCAAAATCCCTCCTTTTCGGTCAACGGACCTTTGCTGTCTCGATCAATGCTCTTTGAGATGAAACCGCTCGATGAAGCAGCTATCAGAACGATTCTCATGCGGGCTCTGGCCGATGAGGACCGAGGCCTCGGACGCTTGAGCGTCTGCGCGGAAGAGGGGGCGCTCGAACCGATCATTCAGCTGGCGGCAGGCGATGCACGGCGGGCTCTCAACGCTCTTGAAGCGGCTGTGATGACAAGCCGGCCCGGTGCGGATGGCGGTTATAGGCTGACGCTTCAAAACGTCTTGGAGTGCTGCCGTCATAAGGCCGTTTACTATGACCGCGACGGCGATGTTCACTACGACACGATCAGCGCCTTCATCAAAAGCGTGCGCGGCTCGGATCCTGATGCCTCCCTCTACTGGCTCGCAAAAATGCTCCATGCCGGCGAAGATCCCCGTTTCATTATGAGACGCCTGCTCATTCTTGCCAGCGAAGACATAGGGACGGCCGATGCCAAAGCGCTCATTCTCGCCGCCTCAGGACTTCAAACGCTCGAATTTGTGGGAATGCCGGAAAGCCAAATCACGCTGGCTCATGTGACGGTTTACTTGGCGATGGCGCCCAAGAGCAATGCGGCGTATCGAGGCCTTCTCAAAGCTTTGGAAAATGTCAAAAGTGACTCGTTGCAAGAAGTTCCTGAGCACCTGCGGGATAGTCATGCGTCAGGATCCAAACAGGCGGGGCGCGGGGAGGGGTACCTCTATCCCCACGATTTTCCGGGTCACTTTATCGCACAATCCTACATGCCTCGTCCCCAAAAATTTTATGCCCCTTCGGACCAGGGGGATGAAAAAATTTTTTCAGAACGTCTCCGGCAGCGATGGCCCACCCTACCTATAAAATAACCTAAGTCGCATCTAGAAAACATCTTAGGTTAGTTTTTTATATCCTGATAGTAATTGCTTTCTATTGAGCAGTTTTTTTTCTTAAAGATTTGAAATAAGTGTTTTTCTAAGCTACCTTTGACTCAAGTAGAGAAGAAACCTGAATCAAAACTCTGCCGCGATTATTGTGAAAATAACGAAGGAGGCGCGGGAGAAATCCCGGCGAAACCCATCATGAGCAAACTCAAAGTCTCGACTCGAGAAATTGGAAGTGTTTGCGTGTTCGATTTGGAAGGAATACCGACTCAGGATTCAGTAGAGGATGTTGCAGACAAGATTCAGCGAAATATTCGCCGGCATCGGCTGCAGCGCGTCATCCTCAATGTTCAGGGAATGGCCGACGTCGATGCCTTGGGAATGAGAAAGCTCATGGCGGCCTGCATAAGACCGCAGAAAAGTCTAATTTTCGGTGCCTCCGAGGGGATTCGTAATAGTCTGCGGGAAACCTACGTTCCTAAGAATGTACGGGTCTGCGAATCAGAGAAAGAGGTCGCTGAAGATTTCGGCCCCTTTCTCCTGGAAAAAGATAAAGAGAAAGAATTCGAGGTGGACGTCAGACCCGAGGATTCCATCGGCCTTCAGGTGGAGCGGCGCCGCAGCAAACGCATGCATGTCGCCATTCCCGTCGAGCTGATGATCAAACTCAAGAATGGCGACGTTCTCGCATCGAGGGCGATTACGACGAATATCAGCGAGGGCGGTATCTTCACGGAATACCTGGATCTTCGGGTCGCAAATCAGATCGATGCGCTTGCGGTGGAGGGACTCCTTGTCGAGATTCACATTTTTTCCTCCGCGAATTTCCAGCAGGAGTACAGTCTTCAGGGAAGAGTAAACCGTAAAGAAATGAGAAAGAAGCAGTTAGGGCTGGCCATCGAATTTCTCGGCGAGGCTAAACTCTAAAAGCTTGCCCAGGTTGACACTCACAGGGGGGCATGTTTAAATACGGCCTGAGCGCGCCTCTTACGACAGCGAAAGTTCCCGGACGCTCTTAAGCGGACGGGAATTTTTCTTTTTATACCGTTTCATGCACAACCCCGCGGAGTTCTTCATGGATCAGTCAAAAGACATCCGTTTCAGTGACAAGAAAGTCGACGAAAGCTGGAAAGAACAAATTGATAGAGACCGCTCCAAGGCAGCGCCTGCTTCGCAGACTCCTTCAAGTCAAGCGGCCTCAAGCGCACAGGCTCCGGCATCGCGCCCGACTCAGGAATTGCCAAGTTCTCCCGAATTTTTGAACCTCATCAATACGCTGGTCTACCAAGCGCTCTTCCACCTCGGTGAACTCCCTGAGGCTCAGGGTTCTGACGTCAACCTTGATGCGGCCCGCGAAGCCATCGAGCTTTTACGGGCTCTTCAGGTTAAAACACAGGGCAATTTGAGCAAACAGGAGAGCGGAATGCTCAGCGGGGCGCTTCCGGAACTTCAGATGAAGTTCACGCAGCACGCATGAAGAAAATCCTCAGCAGTCCTGCCTTCAGGATCACCGTAAGCCTGATCGCCATAGGTTTCGTGATCTATTTCCTTCACGACAAACTGGGCGAGGCCGTCCACATCGTTCTCGAAGAGGTGAACTGGGTTTGGTTTGGAGCAGCTTTCGCTGCTTATGCGATTGTCCAAGTGATCATGGCGGCCCGACTCTGGCGTATTTTCCTCATCCAGGGGGTCGGTGTCAGCTACCTCAAGACGCTCTCGCTGTGCGTCGTCGGACTTTTCTTCAATCTCTTCCTGCCGTCAGCCGTGGGCGGGGACGTGGCCAAGATTTATTACGCCTATAAATACTCGGGCAAGAAAATCGCTTCGACAACCTCAGTCATTCTCGACCGCCTTTTAGGCCTCATCGCGATCATGCTCATCGCCATGACGGCGATGTTTTTTTATCACAAGGAATTCGAAGATCCTCGCGTCTCGTTCATCTTTTATTTCTTTCTGTTTCTTATCGGATCCGTGACCGTTTTCTTCGCGAGCAGGCGCTTTGCCAGGCAATTCAAGTGGGTGGGGGCATTAGTTCCCTCGCAGGCGATTCGGGAAAAATTCTTGGAACTCTATCACGCACTCTATGCTTGCAAAAATCATGTTCCTACGCTTGTATCCGCCCTCGCGCTGTCGATAGCAGGGCAGTGCCTGGTGATCATTTCCACGTATTGGCTCGGCATAAGTCTCGGTGCGGAAGTTCCCGCTGGGGTCTATTTCGTGATCATCCCGCTGGTTTCGATCCTGAGCATGGCCCCCTCTCTCGGCGGTTTGGGCGTGCGCGAGGCGGGATCCGTTTATTTCTTCTCACATTACATGGACACGGAAAGAGCCTTGGCTCTATCCCTCTTGACGGATTTTCTGATTTACGGCATCGGGTTTCTCTCGGGTCTCTGGTATGCGTTCGCCGGCGGCCTCAAGTCGAAAAGCTTCCAACCCGCGGAAGCCTTAAAGGAAGGTGAGTGAGATGAAAAAAAACATCCTCGTTCTTCATGGGCCCAACCTCCAGCTGCTCGGTCAGCGTGAAGTCGATGTGTACGGCCGGCTGACTTTAAAGGAAATCAATCAGGCCCTGGCGGCGGAGGCCAAAAAGCTCAAGGTGGGAGTAGACTTTTTTCAATCCAACCATGAGGGAGAAATTCTAGACAGAATCGGGACGGCCTCAAAGGCTTATCAAGCGATCGTGATTAATCCGGCCGCCTATACGCATACGAGCGTCGCCTTGAGGGATGCTCTTTTGGGATGTTCGCTGCCCTGTATCGAAGTCCACCTTTCGAATATCTACAAGCGGGAGGATTTCAGGCGCCAATCGCTGACGGCTGCGGCCTGCGCCGGCATCGTCTCAGGCTTCGGCGTCCAGAGCTATCTCTTGGGCCTAAGAGCCGCCGCTGAATTGATTTAAGATTGACCCGTGAAGAATTTTTTTGACCTTCATCGTCAAAGTCATTAGTATAACTCCCCATACCCGCCCCGGCAGGGGCAGTCTTCATTATCGAAAGCTCTTCACCAAGCAGAAATCAGCTAAGCAAGTCCCAACAGGGGAAAATCGATGAACATTAAGGAAATCAAAGAAATACTCGTACTCATGAAGGAAAACGATCTCTGCGAACTCGAGATCGAAAAAGAGGGCATTAAGCTGAAGCTTAAGAAAGACTCTGCGGGACAGTTCGCAGCTGAGCCGATCGTTCAGACGGTGCGTTCGGCAGTCCGCTCACTTCCTCAGTCCGATGTGCCGGCAGCCGCTCCTGCGCCCGCTGCGCAGGCCGCACCCGCCGGAACGTTTATTCGATCACCCATGGTAGGAACATTTTATGCCGCCCCTGCGCCCGATCAGCCGGCGTATACGGCGCCCGGCAAGACTGTAAAGCCCGGGGACGTGCTCTGCATCATCGAAGCCATGAAGCTCATGAATGAAATTAAAGCGGATGTCGGGGGCGTCATCGAGGAAGTTCTCGTCAAGAACGGAGAGCCTCTCGAGTTTGATCAGCCTCTTTTCCGAATCCGTAAGAGTTAAGCCTCCAGAGAACCTATCAACGAAGCGTTCACAGAAATTACCGGCGGGAGCCTATGTTTCACAAAATTCTTATTGCCAATCGAGGGGAAGTAGCGGTCCGCGTCATCAGGGCTTGCCGTGATCTTGGAATTCGGACAGTGGCTGTTTTCTCTAAAGCCGATCGCGAATCGCTTCATGTCAAGCTCGCCGATGAAGCCATCTGCATCGGAGAGGCCCCCTCCAGCCAGAGTTACCTCAACATTCCAGCTCTCATATCCGCAGCTGAAATCGCGGATGTCGAAGCGATCCATCCCGGCTACGGTTTTCTCTCAGAGAACGCGCACTTTGCTGAGATATGTGAATCTTGTCAGATCAAGTTCATAGGCCCGAAACCCAATTCAATCCGTATGGCGGGCCACAAATCTATCGCGCGTGAAGAAATGCGCAAAGCGGGCGTGCCGATCATTCCCGGAAGCCAGGGCGGCGTGAAGGATCAGGAAGAGGCACTCAAACTCGCCAAAAAAATAGGGTATCCGGTGATGGTCAAAGCCGCGGCCGGCGGGGGAGGCAAGGGGATCAAGCCTGCGCACAATGACGGTAAGCTCATCAGCGCATTCTTGACTGCGCAGACTGAGGCAGAAGCAGCTTTCGGCAACAAAGAGGTTTATATCGAAAAACTCGTGAAGAATCCTCGTCACATTGAAGTGCAGATCATCGCCGACAGCAAGGGGAATGTCGTTCATCTCGGGGAGAGGGATTGTTCAGTGCAGCGGCGCCATCAGAAACTGATCGAGGAAGCCCCTGCCGTAGGTTTCGATGCGAAGCTTCGCCGTAAAATCGGCGATGCGGCGATTAAAGCTGCAAAGGCCTTTAAGTATGAAAATGCCGGTACCGTTGAGTTTCTGGTAGATGAAGATCAGAATTTCTACTTCATGGAGATCAACACGCGTCTGCAGGTTGAGCACCCGGTCACGGAGATGATCACGGGCATCGACATTGTCAAAGAGCAGATCGCGATTGCAGCCGGTGAAAAGCTGAGTTTTACTCAGGATAAAGTTGAGTTTAAAGGACATGCGATCGAGTGCCGCATCAACGCGGAGGATCCGGATAATGAATTTCGTCCGTCTCCAGGCAAAATCGACACCTGGATTGTACCGGGCGGTCCGAATGTTCGTGTCGACAGCCAGGGGTATGCCGGTTACTCGATACCGCCGTATTACGATTCGATGATTGCCAAGTTTATCGCCTACGGACGCGACCGCAACGAAGCTATCAACATCATGCTGAGAGCTCTGAAGGAATCCAGTATCGGCCCCATCAAGACGACGATTCCTATTCACGAAAAAATTCTCAATCGCCCGAGGTTCCGCCAGGGTGCCGTCAGTACGAATTTTATCGAAACTCATATGCTGGATCCGGAAAAAAACAAGTCGCAGGAAAAGAAAGCCTAGGCTATGAAGGTCGTCAACGTTTTCGCGCAGATCTTCGCCATTTTTGCGTTTCTGACGCTGGGAAGTTTCTTCCTGATTGTGGCGTTTCATGTTCTGAGTCTGGAAGACGCGCTCTTCAAGGTCCGTGAGGTCTATCAGAATCCCACCCAATCTTTCCATCTCGGTTTCCTGGGCTTCGTCTTCATAGTTTTCGGTATCATCTTTTCGCGGAAACTCGTGAAGAAAGGGCGCGGTCAAGACGCCATCATTTACCAAGGCGAATCCGGGCCGATGGTGGTGTCGGTCAATGCTATCGAGGATATTCTGCGGAAAGTCCTGAAAAAATTTCATTTGGTTAAGGATTGGCGCGCGAAAACGATCATTCAGGGCAAAGACCTTGAGATTCGTCTGCGTCTTGTTCTGTGGGCCGGAGGCGGCGTACCTGTCCTTTTGGCCGCGATCCAGGACGAGATTAGCGAGCGCTTGAAAAAAATGCTGGGCACGGACAACCGGTTCGAAATCTTGTGCGATGTTCAAAGAATTGAAGATCATGAGGCTGAACCTCAGGGTCAAGAGCTCAATAAAGTCGGCGTATAAAACAAAAAAATCGCAGTTGAGGAGGATTTAAAATGACGCAGATCGGTGTTTTAACAGGCGGGGGAGACTGCCCGGGACTTAACGCGGTAATCCGTGCGGTTGTCAAGACGGCTCAGCGTTACAATTGGAGAACTCTGGGCTTCCGCTACGGCTGGCGCGGTATGATTGAGAACGATTTCGTGGTGCTGGATCAAAACTCAGTATCCGGAATTCTTCCGAAGGGCGGGACCATTCTAGGCACGTCAAGGACGAACCCCTGCAAGAAGCCCGAGCATATCGCCAAAGTCAAAGAAACGATGCAGAAGAATAATCTCGCCGCGCTGATAGCGATCGGCGGGGAAGATACGCTCGGAGCCGCCAACAAGCTTCATAAAGAAGGCGTGAAGGTCATTGGCTGCCCTAAAACGATCGATAACGACCTCAATGCCACGGATTACACTTTCGGATTCGACACGGCCGTTAACATCGCCACGGAATGCATTGACCGTCTCCACACGACGGCAGAATCGCATAACCGCGTCATGGTCGTTGAGATCATGGGACGTCACGCCGGTTGGATTGCTCTCGAGGCTGGTATCGCGGGCGGGGCGGACGTAATTTTGATTCCTGAGGTTCCGATTAATGTGGATGAAGTCTGCGAATTGATCCGCAACCGTCATTCCCGCGGAAAGACCTTCAGTATCGTCGCCGTTGCTGAAGGTGCAGCCATGGAAAACCAAAACATCGTTCTTGAAGAGAAGCTGGATGCTTTCGGTCACGTCCGTCTGGGCGGAATCGGCAACCGGCTCGGGGACTTGATCGAGAAGAAAACGGGTTTCGAAACGCGCGTGACGGTGCTTGGGCATATCCAGCGAGGCGGAACCCCTACGGCCTTTGACCGTGTCCTCGGAACACGTTTCGGCGTGAAAGCTGTTGAGCTGGTCAAGGCTGAGAAATTCGGTCACATGGTGAGTCTGCAGGGCCGCAATGTCGTCGACGTTTGTCTCGAAGAGGCTGTGGGCAAACTCAAGACGGTTCCGCCGGATCTCTACGAGATGGCCAAGATCTTTTTCGGCTAAGCCCTGTGAAGGATCACTTTCTTCCCATTCTTCAGGATCACCGCGAAGCCTTCGAGAAAAGTTTTTCTGAGGGTCAGCTGGAGATTCTCGAGCATATCTCGGCAGCGATCATTCATTGCTTCAAGAACGGCGGCAAGCTGCTTCTCTGCGGTAACGGGGGCAGCGCCGCCGATTCACAGCACATTGCGGCGGAGTTCATAGCCCGCTTCAAACTCGAGCGTAAAAGTCTTCCTGCAATCGCACTGACGACGGACACATCGATTTTGACGGCGATCGCCAACGACTACTGCTTCGAACGCGTTTTCTCGAGGCAAATCGAGGGCCTCGGAAACCCGGGAGACATCCTGATCGGGCTGTCCACAAGCGGCAATTCCAAGAATGTGATTGAGGCCGCGAAGACTGCCGCCGCGCAGGGTCTGACCGTGATTGGCTTCACGGGAGAGAGCGGCGGTGCGCTTGCCGGGCTCTGCCGGATGACCTTTCGAGCTCAAACGAAGAAAACGCCCCACATTCAAGAAGTCCACATCACAGCGCTGCATGCTGTTTCCGAGGTCGTGGAAAATCAGCTTTTTTCCGCATGAGTCCGCGCAAGCTTCTAACTCCAGGCACTCTGCAAAACGCCTTGAATTTTCACCGGCGCAGGAAAAGGCGCATTGTTTTCACGAACGGCGCGTTTGATATTCTTCATGCCGGACACGTTCAATATTTAGAAAAGGCGAGGGCGCTCGGAGACGTGCTCATTCTCGGCGTGAACACAGACGCCTCAGTGCGTGCCTACAAAGGGCCGCATCGCCCCGTCAATTCCCAGCAGGACCGAGCGAGGCTTCTGACAGCTCTTTCATGCGTGGATCACGTCATTCTGTTTTCTGAACCGACTCCGATCAAGCTCATCCGAAGCATCCGGCCCAATACACTTGTCAAAGGCGCAGATTGGAAAACCGGCGACATTGTGGGGGCAAGCGAAGTTCTATCCTGGGGCGGCAAGGTCCGGCGCATCAGCTTTCTCAAAGGCCGCTCGACAACCGGCGTTATCGAAAAAATTCTGGCGCATCCCGAATCGGGGATCAAGACAAACACGCAGATGAGCGACTGGCGCTCAGTCGTATTTCAAAACTTTAAACTCTACGCGGTTTCGGATCTGCGCGATGCGCAGAGCGCCCGCGACTTCCTAAAAAAATCGGACGCTCTTTACCGGGCAGGAGTGGATATTATCCAGCTTCGTTCAAAGCATTGCTCAGACGGACTTCTCTATCAGACGGCCTGCCGCATGACCGCTCTCGCAGAGAGTCACAGAAAACTTTTTTTTATCAACGACAGGGTCGATCTCGCCTTAGCCTCCGGTGCGCATGGCGTCCACCTCGGTCAAGACGATCTCCCCGTGGACGCAGCGCGCTCGCTCATGAGCAAAAGCGGAAAGCGCCTTTACCTTGGAAAATCCACTCACTCCGAAAAACAAGCACGAGCCGCAGTTCTAGAGGACGTTGATTACATCGGCGTCGGGCCCGTTTACGAAACACCGACAAAGCCTCATTACATCCCAGCGGGTTTGGCATTAGTCAGCATGGCGTCGCGTGAAATCACGAAACCTTTCGTCGCCATCGGGGGGATCAACGAGTCCAATTTGGATCAGGTTCTCAAGGCAGGCGCAAGGCGCATCGCCGCAGTGCGCGCTCTTTTCGACGCAAAAAATCCCGCAGAGACAGCCGGACGTATGAAAGAAAGGATAGAATCCCATGAAGCATGAAGATCCTTATTCGGGTAAACCTCTCGTCGTAGTGGGAACGGTCGCCATCGATTCTATCCGGACGCCGTTCGGAGAACGCGAACAAGTGTTTGGGGGGTCAGCCTCGTATTTTTCTTACGCGGCCAGTTTCTTTCACAAGGTGTCGCTGGTCGGAGTCGTCGGGGAAGACTTTCCGCCCGAATACCGCCGTGTGCTTCAAGAACGCACGATCGATCTGAGTAATCTGAAAACTGTTTCAGGTAAAACCTTCGCTTGGAAAGGATTCTACGAGGACGATATGAATTCGGCGAAGACGCTTGAGACGCATCTGAACGTCCTGGCTTCTTTCGATCCGGAAATATCGCTCAACCACGATCCTGAGTTTGTGTTTCTCGCGAATGTGGACCCCGTGCTGCAGCTGAAAGTGCTCGACCAGCTGGCCAAACCCAGCCTGCGATTCACGGCATGCGACACCATGAATTACTGGATTGCGAGCAAGAGAGAGGATCTTCTCAAGGTTCTAGCCCGTGTCGACGGCTTCGTTCTGAATGACGCCGAGGCTAGGCAGCTGACCGGCGAACCCAATCTTGTGCGCGCCGCACAGATCATCCGCGGCTATGGACCCGGATGCGTCATCATAAAAAAAGGTGAGCATGGCGTTCTCGTCAACGCCTATAACCGTTTTTTTGCCTTACCTGCATTTCCCCTAGAAACGGTGTTCGATCCCACGGGAGCCGGGGACAGCTTTGCAGGGGGGATGATGGGCTACCTCAGTGTCACTGGAGATACAAGCTTCGAAAACCTGAAAAGAGCCGCTGCCTACGGCTCCGTGATGGCCTCTTTTGCCGTCGAAGAATTCGGTCTCGAAAAACTTAGAAAGATCAGCCGGGCCGATTTAGATGAGCGCCTTCATCTTTTTAAGCAGGTGAGTCATTTCTAATTCAAAACGGGCTTTTCTTTTCATCTGCCCTGAGTAGAATAGCGGCATGCGGGATTAGTACAATGGTAGTACGCCAGCTTCCCAAGCTGGATACACGGGTTCGATTCCCGTATCCCGCTCCAGTTTTACCGTGCCTGCTTTAATCCGCACCTAAACCAGTAGCCGATGCCGGGAGGCGTCACCTGCATGCATCCGCCGGCGAATGATCGCGTGAATCTCGAGTTACTGCTCCCGGAAATTATCACGGTCGCCGATGAAGCGTCCCGGATCATTCTGGAAGTCTACGATGACCCTCATTTTACAGTCTCCTTTAAAGACGATCGATCGCCTCTCACGCTTGCCGATGCGCGCTCGAATGAGCATATCACCGAGCGTCTGGGCCGGCTGACGCCCGCGATACCGGTCATTTCAGAGGAATCTGCGACCCCGCCATGGGAAACCAGAAGGTCGTGGAAACGCCTTTGGCTTCTGGATCCGCTTGACGGTACGAAGGAGTTTGTCAGCCGTAATGGGGAGTTCACCGTCAACATCGCACTGGTTGAAAACGGCCGACCTATTCTCGGAGTGATGGCCGCACCCGCACTCAAAATCCTCTATGCGGCAGCTCAAGGGTTGGGCGCGATGAAGCGGGATGAGCAGCATCGCACGGCCGGCATCCATGTTTCAAGCTTCCATGACGGGCTCGTGGTGGCCGCCAGCCGTTCTCATGACCGGGACAAAATGGCGGACCTGTTGAACGAGTGGAAGCCTCGTGAAGTCATCTACCGCGGGAGCGCTCTTAAGATGGGACTGGTCGCGGAAGGAGCTGCGCATCTTTACCCGCGTCTTGGCCCCACCATGGAGTGGGATACTGCAGCCGCGCATTGCATCCTCAATGAGGCAGGCGGTTCCGTGACCGCATGGGATGGAAGCGAGCTCACCTACAATAAGCCGGACCTGCACAACCCCGGCTTCCTCGCCTTCGGTCATCCCCGCTACCCCGTAAAAGCGTAAAGGCGCCAAGCGAAAAGCAAAAAGCGAAAAGGGGACAGTCCCCACTCGAAAAGGGGACAGTCCCCTCTGGGGACAGGGCTTCAGAGATTCGCGGGTTAGGTTCGGGTTGCGGGGGAAAAGGGGACAGTCCCCTCTGGGGACAGGGCTTCAGAGATTTGCGGGTTAGGTTCGGGTTGCGATTGAAAGATCCTGAAAGTTTCGGCAGGGATTTCTTGAGCGGGAGAATGGAGCTGGCGGGGAGGATTGAACTCCCGACCTACGGTTTACGAAACCGTTGCTCTACCAGCTGAGCTACGCCAGCCCGCAGCGAAGAGTGGGTATTATAGCAAAGACGCTTCTTCATCCAAGCGTTATTTCAGAAGCGCTAAATTTTTCCCGTACTCTTTAGAAAGTGCATGCCGAGAAGCGTCTTGGCATCCACGATTTTTTTGCGCTGAATCATTTTAAAAATCTCCGGCGCCGAGAACACTTGCAGCTCGATCTCCTCATCGTCATCCGGTTCACCCTTGCGCGGGGTCAGATTTTCTCCCAAGAAAAGATGCATCACTTCGCTCGAGATACCGGGTGACGGGTAAAAACTCATGAGGCGGGTGAGTTTGCGGGGATGATATCCGATTTCTTCGGAGAGCTCGCGGGCAGCCGCTTGACGCAGATTCTCGGAGGGCTCAATACCTCCTGCTGGAAATTCCCAGAGGTCCGTTCGGGCCGCGAAGCGGAACTGACGGATCAAACCGAATTGCTCCGCGCCGAATTTAGGAATGATCACCACCGAGCCGGGGTGTTCGATAATTTGACGAGAAAGGACGCGTCCCGAGGAAAGCTTTACCTCGCAGTCCACCAAATGAATCGGCCCCTTGGAATAGACAACTTTGCGTTTTTTGACCTGATAGGAAGCAGACTTCATGCGGAAACCTTCTTTGATTAACGTTTTCTTCTGAGATGCGAGGGTAAGATCTTAAGGAGATCACGGTATTTCGCCACAGTTCTCCGGGCAATGACAATTCCTTCCGCCTTCAGTTTGACAACGAGCTCCTGATCGCTGAGCGGCTTCTCAGGACTCTCAGCCTCGATGAGACTTTTCAGCTTCATCATGATGCTCTTTTGCGATTCTTCCTCTCCGGTCGTGGTTTCGAGTTTGGTCGAAAAAAAACTCCGGTAGGGAATCGTTCCCTGAGGCGTTTGCATATGTTTGCCGCTGATTGCGCGGCTCACGGTAGATTCATGGATGCCAAGATTGCCGGCGATATCTTTCAGACGCAGCGGCCTCAAATGCGAGAATCCTTTTTCGAAAAACTCGCCCTGTTCTTTGACGAGTTCATCGGTGATCCCGTGCAGCGTGCTTTTGCGCTGCTGCAGTGCTTTCATAAAGTCGATTGCGGCCTGCAGTTTCTCTTTCAGGAAAACTTTCGTTTTTTCATCAAGATCCTTCTTGCGCAGCATGCTTCGGTAATAAGCGTTGATGCGAAGCTCGGGAATTTTTTCATTAACGATTTCAACCTTGAGCCGGGGCGTCTCGTCTTCCTGCAGGGTGACAATCGCATCGGGGGTCACGGCAATCGTCTCTTCGGCATAAAAGCTTCGGCCGGGGCGGAGCTCGAGCCGCGCGATCAAATCCGCTGACTTGCGGATTTTTTCCAGATCACAGCCGATCAGGCGCGCCAGCTGCGGCCAATCCCTTTTCTCAAGCAAGGGGAGGTGTTTTTCGACAATTTCCCGAGCTACAGGCGCCTCAGGAGATTTCTTCCGCTCAATCTGCAGGAGCAGAGCTTCTTGGAGCGTTCGGGCACCGATGCCGGGCGGCTCCAGGCCCTGGATCTTGTGGAGAACGGCGAGCACTTCGCCGGGCTCGGCGTGCACCGCTGAAGCGATTTCATCGAGATTCGCCTGAAGAAATCCGTTCTCGTCAATATTGCCGATAATCTCTTCGGCGGCCGTCCTCTGTGCCTCCGAGAGATCCAAAAAACGGATTTGCCAAAGCAAGTAATCCGATAGCGCTTCAGGTTTAGTCAGCAGTCCTTCGGAATAATCTTTGTTCTTCTGCAGCTCGTCGATGTCTTCGTGGCGCCCTTCGGAGTAATGAGAATACCCCTCGGAATCCGCGAGCCACTGAGGCAGATCCTCAAAACTCTCACCCGGCCTGAGTTCTTCAGTGGCCGGTTTGGGAGTGTCCTGCTCGGAAGGCTCTTGAGAACGCATGCTGTCTGTGATATCGCTCTCGTCGGTCGATTTTTCCTCGAGCAGGGGATTTTCAACGAGTTCAGTTTCTATGGCCTGGGAAAGCTCTGTGAGCGGAAGCTGCAAAAGCTTCAGATACTGCCGGATCTGGGGCGAGAGCACGAGCTTCTGACTCTGCTGCTGGTAAAGGCGCTGGTCCATGCAGGAACCATACCATAAAGCATTTTTGTTGTAAAGGATTGATAAAGCGTGAGTTATAAAGACATTGACTTTGCCAGGCCCTTTTTTTTATAATGCCCCGCTTTTCAACAGGGTTTGTAACGCCAACGACGATTCCTTCCGGATCGATCACCGTGGACAAAGGCCGTGGCTGCCAAGGATGAGAGTAAGCCCGATATGGAACTGAAAGCTGCCGTAACACCTGTAACCAGCGGTCTGAAAAAGAAGAGCATTCCTGCAGGGCTGTGGACCAAGTGTCCCAGCTGTTCTCACGTGATGTTCAACAAGTCCCTCAAAGAAAACCTGCTCGTGTGTCAGAAGTGCGATTACCACTTCATCATGGGTGCCCAAGACCGAATCCAGCACATTCTCGATCCCAAATCTTTCAAAGAGATCAATCCTGACCTTGTTTCTCAAGACCCGTTAGGCTTCGAGGGTACGAAATCTTACCTTGATAAACTCAAGGCGGATCAAAAAAAGACAGGCCTCAAAGAAGCCTGCGTGACGGGTGAGGGCAAGATCGAGGGACGCAGCGTTGCCTTCGGCGTGACTGATTCGCGTTTCATCATGGGATCCATGGGCTCGGTGGTAGGCGAAAAAATTACCCGGCTCGTCGAATACGCTCTCGAGAGAAAACTCCCGCTGATCATTGTCTCCGGATCGGGAGGCGGCGCGCGCATGTATGAAGGCGCTCTCAGTTTGATGCAGATGGCAAAGACTTCTGTCGCGCTTTCACGATATCAGAAAGGCAGCAAGCCCTTCATCTCCATCCTCACGAATCCGACCATGGGCGGGGTGATGGCCAGCTTCTCTTCGCTAGGGGACATCATCCTTGCGGAACCCAAAGCGCTGATTGGTTTCGCCGGTCCCCGCGTGATCGAGCAGACCATTCGTCAAAAGCTGCCCGGAGATTTTCAGACTTCAGAGTTTCTGCTCAAGCACGGCATGATCGATCAGGTCGTTGCGCGCAGCGCACTGCGTAGTTCCCTTCATAAAATTCTCGATTGCGTTCCCTAAGATCTTCAGAAAAGGAGTATCCCTTTGGCAACAGTCGTCCTGAAAGACCTTTCGAAAGTCTACGGCAACAATACACCTGCGGTCGATCGAGTCAATCTCGAGATCAAAGACAAGGAGTTCATGGTTTTCGTCGGCCCCTCCGGCTGCGGTAAGTCGACGACTCTGCGCATGATCGCTGGTCTTGAAGAGATTAGCTCGGGAGAAATTTTCATCGACGATCAGCTGGTGAACGATGTTCCGGCTAAAAACCGCGACATTGCGATGGTCTTCCAGAACTATGCGCTCTACCCGCACATGACTGTCTACGAAAATTTGGCCTTCGCCCTTAAACTGCGCAAGTATCCCAACAAAGAAATCGAGCGGCGTGTCGGTGAGGCTGCCGACATTCTAGGTTTATCCGAAATGCTGAAGCGCAAGCCGAAGGAACTTTCCGGCGGTGAAAGACAGCGCGTAGCCGTCGGCCGTTCGATTGTCCGCAAACCCAAGGTTTTTCTTTTTGATGAACCGCTGAGCAACCTTGACGCAAAGCTTCGAATTCAGATGCGCAAAGAGATTCACAAGCTTCACAATCGTCTTCAGTGCACCATGATTTACGTGACGCACGATCAGGTGGAAGCCCTGACTCTTGGTGACCGCATCGTGGTCATGCGGGGCGGACATATCCTTCAGGTTGCGGATCCGGTGAGCCTGTACGAAACTCCGGCCAATCGTTTCGTTGCGGGCTTCATCGGTTCTCCGCCGATGAACTTTCTTCAGGGCAAGGTCGTGAAAGAACAAAACGATTATTACTTCCAGGACAAAGGCTTCAAGCTCAGGCTCCTGCCGCAGTCCTACAGCAGAATCCTCCCGTTCAAGGACAAGGAAGTGGTGCTCGGCATCAGGCCCGAAGACATCTATGACAAGATTTTTGCTCAGGATGCACGCCCTGAGTTCACGATTACGGCGACTGTCGACGTGGTGGAGCCTATGGGGTCGGAAATCTACCTCTATCTCAACTGCGGCAGAAACAGCTTTGTCGCGCGAGTGTCAAACCAGGATACAGCCGCCGTGAATCAGGATCTTCAAGTCGTGTTTGATATGAGCAAAGCTCACTTCTTCGATCCTGTGACGGAAAAAGCGATCGTCTGAGAGGTCCATGGGTTCAACAACCCGCCGCCGCATTAGTCTCGCTCTTGCGCTCGTCACTTCTTTTTTTCTGACGCATCAGATTCTCCATGCGCTTTCGTTTCTAGAAACGACGCTCATCCCCGAGGTCTACCTCCGCCGCACATTTCTGTTTCTCGCCTGCTTCCTTTTTCCTATTCTGGGCGGCTGGACCGCCTTCGGACTTCTCGGGGGCGGGCTTTTTGCTTTCTTCGCGACAGTTCTGGTTTTTTTTGTTTACGGGGTATCGGGCTCCGCGGTGGTTGTCTGGTTCGCGGCCGCTTACGGGATTCTCTGCTATCTGCTTCACCGCACGGATGAAAATTTTAATAACCAAATCGCGGGATTAGGCGTGGACCGCGAAAAATTTCAGAACGAAAGAAACGATCTCGAAGTTTCCTACAAAATCAAGGGGGAGGGGATCAGCATCCTCTTTGAAAAATATTCGACGTATTACAACTTGAGAAAACTCGCCGAAGAGCTCGCTACAACCATGCTCGTTTCGGAGCTTGGCCGCATGGTGGTTGAACGCACCGCGGATTTTATTCCCAGAGGCAATGCCGCGCTTCTCAGTCTTGCCGATCCCGAGGGAAGAAACCTGTCGGTCGTCGCATCGAAGCGCAGCCGCACCGAGGCTGGGGTAAGCTCCAAGCAAGGCGATCTGTTCGACCAATGGTCCATCAAGAACCGTAAGCGCTTTATCGTGGCCGACTCGCATCAGGATTTCCGCTTCGATGTGACCGAGACAACCCGCCAGCTGGATATACGAAGTCTGATCATGGCGCCGATTCTTCATGAGGGGCGAGTCATCGGAACCCTTCGCGTCAACTCGTCGGAGGCGAATACTTTTTCCAATGACGACCTGCGCCTTCTCGACGCGATCGCGGCTCTCTCTTCCTCCGCTATCTCCAATGCCATGCTTTACGAAAAAACCGAACAGCTTGCGATCAAGGATTCGCTCACCGGCCTTTATGTGAGACGCTATTTTTTCGAAAGGCTCAAGCAGGAGCATGGCAGAGCGCTTCTGACCCAGCGGCCTCTCTCGGTCTTGATGTGCGATATCGATCACTTTAAAGACTTCAATGACCGGTTCGGACACGGCGGCGGCGACCTGATGCTGACCCGGTTCGCGCACATTCTGCGCACTCTCTGCGAAAATAATGTGGCTGCCCGCTACGGGGGCGAAGAGTTTTCGGTGCTGCTCCCCGAAACCTCAAGCGCCGAAGCTCTCGCGCTCGCTGAAAAAATCCGGGTCTGTGTGGAGCAGGAGCCCTTTCAAATACGCCGCGAAGAAGTGCGCATGAGCGTTTCGATCGGCACGGCCACCATCCCTCAAGATACGCTCGATGCTGAGACTCTCATCCAGAAAGCGGATGAAGCGCTTTACAAAGCCAAACGATCAGGAAGGAACCGCGTATGCTCCAGCGCAATCTGATCCTGGGCGTTTTTCTGCTGATGATGCCTGTCGTGTACTTCAAAACACGCGATCTTGAGCTGGCGTATTACGTTTTCTCGATGCTGCTGGCCTTGCCTCTCTACTACTTTTGTGCTGAAAATAATCGCCGTCTTTTGGCCTTTACAGCCTTCTCTTTTGCCGGCTTCCAGTTTTTTTACATCGCCGGAGATTTTCATCCCGAGATGGTTCTTTTTCTGCTGATGCACGCAGGGCTTCTCGCCGCGTTCATGGCGTACCGTCATGAGTGGGAAAAGCGCTTCGAGGAAGAGAGCCTGGTCAACAAAGATATCCTCCGGGAATGGGAGGTTCTCAAGCACAAGCATCAGCATCGGCTTGACAATCTTCAGCACCTCGAGAAACAGGCATCCAGCCTCATGGACTTGTTCGAAATCGCCAGAGACTTCAGCGAATGCCTCAGCTACGCTTCCCTCGCCGATGCTCTCCAGAAAAAAGTCCTGCCGGAACTGCCCTTCGCGTCCATGGACCTTGCGCTTTTTCAGGATGCAGGCGGGAATGAAGACGGAACGTTTCATGTTCTATCGATTGACGAAAATTCATGCCGTGAAACCAACCGGGTTCTTAGCGAAATTGAACGCAAGCACATCAAGTTTGTTATGCAGGAAAAAAACGTTCAGGCGGGGGAATCTCAGTGGATTTTTCCCTTAACGATTCAGCAGGAGCGTCTGGCTTATTTATTCGTGGAGGGCGCTCAAGGGTCGGATTTGGCGAAGTTCGAAGTGCTTGCCGCTCATCTCGTTCTTCAGATCAAGAAAATCAAGCTCTATGACACCGTCCGTTCGCTCTCCATCATTGACGATCTGTCCAAAGTTTTCGTGCGGCGGCATTTTATGACACTTTTCATGGATGAACTTCGCCGGAGTCAAAAACACGGCTTCTCGTTGGCATTATTAATGTTAGACATCGACCACTTCAAAAGATATAATGACGAACTCGGTCACCTGGTGGGAGACGCTACGCTGCGCGAAACCGCTGCAATTCTGCGTTCCAGTCTCCGCAAAGTAGATCTTGTGGGACGTTTCGGGGGTGAAGAATTCATCATGGCGTTGCCGGAAACGAATTCTGCGGGCGCCCTTGACGTCGCAGAGAGAATTCGCTCGAGTATCGCAAGACATGTCTTCAAAGTTTATGATGTGAGTACGAAGGTGACCGCATCCATCGGAGTTGCGGTTTTCCCCTCGGATTACAGCTCTGAAAAAATCGCGGCTTCAGATCTCTCGGTTCTGTCCAACGATTTGATCGGCAAGGCTGATCAAGCTCTCTATCGTGCGAAAGAAGAGGGAAGAAACCGGGTCATGCGTTATCAGGATCTTTAAAAAAAGCGAAAGTTGTTCATGCGTTTAAAATATCCCCAAGCTTTAGCTGTGATTTCGGCCGCAAGTTTTCTTGTGCTATCCACGAGTTTTTTGAGCCCGGCCGCCACTGCCGCCGAAAAAGCCCCTGAAGCCCCCCAGAAAGCATCCCGGCCGATCCCGGCTAAAGATACCTACACTCAGGTTAAGCCCAAGGTTGAAACGGTTGCTGACAGTCTCGAATATCTCAAGGACGAAAAGAAAGTTCTCGCAAAGGGCAACGTGGTCATTAGCTATGGCGATGAAAAAATCACCTCGGATTACGCCGAGGTAGAAACCGAAACCAAGAAGGCCTATGCGCGAGGGCACGTGATCATTTTCAGCGGCCAAAAAGCGGTGGCTCGCGGCGAAGAGGTCTATTACGATTTCAATCAGGAATCCGGAAACTTTCCTCAAGGAACGGTGCTCGCTTATCCATGGAATTGTCACGCTAGCCAGATCAACAAGCTGAATGCCGGAACCACCGAGGCTTCGAATGCCGCATTCACGACCTGCCGCGGCGAAAACCCTCCGTACGAGGTGCACGCAAAGAAAGTGACGATTCATCAGGATGACAAAATGATCGCACGCCATGTCACGATCTATTCCCTGGGTAAACCCATTTTTTGGTGGCCGTACCTCGTGATTCCCTTGCAGAGGAATAATGCGCCGATCAGCTTGAGCGCCGGTTACAATTCTGAGGACGGAGCCTACATTGAAACCTCCAAAGGATTCAGCATCACCAAACAGGTCTACGGCAAAGTGCATTTCGACTGGCGCGCCAAGCGCGGATTCGCTACGGGAGCCGATCTGAACTATAACCTGGGCCGAGCCGGACACGGACTGATCAAAGGGTACTGGACGCAAGATGAACGCGCTCCGACGCCTGGCATGCTGAACCCCTACGGCGAACGCGAAGAAAGAGACCGCGGAAGGCTTTCCTGGTGGCACCGTACCGACATCGACGAATACTCTCACATCCAGCTTCGGTATCACCGCCTGGCCGACGAATATTTCCTTCAGGATTTCTTCGAAAAAGAGCACCGGGGCGAAGTTGAACCGCAGTCCTTTGTCACCCTGACCAAAAACGGGGAGAAATACGGTTTTCTTGTTCATGCCACTAAGAAGATGAACACCTTTGAGTCCACCATTGAGCGCTTGCCCGAGGCTCGCTTTAATCTCAAGAATCAGCCGATTCTCAAAGACGGCCTTTACATGGAGAGCGAAACCAGCTATTCAAATCTTGCTAAACGATTGAGCCGCAGTGAGAAAAATGAAGATGTGAATCGCGCCGACCAGTGGAATGAATGGACCTACCCGGTTAAGCTCAAAGATCTTAAAGTGACGCCCTATGTCAACACCCGCGGGACGTACTACAGCCGCGAGCGGGAATCCGACAACGATCACTTTAGAATGGTGGCCGGAAGCGGTGTGGACGTCAGAAACCAGTATTATAAGACCTATGAAGCATCCTTCGACAAATGGGGCGTCGAAGTCAACCGCCTGCGTCATATCTTCGAACCTGTGGCTGCGTACAGCGCAGTTCGATCCACGGTGAGTGACGAAAAACTGACTCGCTTCGACCGTATTGACCGTATTGACGATGAGGATGTTGTCTCCTTCGGCATGGAAAACCGCCTTCAGACCAAGCGGGTTGTCAGCGGGAAAACCCAGCGCGTCGACATTGTCAGCTACAACACGTTTCTTAACTTTTCTCCTAATCCGCATAATGTCGAACACGGCGCGTCGTTCATAACGCTCGACCAAGAACTCACACTGCGGCCTTACGATTGGCTGCAATATCAGGTCCGCACGGAATACAGCTTTCTGAAGAGCGAAGCCACTCTTTTCAATCAGGACATCCTGATCCGTGCCAGCGAAAAACTCTATTTTATCTTCGGACACCGCTACATCGCCGACATCGAAGAAGAGGACATCGAAGGGGGAACGCAGTTCGTCTTCGATACAAGCTATAAGCTCAACAAGCTCTGGACCCTCGGGGGTTATATCCGATGGCAAGCTCAGGGTGCCCAGCTCGACGAGTGGCAGGTTATGGCGACGCGCGACATGTACTGCCTTCTTTTCGATTTCGGCTACAACGTACGCAATTCGGATATTAACTCGAACAACAAAGAACTCTTCTTCCAGCTCCGCATGAAAGACTACCCCCAGATTAACCTCAAGAGCGGTTCGAGGTCTTCCTTCTCGGCCCCTAGAA
>VFQY01000078.1 GCA_018883425.1 Candidatus Omnitrophota bacterium | reverse complement strand
CCGTAAGAACGGCGCGCTCATCGGTGAAGTTACGAGCGGCACGTTCTCGCCGACCTTAAAGAAGAATATCGGTTTGGGTTATGTCGCGGCGGCTGAAGCCTATGCCGGCAACGAAATCGGCATCCAGGTCAGGGACAAGGTTTTGAATGCGCGGATCGTTCCGCTTCCTTTTTACAAACGTCAGAAATAAAAAAACACCATCCCGCAAGGGGGAGGAACTATGAATTTTCCGAAAGAGCTGCGTTACACGAAAACCCATGAATGGGCCAAAAAAGACGGCCTCACGGTAACGGTCGGGATCACGGATTACGCGCAGAAAGAAATTTCGGACGTGGTATTCGTCGAACTTCCCAAACAGGGACAGGCCGTGACGGCAGGCAAGCCCGCCGCAGTGGTGGAGTCCGTGAAGGCGGCTTTTGATATTTACTCGCCTGTCAGCGGCAAAGTCACGGGCGTGAATAGCGCCATCGAAGGGGACCCGGGCATGGTGAATCAAGAGTGCTACGGTAAGGGCTGGTTTTTTACGGTAGAGATGTCCTCGGAAGCGGAATGGAACGCTCTGATGGACGCAGGCGCTTACGAAAAGAACCTTACGACGGGCGTTTAATATGCACTTTCATCCTTTGACCGAAGACGACAAACAAAAAATGCTCGAGGACATCGGTGTGTCCTCGTTTGAGGACTTGCTCAAGGGCATCCCGTCCTCGCTGCGCAATCCGAGGATCGGCGTGCGCGAAGCCGTCAGCGAGCTCGAGATTCAGACGCTTGTCCGCGGGCTGGCTAACGTCAATCACTCTGCCCATGATTATCTGTCGTTCCTGGGCGCGGGAAGTTACGAACATTTTGTGCCCTCGGCTGTTTCCGAAGTGACCCGCCGCAATGAGTTTTACACGGCCTACACGCCCTACCAGGCAGAAGCGTCTCAGGGCACGCTCCAGGCCATCTACGAGTTCCAAAGCTTGATCACGGAGCTCACGGGTCTGGATGTCTCAAATGCGTCGCATTATGACGGATCGACGAGTCTTGCCGAGGCCGTTTTGCTGTCCGTCCGTCACACCGACCGCTTGAAGGTGCTGGTGTCGCGGGCTGTCCACCCGCATTACCGGCAAGTGATTCAAACCTACTTGCGCGGAACGCCTTATTCGATGGTGGAGTTTGGATTCGGCGAAGATCATGCGTTTGACCGGGCTCAATTTGAAAGTCTTTTGACGCCTGATGTGGCGGGGGTTGTGTTTCAAACGCCCAATTTTTTCGGAGTTTTGGAGGACCTCGAAGGTGTCAGCGATAAGGTCCATGAAAACGGATCGCTCCTGATTTTGACGGGAAATCCTCTGGCGATGGCTGTCTTGAGGTCTCCGGGTGAGTGGGGTGCTGATCTTGCCGTCGGAGAAGGGCAGCCCTTCGGCCTGGCGCTGCAATTCGGCGGCCCCTACGTGGGTTATTTTTCCGCGGTGCGGTCTCTTATGAGGCGCGTCCCGGGGCGCCTGGCCGGCTTGACGGTCGATGCCGAAGGTAAACGTGCCTTTTGCCTGACCCTTCAGGCACGCGAACAGCACATTCGGCGCGAGAGGGCAGCCTCGAATATCTGCACCAACCAGGCCTTATGCGCTCTGGCCGCGTGCGCACACATGACTTTGCTCGGCAAAGAGGGGATCCGGGAAGTTGCCGCACTCAATATGGACCGCGCTGATTACCTGCGGGGAAAGATTGCGGGCCTCGGAGGTTTCAAGGTGCTCAGAGACCAGCCGATCTTCAACGAGTTTGTCATTCGCACTGAGAAACCCTTCGATCTTCTTGAAAAGAAGCTGCTTGAAAAGAAAATTTTTCCCGGAGTTCCGCTTGAGCCTTTTTACCCGGAACTGAAAAATCAGTTCCTGGTTTGCGCGACGGAAACCAAAACGCGGGAACATCTGGACACTTTTGTCCGGGAGCTTGCCTCATGCTGATCAGTCCATGCAGTCAGTTGAGTTTTGAAAAAAGCCGTCCGGGTCGGCGCGGTGCTTCACTGCCGAAGGACTATTGCGACAAAAGCAAGGGGCTGGAAACCGTTCCTGATAAATTCCGCCGCAAACGCGCGCTGGTATTTCCTGAAATGACGGAGCCGGAAGTGGTTCGTCATTTCGTTCAGCTGTCGAAGAAAAACTTCTCGATTGATTCTCATTTTTATCCTCTGGGAAGCTGCACGATGAAGTACAACCCGAAAATAAATGAATGGGCGGCGGGTCTCGAAGGATTCGCCAAAGTCCATCCGCTGCAGCCTCAGTCGACAGCCCAGGGAATCCTCCAGGTCTGCTACGAGCTCGAACAGGATTTGAGGGAAATCACCGGCATGAAACGCTTCACGCTTCAGCCCGCCGCGGGCGCTCACGGTGAACTGACGGGTATGATGCTGGTGCGTGCCTACCATGAAGCGCTTGGACAGACCAAGCGGCGCAAGGTTCTTGTCCCGGACTCGAGTCATGGGACGAATCCCGCCAGCGCCGCGCTGTACGGGTATCATGTTGTCGAGCTGAAAAGCAACGCGCGCGGACGCGTTGAACTCAAGACGCTGCTGGAACATCTCGATGATGAGGTGGCCTGCCTTATGCTCACCAACCCCAATACGCTGGGGCTTTTCGAGGAGGATATTGTGAAGGTGGCCGAGGCGGTCCACCAAAAAGGGGGACTGCTCTATTATGACGGCGCCAACTTTAACGCGCTCCTCGGAATCGCGCGGCCGGGCGACATGGGTTTCGATATTGTGCACCTGAATCTTCACAAAACCTTTTCAACGCCGCACGGCGGCGGCGGACCGGGTTCAGGACCCGTGGGCGTCAGCGAGCGCGTGGTTCCTTTTCTGCCGGGGCCTTTGCTCGATAAACAGGGAGAGGTTTATGTCCTTCGCGACGCCGGGCCGAAATCGATCGGGCGCGTGAAGTCTTTTTACGGCAATACGGGAATGCTTTTGAGGGCCTTCGTGTATATCCGCTCCCTGGGGCTGGCCGGTCTCAAAAAAGTCAGTGAGGACGCGATCCTGAATGCGAATTATCTGAAGGAAAAGCTCAAGAAAATCTTTCCGATAGCGGTCGACGAGCCGTGTATGCATGAATGTGTGCTCTCGATACGCAATTACAAAGCCCAGGGGATTCACTCCGGGGATATCGGCAAAAGACTTCTGGATTTCGGGATTCACGCGCCGACCGTCCACTTTCCGCTCGTCGTGGAGGAGGCTCTGATGATTGAACCTACCGAGACAGAGAGCAAGGAAACCCTTGATCGTTTCGTGAAGACGATGGAAATCATCGCCGAGGAGATTCTCCAGGATCCCGACAAGCTTCTGCAGGCGCCCCACACACTGCCGATCCGCCGTCCGGACGAAGTGTTGGCGGCCCGCAAGCCCGTGCTGTCCTACCGTGATCAGCTTCGCGAGAGAATCCTTCTGGCTGAAGGCGTCCCGGGCTGACCGGGACGGACAGGGATGCCCCGCGAACTTTTCACCTACGCTCTCATCAGCGCTCCGATGCCTTTTCAGATGGCTCTGGATGAGATTCTCTTCGAGCGCTTGATCGAGACCGCTCAGGCGCAAGCCGTCCTGAGGTTTTATTATGCCTCCGAGCCTTGGATTTCGATCGGGTATTCTCATGCAGGCTGGAAGTCCCAACCGACGTCGGCCCACTCGCAAGGTCTTTTGCGCGACGGCCGGAATAGGCCGGTTTGCCGGCGCATCACCGGAGGCGGCCGTGTCGTTCACGGAGAGGATATCATGTTTACTCTGATGGCTCCCAAAGACGCCGAGCCCTCTTTTAGTTCCGTGATGGGAAGCTACACCCGTATCCATGAGATCCTCCTCGATTCTTTGGGCGCGTGCGGCATTCAGGCGGGCTTCTACCGCGAGGACGCGGATCTTCCCCAGGGCAAAGACTGTTTTCTTTTTCCGATAGCAAGCGACCTTGAATTCCGAGGAAAAAAAATTGCAGGCGGCGGACAAAAGCGCTCCCGAGGCTACCTGCTTCACCAAGAGTCTGTGTGTCTGGATCGCCAGGACCTTTACGAGGGGCTTCGCTCCGATTTTTCGGCACGGTTTGCGGCGGCACTGGGCCGTGATCTCAAGGATTGCGACTGGGACCCGCTGATGTTCGAAGAGGCCGAAAGGCTCGGGAATTCAAAATACGCCGCGGCCTGCGGAAGCGGGGTTGAGGCTGTATGAACGAATCCCAGGCATGGCTTGAAAAAATCGAAAAAGTGGTCGAAGAGAACAAACCCTACACACTCGACGCTTTCAAGTTCGTGCTCGACGCCCTGCATGAAACCGTCTCTGCGCTCGACCAGCCCCGTCACGTGAGCGGCCGCGAGCTTTTAGACGGCATACGGACCTATGCGCTGAAATGCTACGGGCCGCTGGCCAAAACGGTACTCAATTACTGGGGCATCCGGGAGACTGAGGATTTCGGCAGGATTGTTTTTCTCCTCGTGGATATCGGGCTTTTGCGTAAACAGCCTGAGGACAAAATCGAGGACTTCCGCGGCGTGTATGATTTTCAAAAGGCTTTCTCAACAGCCATTAATCCGGACGAGATCTGACATGGATGAAAAAGAAATTCTCAAAAACCTGAACCCGTCGCAGAAGGAAGCTGTGATCTGGGGTTTTACGCCTCTGCTGGTTCTGGCGGGCGCCGGCAGCGGAAAAACAAGGATATTGACGAGCCGCATCGCCTACCTGATGCACCGCGGGGTTCAGCCTTTCCATATCCTGGGCGTGACTTTTACGAACAAAGCCGCGCAGGAAATGAAAGCGCGCGTCAACCGCATGACTCATCAGGATGTCTGGATCAGCACATTTCACTCGACCTGTCTCAAGATACTCCGCCAGGACGCCGAGCGGCTCGAAATCGACCGGGGTTTTACGATCTACGATGACAGCGATCAGCTTGCGCTCATCAAGGAGTGCCTCAAAGAGCTTCAGCTCAACGAAACGCAGATTCATCCCAAGGGCGTCCGAGAAAAAATTTCGAGGTCCAAGGATTTTTTGATGACTCCGTATCAGTTTGCGGAAAAGGCCCAGGATATTTACGAGGAAACCGTCGCCCGGATCTATCATCTTTACGAAGATAAAATGAAGCGCCTCAAAGCGCTCGATTTCGGAGATTTGATCATGAAGACGGTTCTGCTTTTCGACCGCTGTCCCGAGGTTCTTGCGGCCTGGCAGAGCCGTTTTCGGCACATCCTGATTGACGAGTATCAGGACACCAACCACGCTCAGTACAGACTGGTCAAGCAGCTGGCTGCGGCCGAAAGGCAGATTACGGTCGTCGGGGATCCGGATCAGTCGATCTATGCGTGGCGCGGAGCGGATATCAAAAACATTTTGAACTTCGAAAAGGATTACCCCGACGCGGGGATTATTAAGATGGAGCAGAATTACCGGTCCTCGTCCGTCATTCTTGACGCCGCCAACGAGATTATCCGCAGAAACCGCATCCGCAAACCCAAAGCTCTTTGGACGGAGCGTGAGGGCGGCGAAAAGATCACGGTCTATCAGGCTTTTGACGAGAGGGAGGAGGCCGCCTACGTTGTGAACCAGATTTTAAAGCTTCGGGGGCAGGGAAAAACTCTGGCGGATCAGGTGATCTTCTACCGCATGCACTCCATGTCCCGGGTTTTTGAAGATACGCTGCTGAGATCGAATATCCCTTACCGCATTGTGGGCGGCGTGCGCTTTTATGACCGCAAGGAGATCAAGGACCTCATCGCCTATCTGCGCGTGACGCTGAATCCCTTCGACGACATCAGTCTGAAGCGCATTTTGAATACTCCGGCCCGGGGAATCGGCAAGAAAGCCGTTGAGGCAGCCGAAGATTTGAGCCTCAGTTTGAAAATCTCTTTTTACGAGGCGCTGCGTCAAGCCGATTCCTTTCCGGACCTTCAGCCCCGCGCCAAGAAGGCTGTCGGCCTGTTTCTTCAGATGCTCGGTACATTCCAGCAAAAAGAAAAAGAACTTTCTGTCAGCGAGCTCGCTCATTGGGTTCTGGAAAAGACCAGGATGCTCGAGGAGCTCGAAGCTGAAAAAACGGCCGAGGCTGTCGACCGCATCCAGAACATCGAGGAACTCTTCAGCGTGATCAAGGAATACGAGGAAAATCCCCAGGCTGAGAAGGCGACTCTCGCGGGATTTCTGGAGTCGATTTCACTCATGACCAGTCTGGATCAATGGGATCAGGGGACAGATGTTTTGACCATGATGACCCTTCACATGGCTAAGGGTTTGGAATTTCCATGCGTTTACATGGTGGGCATGGAAGAAGGTATTTTTCCCCACGGGAATTCCTCGGCGGAGAGCGAAGAGGATCTCGAGGAGGAACGCAGAATCTGCTATGTCGGGATTACTCGAGCCGAAGAGAAACTTCATTTAACCTACACCCGTCACCGGCGTCTTTACGGTACAATCCAGCACAATTTACCCTCGCGTTTTCTGACCGAAATACCGTCAGCTCTTTTTGACCAGGGCTCGCGCGCGGCCATGGGACACGGCTCGCTTCGGGATGATGACGATGACATCCTCTATGACGACCTCCTCTCTGGCCCTGACGACGACCCCGAAACAAGACGACGCATCCTCTTTGATTGAAGCAACTTACGATCTTTTATTAATTATTTAAAATCCTCTTTGAAAAGAAGCTCCAGGTCAGGTATTTTTTACCTGAATCCACAGGAGCTGCCTCATGAGGTTAAAAAAACCGAGAAAGAGACTTAAGAGTCTGACGGCTCTGGCTGCCGTCCTGCTTCTTCTCTCACACAGTTTCGCTTTGGCGCAGGCTCCATCCGTGGAGATACGGCCGCAGGGCGAAACACCTTCGTTTTTACGCCTTGAGGTTCCCTCAGACTTGGCCCGCGTCGAAGATATCTACGAGGCTCCGCCCAAAGTGGATCCCAGCCTCATCGTTCATATTCAGAATGCGCACGGCAATTACGACGCTCAGCTGAAAATCCGCAAACTCATGCAGCACCTCTACGAGCACTACGGCTTTCGGCTCTTTTTTGTCGAGGGTGCCGTCAGCCGCTTGAATCCTGACTACCTGAAGATTTTTTCCGATACGCGCCATAACCGCGAAGTCGCAGACGCGCTGGCGCGCGAGGGAAAGCTGACGGGAGCGGAATTGTACCTGGTCGATGCGCCCGAAGATGTTCAGGCGGTCGGTATTGAAAATCCTGAACTTTACCGAGCCAACTATGAGGCCTACCGTGAGGTCTACCGCCATCAGGACGCGGCGTTCGCGTTTCTGGAAGGCCTTGAAAGGCGTTTAAGCCGCTCAGCGTCCAAGGTTTTCAGTCCCGAGCTGCGATCCATGGTGCAGGAGTGGCTCAAATTCGAAGCCGGTCAGCGGGAATTTATGCCGTATGTCCGGGCTCTGTCGGTATCGGCCAAGAAGTTTGCGGACACGGATCTGGAATTGCTGGGAGCTCAGGTCGAGTGGCCCCAACTATCGCGCCTTCTGATGCTCCAATCGATGGAACGCGACCTCGACCTTGAAAAGGGCAGAGCGCAGAAGCGAGAAGCCTCGCTGGCCATGCGCAAGGCAGGTATGTCTGATGAAGTTGTCAGCGCCGTGGAGGCTCTCGAGGAACGAAAAATTACGATGAACCGTTTGGATCCCGCCGATCAGCGGCTTGAAAATCTGCCGAGGCACTTGATCGAGCGCCTCCTTCTGGAGGGCGCACCCAAGGGGTTCCGTCTTGCCGATTATCCCGACTTTGCTCTTTATGCGGGTTACTTTATCCTCAAGTCTGAGGTGGATTCCATCGCTCTCTTCGAAGAGATCGAGCGCCTCTTCGAAAAAATTCTCGACCGATTGGCAAGGGAGACCTCAGAACGCGGTCTCCTCGAACTCTTCCGTGACCTCGAACTCCTTAAAAAATTTTTTAAACTGGAAATCAGCCGCGAGCAGTGGGACAGCTTTCAGCTGAGAATCCCGCAGCTCGATCCCGAAAACTTCGCACATCGCGTCCTCGCGGCGGAGACTGCTTCGGCATCGGCGCCGGAAGTCACAGCGGAGACCGCCGAGGCTTTTCAAACGGCGGTACGTTTTTATCACCTTGCCCGCCAGCGTGACCTTGTTTTTCACTACAGGATCAAGCAGGGGATGACGCAGCGGGAACAGGATAAATCCACGCTCCTGACCGGAGGCTTCCATACCCAGGGGGTTTTTGAAAGGTTTCGCCGCGAAGAGGTCAATTACGGCGTTTTGATGCCGCGTATCACGGGCGACATCGATCGGGGTGTCTACGTCAAGACGATGCTCGAAACTCATCCCTCGATGTTTAAGTCTGCCACCGTTGAACAGCCTCCTTTAGCGGCGTCTTTCAAGGAACTCGAAGCGCTCGGTGTTCAGCAGGCGCTTCGTGCCGTCCTGTGGCCTTTGCAAGCTGCCATCGAAACGAATCTCAAATTTTGGGTTGCTCGCGGGGTAAATAAACTGGAGGATTATTACGATGCCGGGAGATTCGCGGCAAACTTCAATGATTCCCTAATGGCCAGGCGTCGTGGTGCCAGGATTGTTTTTACATCGAACGAACAAACGCAAGCCTATCTTTATATTAACGGGAAGCCCGTCCGAAACGAGGCGGGAGACTATCTTGTTCTGGAGACGGTGGTGGTGACGGATGCTGCGGGAAGTCCGGTGCGTGTCTTCGGGATGCATTCGAGATTTATCCAGAAATCTCCCGAGCAAGCTGGTATTCCAAAGCCTCGTTTTCCGCGTGCACCCGCGGAGCCTTCTGCGGAAGGCCCGCTTTCTCCTGAAATCCAAGCCGAACTCGCAAAGCCAGTTTCTGTGGGCTCTCGGGCTGCGGTGCCATCGGGATGGGAAGCCCTGCAAGCATGGGTTCAGAAGAATCCTGAAATCATGGCCTTTTTAAATCAGCCGATGACGCTTGAATCCGCGATGAATCTTTTAGCTGCGCTGGATTTAAAAGCCGAGTTTCTAGCGGCCGCAGACGACAAAGCTCGGATGAAAATCGCCCGGCGGACAGCTTCGTTGGTTGCTTCTGGATTTGGCCCCCCCGACGAAACCCCTGAAGATTTGTCTGGGCTCTTCGCGTGGATTGAAAATCTTGCCCAGCTAGCCCTTTCTCCATCCGCCCGGGGACTTGCCGATCTTCGGACACAGGCCGCACAGTATGCATCCGAGGCACCAGGCGCGGTTGTCACCCTGCGCTCGGGTGTTCCCACGGCCGATGAGGTGCTGGGGTTGCAAACTCAATTGGCTCTGAACCCAAATCTACAGCTCTTTTTTGTGGTTACGACGACGGAGGGCTTGACCCAATTGGAATTGCAGACTAGGCTTAACGAGATCCGAGCAAACATCCTTGAATCACTGAAAAATCAGGGTTTTGAGAATTCTCAAAATCGAATAGATTTCAAGGCTGTTCCTGCAAACCCGCAAGCCGTTCGGACGGCTATCCAAAGATTTTATCAAAACAAAATTCAGTCTTCTCAAGGCGTGAGGAGCGGTGACACTTCAGCTTCAGGGCCAGCTTTCTTAATCCGTGCTGCGGAGTCTCAAGCCAATCATTTCGCTTTGAGCTCCTTGCTGGACACTCTGAATGCGGCACTGCTCACGCAAGAAACACTTCCTAAGGGTCTGTCCAATGCCGCAAGTTTTGTAGCGGGACAGTTGGCTCAGGTTCTGCACTTAGCGGATAAGAGCATGTTGGAAGCCGTCCGGCTTGATCAGGAAACGGTGAGTGGCTTGCAAAGGCAATGGAGCATCGATACCCAGCAGCTTACTCAATTACAAGTGAAGATCTTGGCGCTTACTCAGGCAATGGAAGCCGTCATGCGTCTGGAGGCTTCGGCTTAAGCGCGATTCGGCTTTGAACAGACCGAAGACGGGATTCCATTCTCTTCTGCGGCAGCATGTCTCCCTGACTTTCTCCTACGGCAATCCCGCGGGTGTAAACATGCGCGGCACGTTCGAGATCACCCAGGCCTTCTAAAGCCTGCCCCCAGCCGTCATAGGATGCCGTATGGCTGGGATTGACAGAGACGGCCTTTTCAAAGACGTCCATGGCTTCGCGCTTTCGGCCTGCTTCCAGGTAGACGCTTCCCAGGCTGAAATAGCCAAGAACGTCGTTGGGATCCAGATCGATGATCTGCTTGTAGCGCGAAATTTTTTCTTCGTAATCAACCTTCGGCATTGCGAGTTTCTTTTCTTTCAGCTCAGCTTTCCATGTCAGCCTGCGTGCTTCTGCCTGCTCATGCTCCGCCTCCAGAATCATGCCACGGGCGGCATAACAGCGCGAGAGATTGGTGCGGGCCATGATGGCCGAAGGGTTCGCGGCGATCCATCGCTTGAGAATGACGATGGATTCGTCATAGCGTTTCTCGTTGATGAGGATGACCGATAGAGCTTCGAAAACATCGCCGGGGCAGACGGACGCCTCCGCGAGTTTCCGAAGCAGGCCGAGTGATTCCTCGGTTCGGCCGTCACGGTAGGCGCCAAGTGCTTGAAAATAAGCTTGCGGAAGGGATTCTCCGGGTGAGCTCACGCGTCTTCGATGCCGAGTTTTTTTCGGCCTTCTTCGCTGATCCGCTCCGGAGTCCAGAGGGGATCGAAAACGATCGAAACCGTGACATCTTCAACCCCGAGCATTTCCTGAATTTTTTTCTTAAATTGATTCGGTATTTCCTGGGCGGCCGGGCAGGATTGCGACGTCAGCGACATGCGGACAGAAACCTTGGTATCGTCGGCGGTAATCTCGTAGATCAAACCCAGGTCCCAGATGTTGACGGGAATTTCGGGATCAAAACATTGTTTGGCGGCTTCGATGACTTCTTCACGTGTCGGCATAAGATCTCCTTGGATGGCGTCATTGTAAGAGCGCCGCCCAACCAGGTCAACCTCGCTTCACAAGCCCGCCCATGGGAATTCGTAAACCTGCGCCCAGGCGAGTAACCCAGACATTCGAGAAGCCGCAGGGGATTTCGGCCCGGATCATTCCGCGAAACGGTCTTGCCTTTGCGGACCTGATGAGAGATCCGCAGGCGAAAGCCGAATCAACAAAAATCGGCAGGCGGGAGCGCTCAGCGTGCGCAGCCCGACCCACA
>VFQY01000077.1 GCA_018883425.1 Candidatus Omnitrophota bacterium | reverse complement strand
AGTCCCCCATGGGGACTGTCCCCTAGGGGGACACCCCTTGGGGAAAAAGGCAAGAGTGGCGTAAAATCTGATTTTGAGTATAATACCCGCGACTTAGAAAGACGCTTGTGCCGAGGCGTAATGATCGTCCAAATGGCGGGTTAAACTCCCTCCTCACAAAAAAAATCTTGAGGAGGGTTTTTTTATGCCTAGACGGGCTCGAAATCGGATTTTGCAAGACGGTTGTTTGACACACGTTTTTTCGCGGTCACTGGAAAAACGTTTCATTTTTCAGGAACACGAAGATTTTGAGTTATTCAAAAGTCTTATTCTCAAAGCCAAGACGGGCAGAGGTTTCAGTCTGCATCATTACTGTCTCATGCAGACGCATTTTCATCTGGTCGCGTCTGTGCTGAACCTCGGGGAGTTTTCTTCGGCGCTCAGGGAAATCAAGCAAGGTTATTTTGACTGGTTCCGAAAGAAGTATGAGCGTAAGGGTCCGATCTGGTGGGGCCGCTTTGGAAGTCAGGTGATAGAGAACGCTCGTTATCTCTACGCTTGCGGGCTTTATGTGGAGATGAACCCGGTCAAAGCGAAGATGGTTTCTCGGCCGGAAGATTGGCCGCATAGCTCGAGCCGTTACTATTTTAAAGGTCAACCCGATGACCTCGTGGACAATTATGAGCGACCTTCTTATGATGCTGCCATCCCGCTGACAGATGGATTAAATGTCGGGCGCGGCTCTTATATCGGATCCCCCCTCTTTGTTCTCACAAGGCAATGAGCCCTGTCCCCAGTGGGGACTGTCCCTATTTGCTGGTTTTGGGAGGGGCGGCGTGACAGGACGTTTTTTTTAGGGCATACTTCCTCTAAGCAGTCGAAATAAGGCAGGTAGGGCTGCGAACTAAGAAAAATTACCTTTCACGCGGATTTCTTGGACCTTTTTCGAGGGGTATGGGCGGAGAAAAGAAGAAGCAGCCGGGTTTGATCGGAGCCATCAAGAAATTACTGGAACGCAGACGCACTGTCAGGGTGGAGCGGCCTGGTGTGCGCGTGACGCTCAAACTTAACGGGATGGAGGTCGGCGGTCTCGAGTTGAGCGATCTCAGTACTGGGGGCGCGGGACTCATGCTGGATTTCATGCCGGGCGTTCCGCAGGTGACGATGGTTTTTGAATCTCCTGAGATCCTCCGAGGTTTCGAAGCATCCGCGCAGATCCGCTCCATGAGGCGGGTGGATAAAGAGGACGACCCGCGCTACATTCTAGGGTATGAGTTCCGTTTTACCGGAGATGAGTCATCACAGGTTCTCTACCGATGGCTTTCCTCCCAGCTCGAGGGCCGAGGCGAGGAGCCCGCGAGGAATTTGCAGACACTCAACCGCGCTTCCTCGCTTTCAGGCCGAAGACCGGAACCATCGCTTGTTTCGTCCCTTTGCGAGCTCAAAGAGTGTGCGGAAATTCTGAATGCACCGGCGCCGCATTTCGCGTCTCCGACTGCTAAGTTTTTTATTGCCGTTACAGCGGGCCGAGTTGTTGCCGCGCTCCCGCTGATCGGTGATTCCTCTGAGCGAAAGCTGCCTCTTGACGGACGATGCAGTCCGCAGCTGGATCTGCTTCGTTCCCGCCAAGCTCGGCTTGCCCAGGTTTGGGCACCTGCTTTCCGCGAGAAGTGGATTGAGTCGCTTGCGCCCCGCCGTGTCCCGCTGACCCGAATGGACACCCTGTTTTCTGTTTTCTCCCTGAGTCTTGTCTATGCCATGGATTTTGCCCGCTATACCGATCTGGTCGTGGATGCTCCGTCGCATCTCGAGGAGTTCTTTAGAATCTGGATGTTTGAGCGTAATCCCTCGGCGCCCGGCTTGATGAAACTGAATCTTGAGAGTTTCGAAGCAAGGGCCCCGAAAGAGCGTCCCGAGCTGATGGATCACCTTCTCAAAATGCGCCGGCGTGTTGAGCTCTCTGCGGCTCTGAATTCGAGTTTCCAGGCGGATCCCGAATTTTTTCAAACATGGCTTTCGCGGGCTGCGTCATGAGCCTCGTCTGAAGGCCGCCTCCGGAGTTTGCCATGAAGCCTCCTGATAAAAGCCGGTTAAGCGCTTTGATGAGCGCGGTGGGGCAGACAAAGATTTTTCGAGAGGGCGTGTTTTACAAAAAGACGGCATCGCCCCATGCGCATCCGCACAGCGGCTTTATGCCTTTCCAAGAGGCATCTTCGGGACAGGAAAGAGCTTTATGATTTTCCGAAAAAAAAAGGGGCCCTTCGACCCAGCTGAGTGGGAGTGGCAGGCGGCTTCTGAGGAACTGATTGAGACCACGCCGGCCGGTGCGCAGCGTCGTCTGCCCTGGTCAGAAATTTCCGAAATCCGGCTGGTTTTTTCACCGACGCATGCGAAGCCTTGGCGGCATTATTTTCAGATGAAGAAGCGGGGCGGGGGATTGCCTTTCGAAATTGATAACACGGGGTGCGGCGGGGTAGAAAACTTTTGCGATCTCTCCCGGTACTATTCACCGTTCGTTCGGGCATCCCTTGAGAGAATTCGAGCGATGGCACCCGATGCTGAAGTCCGGTCCGGTCTAACGCCGGGAGTTTACGCAGCCGGGCTGACGGCCATGATTTCCTCGACGGTCCTCCTGACCTACGCTGTCGCCGGCCTCAGGATGGAGTGGGGCCCGCCGCTTCTCATGGCGGGCGTCAAATTTCTGATGGTGGCGATTGCTTCGCCGTGCTTCATTCTCTGGGCCATTCAGACAAGGCCCAGAAAAAGATCTCTCCGCGAACCTCTCGAAAACGACCTGCCGATCTAAATCCGTGCCACCCTCGGGGTGCTCACCAAGCTTGCGGCCCCGTCGGCCTTTGCCTATACTGCCGTAAATTGTTCATTTCAGATTCTAGGCAGCTGATTCTGATTTTGATCGAAAGGAGTTTCTATGGCAGAGAAAATGAAAATACTTATCGCTTATGACGGCATTCATCCTTTTTCAGGACTGATCAAAGATCTGCAGCGGGCCGGTCTTCCCAAAGCAGCAGACGTGATCGTGATGACCGTCGTTGACGCCTATGTCCCTCCGTCCGGTAAGGTCCCCAAATCAGGCCGTTCAGCGCGCATCAAAACGGGTCCGCAGGGCTCGAGCGCTCAGGTGCGGATTCAGGCCCAGTTGGAGACTTACGCGCAGTCTGCCCAACGGGCGGCGGGTCAGCTGAAGGCCGTTTTCCCCGGGTGGAAGGTGCGGATGGAGACTGCGGTTGATTCTCCGGCCTGGGCGGTCATTAAAAAATCGGAATCGTGGAAAGCGAAGCTCGTGGTTGTTGAAGCGCATCACAGGCCGCGGCTCGCCAAAATTTTCTTCGGGAGCGTTGCGCAGAAAATTGTGACCGAGGCCCGCTGTTCCGTGCGAGTGGTGCATGATGAGCCCGAGGAGGTCAAAACGCCCGTTCGGCTGGTGATCGCCGTCGACGGCTCCGAGGACTGTGCCCGCGCGGTTGAGGCCGCAGCTGCCAGAGCATGGAAAAAAGGAAGTTCGGTGCGACTGCTGACCGTGACGGATGTCGGGCTCGCTGAAGCAGATATTCCGACGGGCGCCCCGAGGGCGGATGGGAGAGCTGAGGCTTGGATTCGGCAAATGCAGGAGTCCTTTGAAAAGAAACTCAGGGCTGCGGGTCTGTCGGCATCGTCGGTCGTGCGAAAAGGCGAACCGAGTCATGAAATTGTGACGGAGGCCAGGAAGTGGGGGGCTGACAGTGTTTTTATCGGCGCTCGAGGACTTCAGCCCGTCGAGCGTTTCTTGATGGGGAGTGTGTCTGCATCCGTTGCTGCCGGGGCACCCTGCTCCGTCGAAGTTATCCGCTGAGTTCGATGGCCTGTCCCCCATGGGGACTGTCCCCTAAGGGGACAGGGCTGAGTGGGTTCTAGCAAGTTCGAGCGTGGGTGATCGATTTTTTCGGCTGAGAGGTTTTTTTTTGATCTTCTGGTGAGGGGACGTTATCTTTTGGCAATCGCTTAGCGCGTCTGCGCGGAGGCGGTCAAAACCCAAAGATGAAAACCTATTCCCCTCATTTGCGATTTCTGGCGTTTATCCTCAGTGCGCTTCTCCTTTTAGAGGCGCCGCTTGATGCCGCTCCGCACGTTTCACCACCTCCTGGGAACGCCCCCATGGCCATCCCCGAAAAACTCGGAACCGTTGATGAGGTTCACGCAGGTAGCATTCGCAAAGAAGTCATTTTTATTCAGGATGCCCACGACTCCTTGGATGCTCAGGAGAAAATCGCCGAAATCATTGACCACCTCGTGGATCAGGAAGGTGTTCAGAGCGTTTTCGAAGAAGGCTATGACGGGCCTGTTCCCACCGATGATTATTTCGCGCGATTCAAGGATCCGGATTTACGGAAAAGAATTTCTTATTATCTGCTCGACGAACTCCGGATCGGCGCCGCCGAATATGCACATATCAACCGCAAAAAGAACTTTGATTTGATCGGGTTGGACGACGGCAAGCTCTACCTTGAAAACATTAAGGCTTATCGAAGAACAGCCCGCGGTCAAGCTAAGGCGGATCGTGAACTCGGACTTCTCGAAAATGCGCTGATTCTCATGACGGATGAGCGTTTTTCATCCGCGATGAAAACGTGGATGAAGCTCAAGGTCCGGCATGAGGCGGGGACGCTGGATCTGGACAGCTATTTGCAGAGGACTTTGCAGATGCGCTTTGCCGGCGAAAGTCAGGAATCGAGAAATCGCACGTTCGCGCGGCTCTATCCCGCCATTTTTGGAGAGTTCAAAAAGAGGGATGACGGGGCATCCGAAGGGCTTGCGAGTATGGATCTCTCTCCGGACATTCGCCAGTGGCTGCGCGAAATATCGGCTCTCGAGGACCATCTCTCCGAAAAGCTCCTTGCGTCCTCCCAGGACCGGAAACTTTATCAGCTTGTCAAAAAAGTCCGTCTTTTGCGCCGCATGAACTCTCTGGCGCTTACTCAGCAAGAGTACGCCGTGATCGAGCCTTTGCTTCATGAACTCACGACGGAGGATTTTGCGGACTTCATCACCGAAGAAACGCGAAGGCCCGCTGTTTTCTCAAAGCGATGGGAGCGGAATCTTGCGCATGCCCAAAGTTTTTACCGGACGGCGGGACGGCGCGATCAAGCTTTGGAGGAAAAAATCACGCGGTTTATTCACACTTCGGGAGAACGGCCGATGGCGCTCGTTTTCGGAGGCTTTCATGCTCAGGCTATTCGGAGCATGCTTCAAAAGCTGGGAGTCTCTTATCGGATCGTCACGCCTAAGATCGAAGCCTTTGATGAAACGCATCGTGCGCGTTACCGCAAAAGAATGACCGAAAGCGAAAACGCCCGTTTTGACAACAGCCAAGCTTCTTCTTCCGCGGCACGGCCGTTGAGCGATTTTGCGTGGGTGCAGGCCGGGCCGCCCCGCGGCCGAAATAAAGTTGTTCTCCACAATCATGATCGGATTGGCGCGGCCGCAGGGCGAGGGGCTAACTCGCTTGTTCAGATCCGATCCGAGCTGCGCGCGCAGGAACGGCCGAGGCGTGAATTTGAACAAAGCTCGGCGGATCTTCTGACGGAGGTTCAATCCGCCACTCAGAAGATGCTTGAAGGCGATGCGGCTGAGCGAAGGAACCTAAACAGACGCCTGGGCGATCTTCTGGAAAGTTATTCGCAGCGCATCCGTGAACGGGCGCCGAGTCATGGTGGAGAAGCGCAAATCATCCGCGGCATTCTCGGCGGTTGGGCGCATGCCGTGAAGTATTACGAGCGCGCAGCGCTTTGGTCTGAAACAAAGCGCGGTGCGGAGCGTTTTGAGAGTCTTTATGCCGTGCTCCGGGGGTTCCGCCGCGAAGCCGGTCTTCTTCAAATTCTGAGCGGCCGCAACGCCCTCGGCGCTGTGAAAAACTATGTCATTCATGCTGAACACCTGGATTCGGACAAAATCATTCGCACTTTTGCGCCTGATTTGAAGGGAGGAGCCGAACAGCTTCTCAGGTATCTTGATCAATTTTGGGAGCCTGTGGCGGGCTTTGATGCTCAACCGGGCCGAGCCCGGAGATTGAAGGCATCCGCCGCGACTTCATATGCGCAGGAGGCTTGGCGATCGGCAAGGGCTATCGACGGCGTTCTTCAAGGTCAAAGAGAGGTATTCCTTCAGAATACCGCGCCCGAGGCGCTCACAACCGCTGAAACAGAAAGCCTCATCCGTCAATCAGCGGCTCTAAGTGAGCCGGCTCGGCGGGCCCTCATTTATGGGGCGGCCTTTAAATTTTACGGGCGAATGAATTTGGCGAGGGGAAAATCTTATCAGCAGGAGGGCGCTAGTCGTGCGGGACGGCTCTTGAAATCATGGAAAGAATCTGAACTGACCGCGGAAGCCGCGCAGGCCGCGATTCTGGCGCAGTCTGATCTTGTGAATCTCATGACAGGCCAAAAAGACCGCCTTCTCAAAAAACCGCTTTTAGAAGCTTCCGGCCGCGCATTGGCTAAGTGGGTGAAGGAACTCATCCAGCGGAAAGTTTTAAATCCAGAGGAGGCGCCTGCTTTTCTTAACGAGATGAAAACTATTTTTCTTCTCATGGCCGCCGTCTCTTCCACGCCCGACTCTTCCGGGCAGAGTCATCCGCAATCCGGCAAGTTCGAACACATGACCCGTCTAGCCGACAACATCTTTGAGAAGGCTAAGGTTTCTCTACCGGGCAGGGCGGACGAGTCCGGAACCCCAGGGTCCGGCCGCCGAGCCAGGTCTGAACTTCGTGCGGATTCTTCGGACCGCCTTCAGGCAGGCCCCCAATGGGGGAGTGCGCAGAATCCGAAAACCCTTGGATCTTTCCTGACGGCGTTAGGACAGGTGGATGCGAGGTGGCAGGGCGACAGGCGCAAAATAACTTTGAACCGCGATGGAAAATCTTTCATGTTTGAAATGGTAAAAACAGCTCTGGCCTCTGGTTTTGGCGAGTCTCTTGGCGGGTGGTCTGAGGGGGATATTTTGAACGAGGGTTATCTCTTGCGTGATGAAGAACGAGACTTGCCCCTTGGCATTCTCTGCAGGCTTAAAGATAAAGTGAACATTCTCCTTGATTTCACTGAGCTCACGAGCCCGGGAATAAGATCTGCACCAGCTTACCTTAAGGCACCTAGAGTCAGCAAAGCACTTGGGTGGTCTGGTTATACTCAGCTGTATCTTCTTGAGCGTGTGACACTGCTCAAAGACACCGATCCAAGCGAGGCCGCTCCTCACTGGGTCTCTGAAGCAACCGCACAGAAGACAAGTCCGGCCGATCGGGTTTTGTCGTTGTACCTGATCTCCGAAATACAGGATTGGAGCCGAAAGATGCCTCTCTTTCTTCGGCCGGATCAGCCGGTGGGTAATGGCGATTTTCAAAGACTGTTGAGTCTTTTGAAAGCCGTGAAGCCCGCTTATTTTCAAGGCATATTGGGCGTGGGCGGGGTCGGTACAGGTGTGGATTCGATCCTTTCTTTGCTTTATGGCGCCGACAAGGTGGAGGGGTCTGAACTCTTCACTTTGCTGAAAATCCTCGGCGAGCTCAATGTGAACTATGCGCATGAGGCCGGCATCCTCCCCACCGACAAGACAGTGAACATTCAGCGCCGGAGCGGTCTGCCTGAGGGCAAGGACATTCGGACATGGTTTTTTAACCTGCCGATCGTTGTCTCCAAGGGCCGGCGCGCTGTGTTAAATACACAAAGGATCCCCGTGGACCTCGTGCCCCTTATTGGATCTATCCACATGGATCAGGAAGTTTTTGAAAAAATCCTTCGGCAGGCGAGCAACAGTCTTCATTCGTATCCTGAGGCGCGGTTTATTGCCCGCCTGCATATCGAGTGGCTATCGGACGGCGGAAATGAAACGGAAGATAGCGGCTATACTGAACGCCTTGAAAAGTACTTGAATAATTTTGGTTTGAGTCTGACAGCGCATTACGGAGAATATTTTTACGAAATACAAGCTCAGCAGCATGCTGTGCAGGGCCGGGAGGCCTATCTGGACATGATTCAGCAGGAAATCCAGAAGCGCGAAGCGCGAACAGCTGAAAATGCCGACGGCGCGGCGGCGCGAACGAGATCATTATTCGCTCCCTCGAGCTTGAAGCAGATTCGGTGGTTCTTGCAAAAAGTCAAAGAACATCCGAATCCTCATACCGGCCTTCCGTACCGCCATCAGGACCTCGAAGACCTGATGAAGCGCTTAGAGCAGACTTCTTCCCGGGGCGGCATGCGTTCGGAGCTTCGCGGGACAAGGCCCGACCCTGAAACCGTCCGTGCGGCGGCGGAGAAGTTGATTGAGTTTATGGGGGATTTAGCCCAGACGGGTTTTCCAGCCTCAAGTTATGGCGGCGGTACCGCTCATGGCGCCGGCCCCTTCGGTTTTGAGATTTCTGACGATCCGGTTTCCGCGGTGACTGTGAAGAATCTTCTCGCAAATTTCTGGGCAGAAATCACTGCCGGGATTGGAACACAAACACCGGCGGAGTGGCCTGCAAAACTCAAGGAGCTTCGGGATCAGCAGGAGCTCGAAACTCTGCGGGAGATTGTTCAGCCGCTTTATTATGCGATGAGCAGGTTCGGCCGACATCGGCGCGAGCGCGACGATTTCGAGGATGAGCTCAGTCAAGTTTTTTCGTCCAGAGCGCAAGAATCCTCGCCGCGGCCTGTCAGGATTTTGGTTGCGGGTCCGGGCTATCTTCAGGAAGCGATCGAGGCGCTTGCGTCTGCAGATGCCGCGATGACGGCGGTACCCGAAAGCGCGCGGGGTCGATTGGCTGTCGAGGTTATTGTTCTGGATAAGCCCGGAAAAGTGGCTGAGCGGTATAAGGCCAACACATTGATCTATCATCCGGACGACGTCAAAAATTTTCCAGAAAGTGTAAGGGCCCGCTATCTGGTGGAGGAGGAAGGCTTTTACAAGATCCGCCCTGAACAGCACGCGCGGCTCACCTTTAAAAGCATCGATCTTAACGAGACTTCGGATTACACGGCCTTGAACCTAAATGATGAAAGCCTTGATTTTATTCTCAATCATAACCTTAGTATCTACCTCGAACTCGAGGCATCAAAGCGTTTCTTAGACTACCTGAACAGCGTCCTGCGCGAGTCAGGCATCCTGTATGCCAAGTTTTCTATGTGGGATAGCTCATCCCCTTTTCTTCGTGACAGCAATCTATCCTTCAAGTTTCGTCCGAATAAAGCAGATCCTTCGAGCATTCGTTCTGAAATGAGAATGTTTCTTGACGATTGGGTACGCCTTCAATTCACGCGTGCGGAAGTTCCGCATCTCGATGAGCACCTACCGACACGCTACGGAATCTTTCGGCGGACGTTGAACAGCAATCTTGAGCCCTTGACTGCTTTTGCCCGCAAGACGGATGCAAAAACAGTTCTCGATCTCGGGAGCGGTCAAGGGGATGTGGTGTTTGCTTTTGCCAGGGATAGTCACGCCGCTCGAGTGATCGGCATCGAGGGGGACGCGAAACTCTTCTCCGATAGCGAGCGTGTGCGGCAGGTTGTAAGTGAGGATGTCCGCGAAAGGATTAATTTTTACCAAGGCGATTTCAACGACCCCCAATTCTCTTCTAAGATTCAGGAGTCTGATTTAGTGAATTACTGGGAAACAGGATCGAGGAGCGAGCCTGCGCTGATTCAAACGCTGGGCCGTTACATGAGGCCGGGCACCTGGTTTTTACTCACCAAAAACACAGGGCTTTTGATGCCAAAGATCTTGAGGACTGGGTTTTTTGACATCGATGAACAGCGATCCCTGCCGGATCGAGATATTTTTCTATTGAGGAGAAATGAAAAACCTTTCGTGGTCAACACGGATGAAAGGGACAGGGGACAGTCCCCAGTGGGGACTGTCCCCTCTACACCCTTTGCATGGATTTCTCGGGAGGCGGGGAGGCTTGCGGACCTGGTTGACGCCGAGGCTGCTGTTCCGAACCGCCCAGATGGGCAAGGTAAGGCCGATATTGTGCGGGCACTGAGGCGGGCGCAGGAGCTCAGTGCAAATGGCGCATCTTTGGTTGAGATAGCGGAATTGGTCAGGAACGCGGCTTTCTGGTATCCGGGAAATAAAAAAAGAAATTTTTATCGCGCAGACGGTCATCAGATCAAAAGGCAGCTTGGGGATTTCTCGAGAACAGTCCAGCAGTTGAGCCGCCGAAACCCCGATCCCAGGCAAGCAAAGCAGTCTTTGTCTCCAGATCTTAATGTCAAAACGCATGACGACCCGCGATTCATTTTTCTCACAAGCATTTACCGCCGGCATCGCCGAGATGTTCTCTGGGGCTTCCTCAAGACGAGGCAATCGTGGGGAGCCAAACGTTTCATTCTCAGGGATGGAATGAACTATGGAGACGTGAACACCTGGTGGAACCTGAAAAGCCGGCAAGAATCGCATGGGGAAGAGCGTCACACGGGTGTTGATCTGGCTCTTTTTGAAAAGAAGGACGGCAGCGTTGCGACTGTCAGCGGCGGCCTTTCAGTCTTCGCTCTTATGCCCGGCAAGGTGAAGTGGATTTTTGATGATGCCATGCGGCAAACGGTGATTCTTGAAAGCGAACTCGACGGCAAAAAGTACTATTCTGTTTACACGCACATTCAGATTGCTGAAGGTTTAGTCCCGGGCATGGAGCTCAAAGGTGGAGCGCTGCTCGGCAAAACTGCAGTTTCAAATAATGAGAAATCTATTGTTGCTCCGCATGTTCACTACGGGCTTGCTTTTTTCTCCGACCCTGATATTGAGTCGGGACAGGTGATGAACTACGACAAGATCAATAGGCTTGTTTCTGAGGGAAAGATGGTTTTTGAGGATATGGTTGAGATGATGCCGAAGAACCTGAGCAGAAAACTATTTGCCGCGGGTTCAGAGTGGGAGAGTCAGTTGGGCCAGGTCGTTATTTGGGGAACGGATCAGGAGGAAAAAAGTCTAAAAAAATTGCTGCATCGTCAATTCCCAGGGCTTAAAGATCTGTCTATCAAGAAGAGACCTGAATGGGAGATCAAGCGGGATGGAGATCGATGGACGCTTTATAATCAGAGCGGATCTGCGATTGTTTCCGCCGATAATCCAGCAGGCCTCTTTAGGGGACAGTCCCCACTGGGGACAGGGCTTGACGCGACTGTTCTCATCAGAGATCCGAAAGGCGAAAGTGATTTTAGGGCATTGATGACGAACGAGATGCCGAGAGGCCTGAAGATTGTGTTCGCGCCGCTTCACGGCCTTGAGATCCAACGTCATGGAACAGTATGGTCGGTGGATGAT
>VFQY01000076.1 GCA_018883425.1 Candidatus Omnitrophota bacterium | reverse complement strand
GCGCAGCCAATGTCAATGCCTTCAAGTTTGCCAAGGCGGTCCCCTTGTTGTTGTCTATCCCGAGGGAGTCTGGTATCACCACGTCGATGTCCCCTTTTTGGAAAGAATTATCCAAGAACACCTTCGAGGGGGTCTTCCAGTGAAAGAGAGGGTTTTTTACCCGATCCCCGCGGGAGGCTGTTCGTCACCCGGTCTTTAGCGGAATTTTGAATTTGTTGCTTCTTGACGGAGCAAGTTGGTTCCATATAATAAGTCCATTCAGCAGGACCTCACCGACAAGGACATTCATGGCCGGGATACCCGATAATCTCAAGAGCGCATCCCAGGATCCAGAAGTTCGTGATGCCCAGTTTTTTGCAGCGGTTGGGTACTTGAGTTTTCTGTGTTTTGTGCCGCTCGTTTTGAAGAAAGGCAACAGTTTTGCCGAGTTTCACGCCAAGCAGGCCCTTGTCCTTTTCATTCTCGAAGTCGGGGCATGTATTCTGAAACTGATCCCCGTTCTGGGGGATCTGATCTTCACGGCGGCATTCGTCGTTTTCGGCATACTCTCCCTGATTGGAATTACCAAGGTTTTGACCGGTGAAAAGTGGGAGATGCCGGTGATTAGCGATACAGCCAACCGCATTCAGCTGTAAAAGTCCGATCCAAAAGGGCTGGAACCAAGAGTAAAATTTCGCCACAGGCGTGATGAGTCAGGCGTTTCATGTTGCTGGGTAACCGCAAGAAGCAGGAAGAGGAGCAGAACTGGAGCATTGTTCTGACGCCTCTGAGAAATGAGATCGACAAGAAGAAGATAGCACGCAAGATCACGGAGGTTTTTTCACTTTCCCTGAGCGAAGCGTCTGATCTTGTTGCCAACACGCCCATTATCCTTCTGGACAACCTCTCCAAAGCCACAGCCGTCAAAGTCCGCGACTATTTCCGCCAAGATGGAGCGGAGTTAATTCTCACGAACGATATTTTCTACAAGCGCAAATGTTACAGGACCGTTTGGCCTGAAGCACCGAATCTTTCCTTCCTGAAAGACTGGCCCGAAAACGGAGCCTTGACGGGCGTACCCGCTGAAAAAGCTCTCGAAGTAAACGATGCTCTCCGTGAGCTCCGCCTGTTGAATGAGGCTGTTCCTGACGTTGTCCCTACAGAGTCCGTTGATCGGCAAGGGACAAAAGAAAGCGCCGGCGAAGAGTCCGCGAATTCCAGACTTGCCGAAGAAGCCGAGCGATGGCGCAGAGAATGTGCATTGCGGGTCAGTGAAATTGAAAAACTTCAGGCGGCCGCGGCGATCCTGAGAGAGCAGCTCAGCGCGCGAGAATCGGCCGGCAGTCCCACCCTGGCTCGCCATGATTCGGGCCGTGATCAATCTCTGAAAGATCAGCAGGCGCTGATTAAAAGCCTTCAGGAAAAACACGAGGCTCTTCGCGAGGAATACCGGCAGGCCCGGGCTTTTTTTGAGGAGAAAGTGGCCGCTTCAACGAGGGATAGTCAAGATTCCCGCGGCAAACTGAAGTCTCTTGAAGACAAAGCCAGAGCGCTGTTTGAGAAGAATCAGATCCTCGAGGCGAGTTTACAGAAGGCACTCACCGAGCAAAAGACTCAAAGACCGCAAGACCTCGAAGAGATCAGGGTTCGCGAGCAGCGTTTGAACGAGTCTGTCCGTGAACTTGAGGAAGAGCGGAAGAAAAACGCGGTTCTCGAGGAACAGTCGCGGCAGATGAAGCAGCGTGAGGGCTTTCTTCTTTCGGCTATCGAAGAGCACAAGTCTCAAGCCTTGGCTCTGCAGAGCCGCTTGGAAGATGCTGAACGGCTAAAGACCTCGATGTCCGCCCTCGAAAGCCGCCTCCAGACTTTGACAAGCAGCAACAGCGCTCTCGAAATGAGCCGTCAGGAAGAGGTTGAGAACAGGAAGATTCACGAGGCCGCTCTCCACAAATCTCTGACAGAGGCCCGAGGTCAAAAAGAATTCCTGGAAATCCGCTTGAAAGATCTGCAGAGAGAACTTGAGTCCAGGACTCGGGTGTCTTCTGAACTCACTGAAGAACTGAGAAGAATCGGCGAGGAAAAACAGAGGATTCTGCAGACCTTCGAGGAGCGGAAAAGGCAAGAAGAAGAGACCCGCAGTCAAGGCGAGGCTTTAATACGCAAATACGAAGGCATCCTTGCTCAGCATGATTCTGAAAAGCAGGCTTTTGTGAGGGCTCAGCAGAGGATCGCGGATTTAGAAGCTGATCAGCGCAAATTGCGGGCGGTGTTGGAAGAGGATTCGGTGAAGACCTCCGCTGCTGAAAATAGACTTCGAATAGCCGAATCCGGCTTAACCGCGGCTCAGGCTGAATTGGCGGCTGTGCGCCGGGCTTGCCTCGAAAAAGAAACTGAAATTGCCGAAAAAAATCGCCTGCTGGATATCGCCGCTCTCGAGAGGGATTCACTAAAAAGAGCCTATCAGGAGACCCTCAGCCGCGCCGAGACCGCCGAATTAAAAGCTGAGGAGCTCTTGGTTCTCTGCCGCGAGCAGGAAGAATCCGTTTCGCGGCTCGAGCAGGTTCTTACGGAGAAAACCAAGACAGCTGAGTCGAAAGATAGGGAAATTGAGGGCCTCCGTCGGCAAATTAAAGACATGACCTTTCAAATGGAACAGCGGGAAGCTTTGCTGAAACGCAACCAAGTCATGGCTCAACTGGCAGAGCGGGAAGAGAAACTCAAACGTCTTGTCGAGGATCAGACGCGGGTGGAAACAGAGATCCGTCAGAGAGAGGAGACCATGCGTCAGATCCTGGCCCAGCAGGAGTTTTTGGAAAAAGAAATTGTCGAAGGCAAGCAGGCGCAAAGGCATCTTTTGGAGCAGGTGAAGAAAGAAAAGACAGCGGTTTCTGCGCGCGGATCGAAGCATGAAACTGTCTCTGCCGGCCAGGCGGCTGCATCTAAAAAAGAATCAGCGCCTCATGATTGAGCTTGTGCTCAGCAAGATCAAGGTGGATGAAACCCGCAACGAGCAGGTGATTATTCTGCGCGAAAAGCAGGGCAGCCGCTTTCTTCCTGTCGTGATCGGGATGCCCGAAGTCAACGCCATCAAACTCAAATTGAGCGGAGTTGTTCCTCCCAGGCCGCTTGCGCATGACCTCATGGTTCAGATCATCGAGAAGTTAGGAGCCCGGTTAATCCGGATTACGATCGACAAGCTGGAACAGCAGACTTTCTATGCCAAGCTCGTTCTCAAGAGAGAGGGCGGCGGCGAGGAAATCACCGTTGATGCCCGACCCTCTGACAGCGTTGCCCTTGCCCTGAGAACGGGCGCTCCGATTTTTGCCTCGGAAGACGTTGTTTCTCTGGCAGGAGTTCAGGAGATTTAGGCCCTCAGTTATAAAAAATCCTTCCCGTTTAATGTTCAAGAGAAAGGTTCTTTTATGAAAAAATTTCAAGTGGCAATTTTAGGCGGCGGCGGCGCCGGGCTTACGGCGTCTCTCTATACTTCACGGGCTAATCTTTCGACGGTTCTATTCGAGAAATTGACTCCCGGAGGACAGATTGCCGTGACGGACTTGGTTGAGAACTATCCAGGATTCCCCGAGGGGGTTCTAGGTCCAGATATCGCGATGAAAATGGAGGAGCAGGCCAAAAAATACGGAACGGTGATTGAATATCAAGAGGTTAAGAAAATATTATCCGCTTCCCAAGGGGGATTTAGCTTGGAAACTGCGGGAGGCGAATTTCGGGCCGACTCGGTGATTCTTGCTACAGGCGCTTCTTTCAGAATGCTTGGGGTTCCGGGTGAAAGGGAGTTGACGGGAAAGGGGGTTTCCTACTGTGCGACATGCGACGGAGCTTTCTTCAAAGGCAAAAACGTTCTCGTTGTCGGAGGGGGAGACTCAGCCTTACAAGAGGGTATTTTTTTAACGCGTTTCGCGACGCGAGTCACCGTGGTTCATCGCCGTGACAAGCTGCGTGCCAGCCCGATTCTTCAGCAAAGAGCCAAAGAGAATCCCAAAATAGACTTTATCTGGGATACCGCGGTCGAAAAAATCGAGGGACAGGGGAAAGTCCAGAGAGCTCAGTTAAAGAACCTCAAATCGGGCCATGAGTCCGAATTTCCCGTGGACGGAGTTTTCATTTTTATCGGACACGATCCGAATTCAGCCTTCCTAAAAGGATTTGTCGATTTGGATGAAAAAGGGTATGTGAAGAGTGATGGATCTGTGAAGACGAACGTTCCCGGAGTTTTTGCTGCGGGTGAGATCAGGGCTGGTGCGACGAAACAGCTTGTCGCAGCATGCGGAGAAGGCTGCGAGGCCGCTCTTGCCGCTCAGGAGTTTCTTGAGCATGTATGAGGCTTTCCGGGTCTAGCAAGTCCCTTTGGATTTTGACGGCAGCCGCGCTTGTCCTTGCGGCTGCGGTTTTTTACACTAAGGATAGCGCGCTCCGAAAAACGGGTGCCCGCATGGACTTGGAGACGGGACCTGCTTTTGAACTTCCGTCGGTTTCCAACCCCGGCAAAACTGTCCGTCTGGAATCGTGGACAAAGAAAGGGCCGGTGCTTCTGGTCTTTTGGGCGGAGTGGTGTCCGCCGTGCCTTCAAGAAATTCCGACGCTTAGACAGTGGCAGCAAAAGCACCATCAGGAATTCTCCATCCTGGCAGTTCACGTTGGAGAATCCCGTCAGCCTATGGAGGCTGTGATCGCTGAGAATGGGATCAATTATGAGGTTGTTCTCGATCAAACTTCGGCGGCTGCATCGGCCTATGGGGTTTCGGGCCTACCGGCCGCTGTGATGCTTGATAAGGATAGGAAAATTCTCTATTATGGCTTCACTTTGCCATCCCTTGAGGATGCCCTGAAGTACGCACACTAAAGCCGGCTTTGGGCGGCGATGCTTAACGAGAGGTCGTGAGAGACATGAATTCGGAACCCGATTTCAATCAGGACATCAAAAAATTTATTCAAATGCTGAAGAGGCTTCTTCGAAGCCACCCGATCTCCGACAAACTCAAGGAATCCGGCGAGGGAAGTGCCCCCGCGGAAATTAATATGAACGTTTTCATTTTTCCTCTGATACCTCTGACCCCGGAAGAAATGGATGAGTTAGAAGATATCTACGATGCCCAATCCGCTGATGAGGTGCGGGGCAGCGAGGAGTTCTCAACAGATCTCACCGAAAGTGATCTTGATTTCCTCCGAAAGTATGGGATACGTTTTTGATCAGGATGTTCAGGATGCCCCGGTTTTGCGCTGCGCTCGCTCTGCTTTCTCTTTTTCTCCTGCCCCAGACCTTGCCGGCCCAGCAGATCCCTTTTGATCATTCTCTCTGGGATCAATTTCTGAAAACTTATGTCAATGAAGCCGGCGAGGTCGACTACGCGCGCGTTCAGCGCGAACCGGAGACCCTGCGCCAATATCTTGCTGCCGCGGAGTCCGTTATCGCTGAAGATTTTTCCGCATGGCCTCGAGAAGAAAGGCTCGCGCTTCTCGTTAACCTGTTCAACGCGGCCGTCATCGAGATCGTGACGAAACACTACCCGATCAAGACGCTTAATGAAATTCCCGGCGTCTGGGATCTTCCCGCGGTGAAACTCGGGGGTAAAAATCTCAGTCTTAATCAGCTGAGACAGGTTCATCTTGTCGGGCAGTTTCGCGATGAAAAGATTCAGACGGTTCTCTCCTCAGGCGCTAAAAGCGCGCCTATGCTCCGGCGCGAAGCTTTCACCGGTCCCCGGGTGGAAGGACAGCTCTATTTGGCCGCCCGGGACTTTGTCAATGACCCGTTAAGAAACCCCATTCAGCCCGGAAAGAAGCATTTAACAATCTCGAGAATTTTTAAGTGGTATGCGGGGGATTTTAAGCTCGACTTCGGGTTTCGCGATGAGGATGACAAATACTCCGTCGAAGAGAATTCTGTTCTTGCATTCCTCGCCTACTACCTCGACGACCGGGCCAAGATTGAATACCTGGAGGAGCGCCGCTACAAAATCAAGTACGCGGTTTTCGACTGGACTCTGAATGATTGGAAAAGCAGCCCCGGCGCGCCCTCATGAAAACGCCTCCCTTGAGGGGCGGAGTCCTTCGGGTTGCATGCATTCAGAATAGTGCCGGAGAATCCGTAGAAAAAAATCTCGGTACACTCCGCGGCATGGTCGGCGAAGCGCTCTCTAAGCGCCCTCACATTGTTGCCTTGGCGGAAAATTTTGCATGGCGGGGAGGGGATGGCGTTTCATTGACCGCGGCTGCGGACAAAACCCCCGATATTCTGACCTGGTTCAAGGGACTGGCCCGCAAAAGCAGGACACATCTTCTTCTTGGGAGTCTCTTGGAGAAGTCCGAACAGGCGGGTAAATTCTACAATACCTCGTATTGGGTTGCGGCATCAGGCCGAATCTCTGCGGTCTACCGGAAGATTCATTTGTTTGATGCTGTTCTCGCAAATAAAGTGAAGGTGCGTGAATCATCCCGCATTGCCGCAGGCACTCTAACCCGCATGGTCAAAGTACGCGGGATTGGCTGCGGTCTAAGTATTTGTTATGACCTCCGCTTTCCTGAACTTTATCGGAAACTTTCGCGCGAGGGGGCCAAGCTACTGTTCGTACCGGCCAATTTCACCTATGAGACCGGCGAAGCCCATTGGGAGACCCTTCTTCGGGCTAGGGCGATCGAGAATCAGTGCTTTGTTGTGGCGCCGGCGCAATCAGGGACGAACCCGGCCAGCGGGGTCCGAAGTTTCGGAAGCAGTTTAATCGTGGATCCCTGGGGCAAAATCTTGTCCTCCGCTGGGCGGTCGGGTGACGAGGTGATCTGGGCCGATCTCTGCTTGCGGAGTCAGGCAGTTATCCGCAAGCGTCTTCCGGCTCTTCGGCACCGCCGCCTCGATGAGTTAGGAGGGGCGAAAACCCTCTAAGTCGAGCTTGGACAGGCGTTTGAGGAACTTCCGGAAAACGGGATTGACAGAAGCGAGAGCTTTTTTTATAATCTCCGCTTCTCAGAGAAGTTGCCCAAGGTCAATCAAGCTGTTCAAATAATCTCCACAAAGGCAGGACCTTCTGATATGTCGAAATATGCGATCGTTGAAACGGGTTCCAAACAATACTGGGTTGAACCCGAAGCTGTGCTCGAGGTGGAAAAACTCGAGTTTGATGAAAACCAAAAGGAAATTGATCTGACCCAGGTTCTCTTTGCCAAAGATGGAACGGATTTCAAAATAGGCGAGCCGGTGATTAGCGGCGCCAAAGTGGTCTGTGAGATCCTCGGCAACATGAAGGGAAAGAAGGTCATCACCTATAAGTTCCGCCGCCGAAAAGCCTCCCGCAATATGAAGGGACATCGGCAAACATACACTCGTTTGCGTGTCAAGGAAATCAAGTTTTAAATCTTTTTAAGGAGTCACTACAATGGCACATACAAAAAGCCAGGGAAGTACAACCAACGGCCGTGATTCACACGCGCAGCGTCTTGGCGTGAAAGCCTTCGGCGGTCAGTTTGTAACGGCGGGCAGCATTATCGTGCGGCAGCGCGGAAATCGTTTTCGGGCGGGCATTGCCGTCGGACGGGGAAATGATTTTACGCTGTTCGCCAAGAAAGACGGAATCGTGGAGTTTAAGACGAACCGGACAGTCAATATTCTTCCGGCAGCGAAATAAAGTTGCCGCTTTAAAAGCAACCGCAGAGGCTAAAAAGTCGAAATGACTTTTTAGCCTTTGTTGTTTTTGGGGGATTCGTGCTTGTCTCTGATCACATTCATTTGACCGTCCAGTCCGGAAGCGGCGGAAACGGCTGCGAAAGCTACAACCATCGGACCGACAGAAAAGCTGTTCCTAACGGCGGAGACGGCGGCCGAGGCGGAAGTATCGTCTTCCGGGCCGACGAACACGCACCTGGAATCAGCAGTTTCAAGTTCCGTCAGCATATCGTGGCAGAGACCGGAGTGCACGGTGGCCCCAATAAGTGCAGGGGACGTAATGGGAAAGATACGCTTGTTCTTGTCCCGGTCGGCACACGCCTGTTTGACCGCGAGAAGAATCTGCTCATCCGGCATCTTGTTCAGGCTGGGGATGAAGTCGTTGTTGTTCCCGGCGGACGGGGCGGCGTCGGCAACCAAGGCGGCAAAAAAGTTTCAACGGGTGAGCCTGGCCAGCTTCTGGATTTGGAATTGAGGTACAGGCTGAGAGCCGACGCCTTTTTCGTGGGTTTGCCGAACTCGGGAAAGTCCACTCTCATGAACGCCCTGACGCACACACACTTGAAAACCGAAGCGTATCCCTTTACGACGCAATCTCCGGAAGTTGGTGTTTGTAAACTTTCTGATTATGAACAAGTAACCTTGTGTGAATTCCCCTCACTTTACGCGGGGTCCCTCGAAGGACGCGGCGTAGGTATGGATTTCCTCATCCATCTCGAGGACGCTCGTTTTGTGTTTTATGTGATTGATCCGCTAAGTCCCTTTTCGGAATCTCCGGCGAAGTCTTTTCAGATGCTCCGAAAAATCGTCAGCGAGTTTAATCCTCAGTTCTTGGAGATACCCAGCGCTGTGCTTTTCACTAAAATGGATTTAAAAGAAGCCGTCGCCGTGATGAAAAAGAAGAAGTTTAAGCTTCCGTTTCCCGCACTCAGCGTGTCCTCAGAAGACAAGAAAAGTCTCGAGAAATTAAAACTCTACTTCAGAGAAGTTTTGCTGAACGATGCCCATGCATGAATTTCTAAAAGACTGCCGACGAATCGTCATCAAAGCCGGGACCAGTATCTTGACCGGAAAGGACGGCCGGTTTTCTCCCTCGCACATGTCCCGTCTGGGAGATCAGATTCTCGCTTTACGCTCTGAAAAACGCGAGGCGATTCTGGTTAGTTCCGGAGCGATCGGTTTGGGGATGGAAGTCACAGCTTTTAAGAAACGGCCCAAGCGGATGGCCCAGCTGCAGGCTTGCGCGGCCATAGGTCAAGGTAAGCTGATGCATGCCTACGAGCAGTTCTTCAGCAAGAGGGGAGTCCACACAGCTCAGATTCTTCTGACGCGCGACGGCCTTGAGGATAGGGACCGGTTTCTCCGGGCCGGCGGAGCGATGGCAGAAATTCTTAAAATGAAGGTCCTGCCGATCGTCAATGAAAACGATACGGTTTCGACAGAAGAAATCGCTTTCGGAGACAATGACCGGCTTTCCGTGCATGTAGCGCACCTGGTCTCGGCCGACCTTCTCATCATCCTCTCGGATGTCGACGGTTTTTACCTCAATGATGGGTCCAGGGTTCGCACGGTTTCATCGATCCGGGAAATCCGGGAGGAACTGGTCAAACATGTCAAAGACGGCCGCAAGGAGAAAACCGTTGGGGGAATGACGGCGAAACTTAACGCAGCCGTAACGGCGATGAATCTCGGGATTCCGATGCTGATCGTTAACGGTCACAGGCCCGGAGAAATTCAGGCTGCGCTCCATGGTCAGGATACCGGGACTCTTTTTATTCCCGCCAGAGCAAAGCCGAGTGCCAGGCAAATGTGGATCTCTTTTTCGGCGCCCAGAAAAGGCACAGTCATTGTTGACGAAGGAGCTTTTCAGAAACTTGCCTCTCAGCGCGTCAGTTTACTGCCTCGCGGTATCGTGGCTTTTCGTGGGAATTTCGAAAAAGGCCAGGTGGTCGAACTTGAGACCGGAGACGGAAGGGTTTTCGGGCGGGGGGTAACGCGTTTCTCGAATGCGGAGCTTGCCCGTCTTGTCGGAAAACAAACCGAAGATATTGCCTCAGCACTCGGTTACAAAACGCAGGCGGAAGTTATTCACCGAAACGACCTGGTGATATGGGAATGAAAATGGAAACTCAATTCTCGAAAATCGCCGAGAGAAAGCTGACGCAGGCCCTTGGCCGGGTGCGCGATGCCTCTCGGGTCACCGCGCTTCTGACAAATGCGCAAAAGAATCTCATTTTGAGAGAAGCTGCCTCGGGAATCCGTAAGTACGAAAAAGAGCTTCTCGCGGCTAACCGCAAAGACCTCGATTACGCACGGTCGCAGAAACTGTCGTCGGCTATGATGGATCGTCTGACATTATCCGCGGAAAGAATTCAGCAGATTGCGGCATCGGTCGACGCCGTGGCTTCTTTACAGGATCCCGTCGGAAAGATTCTGAGCAGGACTGTTCGTCCTAACGGACTTGAGGTCAAAAGGGTGACAGTGCCTATCGGTGTCATTTTGATTATTTATGAGGCCCGTCCCAACGTCACGGCAGAATGTGCTTCGCTTTGTATCAAAAGCGGGAATGCCGCTGTCCTGAGGGGCGGGAGGGAAGCTTTTTACACCAACCAGGCGATGGCATCTATTTTCAAGAGAGCTTTGAAAAAACAGCGAGTCCCGGAGCATGCGGTCTATGTGCTTGAAACGGCGCATCGCGAGGCCGTGGATTTCCTGTTAACCCGCGAAAAAGACATTCAGCTGGTGATCCCTCGCGGCGGGCATTCTCTAATCGAGAAGGTCGTGGCTCAATCGAGAATCCCCGTCATTAAACATTATCAGGGGATTTGCCATGTTTATATCGATGACAATGCTGACGTGCGGAAAGCCGCGGCAATCGTGCACAACGCGAAACTCCAGCGCCCGGGTGTTTGCAACGCGATGGAAACCCTTCTGGTAAGCCGGAAAGCAGCAGCTCGTTTTCTTCCTGAACTTGAAAAGTTGATCAAAGGCCGCTGTGAGGTGCGCGCTGATGAGGCCTCCCGGCGCTTCTGGCCCTGGGCGAAGAAGGCGCGGCCCGAGGACTTCGGACATGAGTATCTCGATAAGATTTTTTCGATGAAAATTGTGCGTGATGTCCGTGACGCCGTGGATCACATTAGCCGCTATGGGTCAGGACACACAGAATCGATCGTGACTCGGAATAAACAAAATGCGGATTTCTTTGTGCAGAATGTGGATGCATCCTCGGTTATGGTGAATGCATCTACGCGCTTTGCAGACGGATTCGAGTATGGTCTGGGAGCGGAAATCGGCATATCGACGGACAAGATTCATGCCCGCGGACCTATGGGGCTGGAGGGGCTCACCTCCTACAAATATGTCGTTACGGGCAGCGGTCAGATCAGAAAGTAAGGCGCGAGAGAAGACGATGAAAATCGGGGTTTTGGGAGGGACGTTTGATCCCATCCACAATGGGCACCTTGAACTCGCACGAGCAGCCCAGAATCAGTATGGGCTCGATGAAATTTGGTTTGTTCCCGCATCCATTCCGCCTCACAAAGTCAGCAGTTCTGACCGAGCTTCTTCGAAACACAGGTTCGAGATGGTTAAATTGGCAGCTGCCTCAGAGCCCCGTTTTAAGGTCTCGGATGAGGAGCTGAGCCGTGAAGGAATCTCCTACACTTATGAC
>VFQY01000075.1 GCA_018883425.1 Candidatus Omnitrophota bacterium | reverse complement strand
GGGCTTACCTGACCCCGTGAATGAATACCCCGACCCGGTAGGGCCGGGGCGGGGTGACGGGAGAGTTTGTTTTCTGATGTTCCCCGTCGCCTTTGACCGGCTTGGTCCTTTGGCGATCAAGGCTCAATGCCTGTTTCGTTTTGGCGGCAAGCTCGGGGGTGCTGAGCGTTTTTATCGGCTTTCTGCTGATTCGAAACCTTGGGCAAGGCACGCTGACCATGATTTCAAGCACTGCGATGGCACGCATGTTCGGTGCCTTCCGTGGCCAAGCTCTCGGAATCGCGAGCCTTGGATATCCTCTGAGCGAAGCCATTTTTCCGTTTATCATCGCTTTTTGGATACATGAATTCGGCTGGCGTTCCGGCTGGGTGCTTCTCGGTGCGCTTTTACTCGTTTTCTTTTCGCCGGCCGTCATCCTGCTGCTGAGACGCCACTCGGACAAAGGAATCAGTCTTCTCATGAAGGGACAGCCTGCCCGGGAAAGCGATGTCAAGAATTGGAAACGGCCTTCCTCGGCAGTGCGCTGGACGATGGGCGATATCTTAACGGACAGGCGTTTTTATCTTCTTCAGATGCCTATGGTCGTTCCGCCGGCTTTTTTGACAGGGCTTTTCTTCCATCAGACGAGTTTAATGGACTGGAAAGACTGGGATTTGCACGCGGTTTCGGCCGGTTTCGTTCTCTATGCCGCCGCGAGAGCGCTGAGTTCGCTGGCCGCGGGCAGTGTGATTGACCGTTTTTCCGCCCGATCGGTATTCCCCTGGATTCCTGTGCCTCTCGCCGTTGCGATCCTGCCTCTTGTGATGGGGCACGAGATTTTCTGGGTGTATTTCTACCTCGGCGGTGCCGGACTCACGATGGGGCTAAGCGTCTCTGTCTCAAGCGCGGTGATGGCCGAGGTTTTCGGCACCGAAAGCCTAGGAACGATCCGCGGCTATCAGAGTTCGATCGTGGTGATGGCCACCGCGGCCGCGCCTTTTCTGATGGGGCTCTTTCTGGACGGGGGAGGAAGTTACGCCGTTCTCCTTGCAGGGATCGGCGTGCTGACGGGGCTCTCGGCGGTCTTCTCGGCGCTTATTTTTCGATCGGCACCGCTCCGAGTCAGTCCAGTCCGGGGCGATTAAGAATTTCCCGAGAGAGACGCCCGATTCGGCAGCGCCCTTCTGAAAGTTAGTGTGCTGATCCGTGAGAAGCATTCCCCGGAAGGGCGGCGCGGGCTTCAAAGTGCGTGGCCTGGTGTTTGATCCACCGCTGATTAGCTTCAAAATCCTGCCAAGGACGCGTCACGTAGTCCTGAAGAGTGAAGGCAACGAGAATGACCAGCCACAAAAACCCGGCAACGGCGAAGATTTTCAGAAGCGGATTACCGTGACGAACGTGCATGAAAAACCACAGCACCAGACAGCCCTTCAAAATGGCGATCGCCATCGCGATAGAGATATTAAGAGGTCCGAAGTCAATAAAGGCAGCCCCCACGGTCACCGCGGTCAGAACCATCAGAGCTAAAAAAATGAGGTAGTAGGTTTTGAGCGAATCGACAGTGTGACTCATATCAATGGTGCCTCAGCACAAGGTAAAGAAGCGGGAAAAGAAAGATCCAGACGATGTCCACAAAGTGCCAGTAAAGCCCCATCATTTCGACGGGCGTTGAATACTCCTGGTTAAAACGTCCCTTTGCTGCCATTCCGATAAGAATAAAGAGACCGATGATTCCGATGACCATGTGAAACGCGTGCAAACCCGTCATCGCGAAGTAAAGCGAGAAAAACAGCTCAGATCCTGCGCCCGGGTAGAGGGGAAAAGAAAACGATGGACCGGGAACAAGGTGTTCATGAAACTTGTGAGAATACTCAATGGCTTTGACGCCCAGAAAGACACTGCCCAGAACGATGGTCCAAATCAGATTTTTGATGATACCGCGGGTGCTGCCCGTATGGCCCGCATGAACGGCAAGCGCCATCGTCAGTGAGCTTGCAATAAGCACAGCGGTATTGAATGCGCCAAGAGTGATATCCAGGTGACTGCTCGCCGCGCCGAAGGCTGCGGGGTACATCAGCCGGTAGACGATGTAGGCCGTAAAGAGGGCGCCGAAAAAAAGAATTTCGGTGATGAGGAATGCCCACATGCCCATCTGAGAAGCATCGTACTGCTGGTTGAGATGAACGAAGTGATGCTGGAGCGGAGATTTCTTATCGGAGGTTTTAGCCATGATGTTTCCCGTCCTCTTTCGCGTAAGCGTAAGCCTCTTCGGTCACCACCGGGATTTCGTCAAAGTTGTGCGTTGTGGGAGGTGACTGGATTTCCCATTCCAGCCCCTTTGCGCCCCAAGGATTCGCGGGCGACTCTTTCCCGAATTTTAGGGACCAGAGAAAATAGACGAGCGGAAGGAAGTACCCGATTCCTAGTACGGACGCCCCTAAACTGGAGCAGACGTTCAGCACTTGAAATTCTTCCGGGTACATATGGTATCGCCGCGGCATCCCCATGTAGCCCAGCAGGAACTGCGGAAAGAACGTCAGATTAAAGCCCACGAAGACGAGCAGGGCTGAAAGCTTTGCCCATGCCTCGGGGTACAGACGGCCGGTGATCTTCGGCCACCAGTAGTGAAGACCTCCGAGATAGCCCATCAAGACGCCTCCTACCATAATGTAATGAAAGTGAGCGACGACGAAGTAGGTGTCATGCACATGAACGTCTACGGCCATGGTCGAGAGGAAGAGACCTGTCAATCCCCCGATGGTGAAAAGACCGATGAAGCCGAAAGCGTAAAGCATGGGGGTCTCATATGAAATCGAGCCCTTGTAGAGCGTCGCCGACCAGTTGAAGGCTTTGACCGCTGAGGGAATCGCCACAAGAAAACTGAGAACTGAAAAGACCATGCCCGCGTACATGGATTGACCTGAAACAAACATGTGATGACCCCAGACGAAAAATCCAAGGATCGCGATGGCGAGGCTGGAGCAGGCAACGAATTCGTAGCCGAAAATACGCTTCCGGGAAAAAGCAGCGAACAGCTCGCTCATGACACCCATACTGGGCAGAATCATGATGTAGACCGCCGGATGCGAATAAAACCAGAACAGGTGCTGAAAAAGAACAGGGTCTCCGCCGAGGGCGGGGTTAAAGATGCCGATGTGAAAAACTCTTTCGAGAAAGAGCAGGAAGAGCGCTGACGCAAGAACCGGTGTCGCAAGAACCATGATCAGGCTGGTGGCATAGTGGGCCCAGACGAAAAGCGGCAGGCGGAACCAGGTCATGCCCGGAGCGCGCATTTTATGAATCGTGACCAGAAAATTGAGGCCTGTGAGGATCGAAGAAAAGCCTGTGATGAATGCGCCCACGATGGTCAGGGCTACGGCGCCGTTGGAGTACACCGTGCTGTAAGGCGTGTAAAAGGTCCAGCCTGTGTCGACGCCCCCGACCATGATGGCAAGCGTCGCAAGAGTGGCTCCGATGACATAAATATACCAGCTCAGAAGGTTGATTCGCGGGAATGCCAGATCTTTAGCGCCAATCATAATGGGGATGAGAAAGTTTCCGAGAACGGCCGGAACCGAGGGAATCAAAAAGAAAAAGATCATCACGATGCCGTGAAGCGTAAAGAGTTTGTTGTATTCGTCGGACTTAAAAAGATCGCCGGCGGGTGTGAGGAGTTCAAGGCGTATGAGAGCCGCAAAAAGACCGCCGATGAAAAAGAAGATGCTGATGGTGATGAGATAAAGGATAGCGATCCGCTTATGATCCACGGTCAGAAACCAGGAGGATAGCGTGTGGGAGGCATTGAGATAATTTGTTTTTTTGCCGCTAGAGTTCATAAAATCTTCTCCAAAATGAGACAGCCCGTATGTCCCGGTAAACTTTCTTCATACCCGCCTGAAAATCCGGCTTAGACTTCAGTAGCAGAAGCCGGGGCCGGCGCCGAAGTTTCCTTCAGTCCCTTGATGTATTCAATCAGCTGCATGATCTGCTCTTCATTCACCTGACCCTGATACGACGGCATGAGAGCGGCATAACCCGCCACTACCTGATCGGCCGGTTTGAGAATGGATCGGCGTATGTATTTGTCGTCTGCGGTGACAGTGCTTCCGTCAGCCAGCTGAACCGGCTTGCCGTAAATGCCGTTAAGATTGGGACCCAGTGCTCCCGAGCCTGAGTTGTGGCAGGTCGCGCAATTGAGCGTCTTGAAGAGTTCCTGTCCCGATACCGGAACCGGGGTGTTCGCGGCAGATCCTGTCTCAAGCCACTTCTGATAGTCTTCCTGAGAAAGGACATGAACTTTACCGATCATGCCCGAATGCTGTGTCCCGCAATATTCTGTACAGAAAAGGTGATACGACCCTAGACGCGTCGCTTCAAACCAGAGACTTGAGTAGCGTCCCGGTATCACATCCATCTTGACGCGGAAAGCCGGAATATAAAAACTGTGCAGAACATCTTCAGAAGTCATCTTGAGACGCACGGGCTTGTTGATCGGAACGTGGAGTTCGTTGATCTCCCGCTTGCCTGAGGGGTGCTGAATTTTCCACATCCATTGTTTTCCGACGACGAAGATCTCCTGAGCGTCTTTGGGCGGCCGCGCGTAGTGAAAGAACACGACGGTGCCCCAGATGAACATCGTCATGGAAATAATGAGGGGAATGACGGTCCACGTGATTTCCAGGCCGTTATGGCCATGGATAGCTCCCGGAACCTCATCGGGCGATTTGCGGCGGTATTGCACCGCAAAAACAGCTACAAGGCCGTAGATCAGGGCCGTAAAGAAAATAGTCACGGCAACAATGTAGAGGTAAATAGCGTCAATGCTCCCGGCGATCGTCGATGCCTGTTCGGGAGAAAAAGGTATTTTCATGTTAAACGCCCGCCTTCATTTTTTTTCGCTCGCTCAGGAGAGAGCGGATGATGAATGCCGCCAGGGCCGCCACGGTGAGAGCGCAGAAGAGTCTCAAAAAACCAATGACGGCAAAGCCGTATTTCCCCGTCAAGGGGTCGTAATGATAGCAAAGCAGAAGAAATTGATCGATGACTCCGCCGATTTTACCCTGAGCTGCATCGACAAGGGCGAGCCTGATGTCTTTTGGGGAATACTCAATGCCGTAAAAATAGTGTGAAAGCTTGCCTTGAGGCGTGGCGACAATCACGCCCGCTGCATGAGCGTATTCCTTAATCGAGGGATCATAGGCATAGCGGAAACCGACAGCTTCCGTGAGCTTCGTAATCGACGCTTGATCGCCCGTGAGAAAGTGCCAGCCCGGCGCCGCTTTCGGACGTTTGTACTCGGCCAGATAGTTCTGCTTTTTTTCCCGAGCCAAATCGGGCTTTTCCTCCGGATTAATCGAAAAGGTGATGATGTCAAAGTCTTGGCCCGGGGTGAACTTCAGGATTTTCAAGGCCTTGACCAGGCCGTTGAGAATGAGGTTGCAGAGCATGGGGCACGAGTAGTAAACAGGCGTGATCAAAACAGGACGGCCGTTGAACAGATCACCGAGGCGTACCTCAGCTCCCGCTTCGTCACGGAATAAAAGATCCAAAGGAATCTGCTGATCCAGGCGTTGATCAATTCCGACCTTCTTGAAGACCTCCTGCTGAGTTTGAAGGGTGTCGGGCTGAGCCGAAGCGGCCGGGACAATCGGAAGAAGCCATGACAAAACCGCCAGAGAGAGTGTCCCTGCGAGTGCCGCCGATTTTGGTTGGAAACGCTTTCCGGTTAACAAGCCGTTCTCTCCTGGAATGTTTTAGGATGATCCGTAGTGGAATTTCTGCGTGCCGCCGCTTTCCGTCAGTGAAGGCGATCCTTCCTGGGCGGGATCGAGGTCTGTGCGGTGAGGCAAACCTTTTGCGGCCAGCAGCTCAATCGCTCGTTCCACCGGGATGCGAACTTTCCCTGCGGATTGATCGATCCATGCGTAGGTGGTTAATTCCTCACGTTCCTTTTTTTCAAGCTGTTCGCGGAGGCGGGAGGGATGAACTTCCAGCTGAACGTCCGGCGCTTTCCAGCGGTCGTCGCGCACATAACCTGTCGGCACGTCGGCAGCTTCTTCAAGGCCGCGCATCCATTGGAACATGAGGGCCATGAGGAGAAAACTGACAAGACAGATCACTGTGAGCACTGCTGTAAAAATGAGCAGAGGTTTGGGTTTTGCATCGGTTTGTTCAAAACCCTCAGAGGCGCCGTGTTTTGCGTGCGGTTCAGCCATGGTGTGAGTCCTTTGTTTCTGCGCCCGTCAGAATCGGGTCGTGCTCGAGCACGAGACTTTCCTTTTGGAGCCTGCCTACGAAGAAGTAGAGCCAAATCCCGCCGATGGCGGCAAAGCAGGTCAAATCAAGCCAATGAAAGTGGATTGCAGGGTGCAAGGCAGGTTTGATGAGCCAGTTGAGATCGAACCAGCGCACAGCCAGGACAAAAATTACGACGCGCACCAGGCGGGAAGGATCCCGCTTACGCTGGCGGCTGAGCAGAAGCAGAAATGGAATTACGAAGTGACAGAAGGGAAGGAGAATGCTCAAAATTTCCCAGCCCTTGGAAAACCGCACGATGTACCAGGGCGTTTCTTCTGCGATATTTCCGTTCCAGATGATGATGAACTGCGACAGCGAAATGTAAGCCCAAAACATGATGAAGGCAAAAAACAATTTACCCATGTCGTGAGAACGGTTGGCCGTAAGAACGGAATGTATCGGTTCGCTTTTTGAGAGCAGCACCATCACGGCCACGGCAAAACCAAAACCCAGCAGGGTTTGCCCGGCGATGAAGAGCACCCCGTAGATCGTAGAAAACCAGTGCGGCTCGAGCGACATACCCCAGTCGACCGAGGCGAATGTTGAGGAAAGTCCATAAATGATAATGCCCGCTCCGCTCACCCGCTGAAGGGCCGCGCGCAGACCGTCTGAAAAAGTTTTTGAAAACGTCCGTGAGGCCCGAATCAGAAAGAACGCAAAGGCCATCCAGATGGAGAAGTAAAGCACGGACCGGGTCAGGTAGCCGGGAGCGTTCAGGTAAGCCCCTTTTTGCTGGAGCAGAGCGTCATGAGCCATCAGCTCAGGGCGAGCCCAGGGGTAAAGGACAGGGAGCAGAAGATAGACGGGTATAAAAGCCAAGGCCATGAAAGGCAAACGACCGACCACGATTTCAAGAATGCGCCGGAGCGGATAGCCCCATCCGCCGTCTGCCAAGTGATGCAGCATGATGATCGGCAGGCATCCGACCGTGATGCCCAACCAGAACAGGAAGGCTACAAGATAGGAAGATGCAAAGGAGGTCTTGTCGATCATCAGACCCGCAGCCGATAAAATGATTCCGGCCGCGGCCGCGATCAAGGCCTTGCTCTTGAGCGAAGCGAGTTTGGACTGAAGGGCCGAATCGGCCTGCAGATTAACCATGGGCTGCTCCTGACGGCGTTGCCGGAACCGTGACGGCAGGTTCCTCGAGTTTCTTTTTTTCTTCGCCGGTCAAATCGGCAGCGTCGGCATTTTGGCTCAGCTGAAGAGCCTTAATGTAAGCGGCGATTGCCCAGCGGTCATGCACAGGAATCTGCTCGGCGTAGTTGCTCATGGCTCCGAAGCCGTTGGTGATCACTCCGAAAAAGTACCCCGGAGCGGCTTCGCGAAGACGGTCGATGTGAAAGGAGTTAGGCTGCTTGAAACCGCGCTGCACCACCATGCCTTGGCCCTGGCCGCGCTGATCATGGCAGACGGAGCAGTAAATGTTGTAACGTTCCCGCCCGCGCTTAAGTACATCTTCCGTGATGGGAAACGGGTATTCTTTGGCATCGGCCCCGCCGATCTTGCCGGTGTAAAAGTAGTCATTGTCACGCAGAGATCCCCGGGCGACTGTGCCTTCCACGAGCGGACGCGCCGCCTGCCCGTCTTTAAAGAAAGAACTTTTTTGAAGAGGGTCGTAACGCGGTTGATCCCGCATACTGAGGTCGCATCCCGAGAAAACAGCAGCCGATAGAACCAGGACCAGCGCAATGTGTTTCGGACTTCTCATGGCTCCACCTCAAAAATCCCCGCAGGCTGAAGCGAATTCAGAAAGGCTTTTGTTTTCGATAGATCGAAAAGAGGATCTTCGGATTCGATGCAAAGATAAAACTTGTCGCGGCTCGCAAACTGCGAAAAACGATCAACGTTGAAGAACGGATGGTAAGGCTTCGGCAGACCGTTCATGCCGAGCATCCCGAAAACCGCCGTGAATGCTGCGAACAGAATCGTCATTTCAAAACAGACCGGGATAAAAGCCGGCCAGCTGTTGAAGGGTTTGCCGCCGTAAACATAAGGGTAATCAATCACCGAGGCGTAGTACTGCATGGCAAAACCTGTCAGGCACCCCGTGATGCCCCCGATAAGAACCTTCAGGGGAAGAGAGTTTTTCTCGAGGCCAAGCGCGTGAATCACCTCTTCGACGGGAAAGGGGGAATACGCATCCATCTTCTTGTAACCCGCCGAGACGGCCTTTTCCACGGCATGGGTCAGTGCCTCGGGAGTGTCAAACTCCGCCATCAAACCGTAAAGCGTTTCTGTTTCAGCAGTATGAGTGCTCATAAGCGTCAGTGCTTTCCTCCGGCGGATTTTTCTTTATCGCGGGTCTGCTTCAGCAGCATCTGCATTTCAAACATCGAAATAGCGGGCAGCAAACGGATGAAAAGTAAAAACAGGGTCGTGAAAAGGCCCATGGTTCCGATAAACGTGGCCCAGTCCCAAAAAGTTCCCCAGTACATGTTCCAGGAAGAAGGAAGATAGTCCCTGTGAAGGCTCGTCACGATGATGATAAAACGCTCAAGCCACATGCCGACATTCACGAACTGCGACACGACAAAAAGCACCAGGAGATTCGTTCGGCACTTCTTGAACCAGAAAAGCTGCGGAGCCAGAAAGTTACAAACCAGCAGCGCCCAGTAAAACGGGGCATACGGCCCCGTCATGCGGTTCCAGATCATGAACCGCTCGTAGGTGTTCGCACTGTACCATCCGAAAAAAGCCTCCATGAAATAGCCGTAAGAGACCATCAAGCCTGTCGCCAGAATGACTTTCGCCATGTTGTCAAAGTGCTTCATGGTGATGAAGTCATGCATTCCATAGAAATGCCTCAGCGGAACGGCCAGCGTGATAACCATCGCGAAACCGGCGAAAATGGCGCCCGCGACAAAGTAGGGAGGGAAAATCGTCGCGTGCCACCCCGGAATCACCGACACGGCGAAGTCGAGACCGACGATCGTGTGTACGGAAAGCACCAGCGGTGTGGCAAGCCCCGCAAGCAGAAGATAAGCGGTCTCGTAACGCGACCAGTGAACCGCGGAACCGCGCCATCCGAGTGCAAATATGCCGTAGGCGATCTTGGCGAATTTCTTCTGCGCACGGTCGCGCATCGTGGCCAGATCAGGAATGAGGCCGACATACCAAAAGAGAAGAGAAACGGTCGCATAAGTTGAAACCGCGAAAACGTCCCAAAGCAGCGGGCTTCTGAACTGCGGCCAAAGAGCGAAGGTGTTCGGGTACGGGAAGAGCCAATAGAAAACCGCATGACGGCCCAAGTGAAGAATCGGAAAAAGACCCGCGCAGACAACAGCAAAAAGCGTCATGGCTTCCGCAAATCGGTTAATCGACGTCCGCCATTGCTGTTTCAGAAGGAGCAGAATGGCCGAGATCAATGTTCCGGCGTGCCCGATTCCGATCCACCAAACGAAATTGATGATGTCGAAACCCCAGCCGACAGGCTGATTGATTCCCCAAACCCCGACCCCCTTGATCAGAACAAGCATGATAGCGCAGATCAGCAGGGACAGGCCGGCAGCGCCGATACCTAGGCCTGCGAGCCAGCCTTGACCGACGGGGCGCTTCAGCACCATATCCGTGATCTTATCGCTGATCCCTGCATAGGTGTGCGAGGGGTCGACGTAGGTGACCGGCTTCAGGGCATGTTTGGGATCAGGCGTGGTGGCCATGGGATGCCTTTTCAATCAAGTTAGGATTCGGGTTGGACACCTTCGCCAAATAGGTGAGGCGCGGAAAGGTGTTGAGTTCCGTCAGGATACCGTAATTCAAGGGAGCGGCCTTTAATTTCGAGACCTGGCTCTCGGGGTCCAGGATGTCCCCAAAAACAATCGCATTCGTGGGGCACGCGCTCTGACAAGCCGTCCGCACGTCGCCGTCCCCGATTTTCCGACCTTCAACCTTGGCGTCAATGCGGGCATGGTTGATGCGCTGAACGCAGAAGGTGCATTTTTCCATCACGCCGCGGACGCGGACTGTGACATCGGGATTGCGCTGCATCTTGAGCGTTTCAGAATTACGCTCGGTATATTCCAGAAAATTGAATCGTCGAACTTTGTAAGGGCAGTTATTTGCACAGTACTTGGTTCCGCCGCAACGGTTATAGGTCATTTCGTTCAGACCTTCATCGCTGTGACCTGTTGCACCGAAAGGACAAACGGGTTCGCAGGGGGCATTTTCGCAGTGCATGCACATGACGGGCTGGTGATGAATTTCAGGCTCCTCAGTGCCGCCTTCGTAATAGCGGTCGATGCGTATCCAGTGCATTTCGCGGCCCATGAGCACCTCGTGCTTACCCACGACCGGAATGTTGTTTTCCGATTGGCAAGCTGCCACGCAGGCATTGCAGCCTGTGCAGGCATTCAAATTTACAGCCATGCCCCAGGCGTAATCGCCCTTCTGAGGATGTTTCGGGTAAAGACTTGTGTGTGCCGGACCGTGAGCGTGATGATGCGCGAAGTCAGGATGTTTTTGAAATTCATCCAAGGTCGCATGCCGTACAAAGGCGCGTCCTTCCATGGAGTGATGCAGCTGGGTCGCAGCCAGGCGATGCCGGGTTCCGATCCCCGTCAGTTTCGCACCCGCAATGGAATGAAGCGCGTCAGAGCGGCGGATCGCAGAGGCATCGAAGCCCAGGCCGCTTCCTGTTTTCCCCGCGCGGGAACGGCCGTATCCCAAATGAACCGTGACCGTACCTTCGGCCTGTCCTGGGTTAATCCAGATGGGGCCCTGCACGAAGCGGCCGCCGATTTCAAGAACGGCCATGTCCTCATTTTTAAGGGAGAGCTTTTCGGCCGTTGCCGGACTGATTTGAAGCGAGTTGTCCCAGGTCAGAGTCGTGATCGGTTTGGGAAGCTCCTGAAGCCAACCGTAGTTTGAGAATCGTCCGTCCCACACAGTGGGGTCAGGCCGGAAGTTGATTTCCAGACCCTGCGCGGCCTCGGGAAAAATTCCCTTCAGGTCGTTTTCGGAAAAGGCTGTCTTCACAGAAAGAGCTTTTGGTTTAAAGGCAGAGCCTGCAACCAAGCCTTCGTGAAGGGCGCGTCTCCAGGCTTTGTCGAAGTCTCCTTCGGTCCAGGGATGCTCTTTCCAGAAACCGCGCACGAGTTCATAGTTCTTCGCGGCGGGTTCATCGAGCATAGCCGCTAGGACTTCGGAAAGGGATTTACCTTCGTACAAAGGTGCGATCAGGGGCTGAGAG
>VFQY01000074.1 GCA_018883425.1 Candidatus Omnitrophota bacterium | reverse complement strand
CTTCATATCCCGCTCGGCGCAGCCTAAAATCGATCAGATCGGCTGTTTCCTGTGCGCTCAAGGGATTTAACTGGTATTTGAAGCTTATGTGGTCGCTGAAGTTCGGCATCGCCGCAATCGTCGGCCTGAGCTCCATTTGACCAAGCAAAACGAGCTGAAGCATCTTACTTTCGTTAGTCTCATAGTTAAGAATAACACGGAGCATTTCAAGCGAGGCGCGGCTGAGCTTCTGAGCTTCATCCACGATAACGACAACCGTCTTCTTCCGGACAACACATTGCTCGTAAAGGTATCTCTGAAGCATACGCTTGAGCTCCAGCGCACTCAAATCACGCATCCCCGCTGACGGCGCCATCTTCTGGGCTTCACGGCCGAAATTCAGCATCAGATCATGAAGAAAATGTCTTTCATTCTTGAAAACGGGATCCAAGAGAATGTTCAGGACGAAATCGCCGCGCTCCGTCAGGCATTGAATCAATTTCCGGGACAGGGTTGTCTTTCCGGTTCCGATATCCCCAAGAATGACCGACAGGCCCCGGCGCAAATAAAGTTCAATCAGCACATTCGTCAGGGCGACGTCGTGCTCTTTGCTTAAATAAAAAAAATCGGGGTCGGGACTTGTTGAAAAGGGTTCTTTTTCGAGTCCGAGCTGCCTGAAATACCCCATGAGCTCCTTCTGCTGGGCGAGTCTCCCCCGCTCCGAAATAAAAAGCCGGTTTTTCGGATGTTTTCGAGTGTGCTCAATTTACGGCTTTTTTGACGCAATCCTTAATAGGGAGACAGGTTGGAACTTTTTTGGGGTGTGGTATCCGGCGGAGAACTTGATTTCGCCGGTTTCGGATAAGACTCGGGATGCAGCGGAAGTTTCAAATCGAAGAGAAAATGGCGGGCTCGACGGGACTTGAACCCGCAACACCCGGATCGACAGTCCGGTACTCTAACCAATTGAGCTACGAGCCCTCAAAAGTTGCATTATTCTATCTATTCATCGCTGAACTACAAGCAAAAACTTCAGCTTGGATAGCTTCGGCTGGTAATTTCGCGAAGGTGCGCCCGCATCCCGGGCGGCGGGATTTTCCTAAAAAAAACCTGGGCGATTCAGGATTCGAACCTGAGACCCCCTGCGTGTAAAGCAGATGCTCTAACCAACTGAGCTAATCGCCCTGACGTTTCAATTCAGCTTAATACTCATTGATTTCACCGATCAGCATCTTTAGCCTCGCGAAATGCCTGCGGTTGAAATAGAAGGAAATTCTCGTGAGCGACTGCGTATCATGAGGCTCGTTGGTTTCCTCTTCAAAAGGATTTTCGTGCTGCTGAATCGTCCCATGCTTCAGAATTGCTTTATAGCGCTGATTCACCTGATCAAGTTTTCTGCCGGGCAGAGGCCTTCTAACCCTCATGACGAGCAAATCACGTATGTATCGCATCGAGTGATAGTTCCTGTAAAAATCCGTGATGATCCGGGCGGCTTCTTCCGCGGAATGCGTAAAATCAATGAGATTGATATCATCCATGTCGATCATCCCCCGCTTCCCGAGATGCTCCATGAGCCAGCGCTTCCAGGAACTCCAGTAACGGCTTCCGGGGGGGTCTAGGCAGATGATCGGCCGCGGTGTCGACTTGCCCGTTTGAACCAGCGTCATGGTTTCAAAACCCTCGTCATGCGTGCCGAAACCGCCGGGGCAAAGAACAGTCGCGTCAGACTCCCGAATAAAAATCAGCTTGCGGGTAAAAAAGTACTTAAAGTTAATCAGCTTCTCATCTTCGGCAATGACCGGATTGGCGGACTGCTCGAAGGGCAGGCGAATGTTGACCCCGAAACTGTTTTCCCGGCCTGCCCCTTCGTTTCCGGCATGCATAATCCCGGACGACGCCCCAGTGATCACCATCCACTTGTGCTTGACCATCTCCCGGGCAAAATCGCGGGCTTGTTTGTAATCGGGCGATGTTCTCGGAGTTCTGGCCGATCCAAAAACCGCGGCCTTTCGTATGTTCCGGTAAGGCTGAAAAACCTTGAACGCATAGCGCAGTTCTTTGAGTGTCGTATTCAGGAGACGCACATCTCCGCGGTCCGGGTTTTCCTCGGTGACTTTGAAACAGGTCTGGAGCATCTCGCTCAATAGGTCGGAGTTATGAAATTTACCTCCGTCCATGAGAGACATGATTTTTCTATCAAGCTGGGGGCTGCCGGAACTGTAGTTTTTCTTGCCTCGGCCTGGTGCGGGTTTCTTTTTCATGGCGCCTCGACTTTTAGAGTCAGAATCAAATCACCCTCATGACGGCACGTTCCGCAGGGTCTTCCTTGCCGAACAAGCCTGAGTTTTTGTCCGTCTTTTATTCCGGCCGGAATTTTCGCTGCAATCGTTTCCCCCTCAGGCGTCTTGAACGTCACCGAACCGCCGGTTTGAGCCTTGTGAGTAGAAATCCTAAGGTTAACCCGGACATCCGCGTCGGAGAAATCCCCAGAAGGCCTTCCAGCTCCTGCTTTGGACGCCGATGAAGAGGCTCCGCTTCGCACGTGGGATGAGCTGAATCCTCCCCCCGCCCCGCCGAACAGCTCCTCGAAAACATCTCCGAAACTGGAGTATCGGCCGCTGGGACGAGTTCCATGAGAACTGAATTGCCTGAGCAAGTCCTCGTAATCAAAACCATAGGCGCCGCTGGCCGCGCCGGCGGGACGGAAGCCTCCTCCTGGCCCGAATCGGCGCATCTGGTCATACTCAGCTCGGCGTTTGGCGTCACTGAGAACGTAATAGGCCTCGGAAATCTCTTTAAACTTATCTTCCGCCCGCTTACGGTCTTTTGGATTCTTATCCGGATGATATTTGACGGCCAGCTTACGGTATTCGCGCTTAATCGTTTCAGCGTCTGCCGATTCACTCACGCCGAGAATGGAATAAAAATCTTTTTGCGTCATCAAATCTCCCGGCAGCCTATTTTTTTTCCGGGACTCCGTAAATAAAAGGCGCTAGCAGAGGTGCCGCTAACGCCTTAATTTTATTCAATGGTGGAGGTGGAGGGAATTGCACCCTCGTCCAGGACATGAGCTCTAAAGGATTCTCCATGCTCAGTTCATGTTTTGGTTAGCCGGCGCGGTCTTCCATGAACAAAATCCCTCGCGGCTATCTGCCTGAGTCTTATCCTCCGAGCGGGCAGCGCACCCGGAAGAGCAGCCCGTTAAATGTCGTTACGTACGCTCAACGGGCGTCGGCGCGGTAACGTCGCTGTCAATTAAGCAGCGATAGGAAGAGCGAAAGACATCGGAACCGTCACCGGTCCAGAAACTCTTTCGTTCCAGCTGATGTTGTCAGCATTTATGGTTTGCCAGGTTTTTTGAGAGGCCGCCTGACAACCTCTGCATGCTCCCTGAAGAACACGATCCCCTGTCGAAACTGTTCACCCCCGAAAAATCAAAGATCAATAATGCCGAGATAACTATATCACGCCGATCCTGCGTCAGCAACCGTTCGGATCATCCCGCTTAGCAGGATTTACCGAGGGAACCGGACTCCTGATTAATGGCCTGTACAGCTCTTGCATTGTCGCGGGTATCGAAAATTCCGATGATTTTAAAACCGTCGGAACTGGTACCATAGACGGAATCGATGAAAATTCCGTGATTCCCGAGAATCTTCGCCACGGGTGCAAGCGTGCCGGTTTTGTTCTCAAACTCGACCAGAACGACCTCTTTTTGAGTCAGATTAGAAATAAGGGGCGTAAGGGCCTTCTTGGCATCCTCAGGCTTATCGACGATCGTCTGTAGAATCCCTTTGCCTCCGACCGAATAAGCGCACAAGTGAAGAATTGAGACACCGTGAACTGACAGAAGGCTCGTGACCTGCCCCAGAAGAGCCGTCTCATTTTTTACTTCGAACAAAATTTCTTGAACAAGTGACGCACGCGCCATATCCCTAGCCTTTCCTCCGGGAATGCCGGGCGATCGCCGCCCTGGATTCTTTCTCATGCATCCGCTGTTTGATACTTTCACGTTTATCGGCCATTTTTTTTCCCCGGGCCAGTGCTATTTCAACCTTGATCAGCCCGCGCTTGAAATACATCGCAACCGGGACGATCGCATACCCCTTGCGCAGGCTCTCAACAGCCAAGCGCTCAAGTTCCTTCTTGTGGAGCAACAGTTTTCGGGACCGGGCCGCTTCTATTTCGATGTGTCCCTGTATCCTGGAGTAGGGGCTGATGTGGCAATTAAAAAGAAACGCCTCCCCTCGGATGATCCGGACAAAGCTGTCGCGAAGATTAACTTTTCCTTCCCGGACCGATTTGACCTCGCAGCCGCTGAGAGCGATGCCGGCCTCAAACTTTTCGAGGAGAAAAAAATCATACTTGGCTTTGCGGTTCAGGATGGATGAGGATTCCATAAATCACAACCGGGAAGATGCGCTGTTTTTAAGCGAAGACTGATCAATAACCGTGACGAGAAAATGGTGCCGAGGAGGGGATTTGAACCCCTACGAGGTTGCCCCCGCTAGACCCTGAATCTAGTGCGTCTGCCAGTTTCGCCACCTCGGCAAAGAGCCGTGAATATACGTTTTCGAGCAGGTCCCGTCAAGAAGAATGCCTTGAGGTTCAGACGTTTCGGATCGTCTCGTCCTTCTAATGACTCGGCAATCAGCCTGCCGCCGGAGTTTCAGCCGCGTCATGACCGCCGGTCTGGACTTGGGCCGGCAAAACCGCCTCGGTTGGGTCTTTTGGCATCTCCGATCGAGACAGCGGCGCCAGCGGCAAGACTTCCTTCGTCTCTTGGGCGGATGGCGCGTTCGCAGCGTTTTGCACCGGCACCGTTGACGAATCGGGCGCGCGAATCAAATTGATATTTCTGAGCTGAACGGCACCCTTCTTAAACTCGCCGACCCGCTCATACTGAAAGACGATCGTGACTTCCGTGGCGAGCGTCGACTTTTTGACCTGCAGAGGAAATGAGAATTTGGCCCAGTTCTGACGGGGCAATTTGGCCGCAAAGGCCCGGAGAACCCCCGTTTTCGACTTCACCTCAATACGCATCGCTTGGGGCGCGCGTTCTTCAGGTGATTGTCTCATTTCAAACTCTAAATGCGAAAACTGAGCAAGGTCCAGATCGCGCGTTTTCAGGTACATTCCCGCCAACGACCCTGTCGGAAAAACGTCATACTCTATTTCCAGAAAGGGCGTCTCTGAACTTGGGTCCTTGAAAAAATCCCGCCTGGCGAAACCAAAATCCGGCGTAAAAAACGAGCCGTGATCAATGACGAACTCGAAGAGCGATCCCGCTCCTCGGGACAGGCTTAGCTGATCCGCTTCCTCTGCGGCGCTTTTTTCAGTTAGCTCATAGATTTCACTGAACGATTCCCATTCGTCGCGAGTCAAAGCCCGAGGACTTTCAGGAAAATTCCCCTTGATGCTATCAACAACTTGGAGGGCACCGGCGCCGAGGGGTGCTGTCTGAGGGTTTGAGGGATCACTGACCGCGGCTTGACCGCGCATGACCCCAAGAACGGATCGGCCCGCTTGGCCATCGCTTTCCATAATGAAATACCCGCTGTGAGCCGTCATGCTGCATCCAGGAGTCTCGACGGAAAGCTTTCCCCCGCTGAACCCTCTCTGCGTGGCAGCGAGGATCTTGCCTTTGTTGAGCTTAAAACAGAGCGTTGATTCCGGGTTGTGTCTCGGGCATGGCACCCAGCTTATTTCTGAATTTTGCTTGATACGCAGACGGATTTTATCACCCAGAATAAGATCAGCCTCAGATCCCTTTCCTGATTTGAAGAGATCCCCGACCTTGAACTGAGCTCCCCTCTCTGCCGGAAGCCACACAGCATTTCTTGAATCCAGAACCTGAGCCTCGCCGCTGGCGGCTGCGATTTCAAGACCAGGCATCTCCGCGGGAACTCCCCTTGCCGCCGAACGTGTGAAAAAAAACAGCTTCGCAGCTCCCCAAAAGATAATCGTCAGGAGAAAAATTGCAATGAGCCCGAAAACGATAGGCTGAGGAGAGACGCCCCCGAGTTTCTTTTCGGGCTCCGCAGGTTTTGGTTTTTCTATCTTTAAGCGCTTCATATTTTTTGAGGTCTTTTTATCGTGAGGGTGAGCTTGACTCTTTCATCGACCTTATCACGTCCGCAAAAAAGGGGTTTTTTTAGGACGATCTATCAACGGATCATGAAAAAAACATGGGCGATTCAGGACTTGAACCTGAGACCCCACGCATGTGAAGCGTGTGCTCTAACCAACTGAGCTAATCGCCCGTGTTCTTCGGTAAATCGAGGATCAGGCTCTGCCTGTGTACTCACCGGTTTCGGTGTTGATCTTGATCATCGTGCCTTCGTCGATAAAAATCGGCACATTAATCTTCAGACCTGTCTCGCAGACAACCGGCTTGAGGTTATTGGACACCGAATCACCCTTGACCCAGGGCGGTGACTCAATCACCTTCAGCGTAACAACCTTGGGAAAATCAACGGTCACTGGATTGCCGTCATAAAAGGCTATCTTCAAGGTCATGTTCTCTTTCAAATACTCTTTGAATTCCCCGAGGATCTCGGGGCTGAGGGGAAAATTGTGATAACTTTCCATATCCATGAAGTGGTAGCCCTGCTCATCTTTGTAGAGGAATTGACAGTCTCTGGGCTCAAGTATGGCTCGTTCAAAGTTCTCATCGGATGCGAACTTATTGGAGATCACACGTCCTGTCTTGATGTTCTTGAGCGATGCCTGGACGAAGCTTCTCAGATTTCCGGGTGTGCCCAAACGGTAATCCGTCACGATATGAATCTCGTTCTGATAGATGACGGCCGTTCCTTTTCTTAATTCTTTGGCTTGCATGAAAAAATTGACCTCTCTTGTTGAGCCCTACGCAGGCTGAAATGAGGGCGAATTATACCAAGGGGCATCAGGAGTGGCAACCGGAATCTCGGGTCAATCCAGGGGAAAACATCAGCTTTTCAGAGCCATGACTGATAGGATTCTCTCCGGGGTCTCCTTTTCCCGCCTATAGGAGAAGAAAGCATCGTTGCGGCATGAAGTGCAGTACCCGCTGTCATGAATGTGGGCGGGATCCACACCCTCGCTGATCAGCTCGCTCTTCAGGGCGGCCGCAAGGTCGACGTGAATCGTTTCCCCGTGCGTGCCGGCAACAGTCTCAAAGTGCCTCGGAAAATAGTCTTTAAACTCCGCCCCAACCTCATAACAGCATTTGCGTATGCTGGGGCCGATGGCAACCTGCAGGTGGGCGGGTCGGGATAGAAAATTTTGTCTGAATGCTTGGACGGCTTTCTGGTTGATACCGTAGTACAAACCCCGCCATCCGGCATGAACGATCCCCACGGCTTGATGCTCGGGATCCCAAAAGAAAACGGGGATGCAGTCAGCCGTCTGAATCCCGAGAACCGCGCCTGGCATCCGCGTGATCAAGCCGTCCGCCGGCGTCTCCTCTCCGGGTATGCTCTTGGGCTGAACCAAAACCAGGTTGGCGCTATGAATCTGACGCAGAGTCACGAGCCTTGAGGCATCAAGACCCAGCTCCCGGAGATATTCATTCCACTGGGCCCGCGGAAATTCACGGCCTGAAAAAGCAGCGATGACCTCATCACCGAAACAGTCGAAACGATAAATTCCTTGCGTTTTGAGTTGCGTCATTCTTCCTCCAAAAGCGCGTCAGAGCGCGGGCGCCGAATTTTTCACGTTATCCGCGGAGACAGGAGCTTCGTCAAAAAACTTTTCAGCGGAGATAAGTTCTTCGGCAGATTTCATGACGGGATCCGCATGAAATCTCTTTCGAATAGCGCCGTCGTTCAAGTAGTTATTCAGGGCTACGAGAATCATCCCATGATCGAGCGATAGGTATTTGCGTGCGACAAGCCCCGTCGCAACGGTGACAGCGTCGTAGAACCCGTATTCGCCGTAGATATCGTAAAGCTCGATCATCTTACGCAGATTTCCGATGACCTCTTCAGGCGCGTACTCGATCGCGAGCACACTGGCATGAGGCGTCACCACTCCGGGGCGGTAGCCCTTGGATCCAAAAGGCGTCGCTCCGAATTCAGAATAACCGCCCTCGGGAACAGAAGAAGGGCTCATGCCCCATACCGGCATCCCCAACTCCTCTTTGGCGAAACGAATTTGACCCCAGACATGGCTTAAATTATTCTGGCCCAACCCTTCTGGCGCCAGCGTCCTTTCGTTCAAAAGCAGCGCGGGCATCAGTGCCTCAAACGCAGAGCCGCCCCAGCTTGGAACATAACGGAGGCCTTTCCATTCGTAGTAACCGCCCTCCACTTTATAGCCCAGAACATCGTGGACTTTACGGTTGATGGGCTTCATCTCCTGCCACATAAAACTTTCAGGAAAAGTGCGGACCAGCCCCTCGAACCAATGATCCCGAGGCACTTCCTGGCGGGCGACCGCCATATAGCTGGTTACCCGCGGTTCCGTATAAAATGTCCCGTAGTGATAGTCGGAGTAAACCTTGAGGTGCTCGTAGTAGCCGTGATAAAACTGGCGCTCCACGGGATCATAGAAGAATTGCAGATGCCCGCGTTTGACCAGCGCATCGGCCTGTGCGCCCAGCTCCTCGGGGAAAGCATTCTTAACGACATAAAGCCCGGCCAAAAGCCATCCGCTGTCGACAAGGGAAACAAAATAGCTTGTCCTTTCAAGAGTGGTCGTATCGTAGTAATTGTAGGGGAAGCCGCTTTCGTGATAATCCAGATTGCCAACCGTCGTCATGGTCAATCGCAGTCGGCGCACAGCCTCCTCCCGGGTGATGAATCCCAGATCGTATCCTGAAACGAGGCACATCAAGTAAACACCGATGTTGGTGACGTTGGTGTAATCCCCGATCCAGGCGCCATCGCTCAGGGCCGTATCCCCCTGACCAATTTGTACTGTGTCCAGCGGCATGCCGTTATCGCGGTCAACGATCTCGTCAAAAAAACGCCAGGTATCGCGGGCAACTTCCATAAGAAATTCACGGTCATCTGCGGGCATAGGCTTCTTCACAACCGACTTTTCGGGGAACCCGCCGAGCCGGCCGATAAGAAACTTCGCAAAATCGAGTCCCTCGAGCTTCACAGCGGTCTTTTCCTTCGTACGCGGAGGAAAATCAACGGCCGTGGGCCCGGGGTTGCCGGAATTCACAAATCGAATGTTGTCGAGGAACACAGTCCCCTTCTTCGCGGTCACATGCCTGTCATTAAAAATGAAGACCATTTCATCCAGATCTTTTCTGCCGATCGCGGGATTTTCCCATGCCTTGGGATTGGTGAAATCGATAATGCCGGTGATCTTGTTGAGAGGGATGCTGATCGTCTCCCACTGATCGGTGACCTCAATTTGCGAGGAGCCCTTAATGACTTCGTCGACAGTCATATCGCCCGTGCAGGGTGACTGCTTACACTTTTTGAGCTCGAGTTTGAAACGGTTGGTAAACCCCTTTTCAGGATCACCCTTGATTTCGAACTCTAAACGGTCGTAGTGCAGGGCATCAAAATTCTGCAGCTTCGTCCAAAAGCCGCTTTGGGAAGGTATGTCCGAGTCCACACTGTAGTTCAGGCGCAAAGCCCGGGTTAGACGCCCGTCTTTGCCGGTCACCTCCACCACATCTTCGTCGCAATAGGAATTGTTCACGTCCGCTGAGTTGATAATCCAGGACCCGCTCGCCCCGCCCAATCCATTGATCAGATCGGTTCCTTCGAAGTCGTGCACCATCACAACCTTGGGAGGTTCGGCTTCAGGCCCGGGCGCGGCCGAGGGCACAGCGTTTTCTTGAGCTCGGACTTGGCCTTGAAGAAGGAGCATAAATGCTGCTAATCCCAGAAGAGACCTGAGAAAATTTCGAAACATGACAGCCGCCTTTGATGTGGGTCTTCGATTGCTGAGGAAACAGACGCCGGTGCACGCGATTTATTCACCTGCAAACCTAGTTATTATAGGGGGCAGTCTTTTTTTTCCAACAAAAAGTTGGCGGACGGAGATGACCGAGATCGTTTAAGCGATGAAGGGTCGGAGCTTTGCCAGGGTGTTGCTTCCCACAATCCCATCGGACCTAAGACCGTTGGCTTTCTGGAACTTTCGTATTGCTTTTGTTGTAGCTGGGCCCATGAGACCGTCTACCTTGCCCCTGTAATAGCCGGCGCGCTTCAATGCGGCCTGAATCTCACGAGTGTCTTCTCTGCGCCCCTTCAGCTTCACAGGCTTGCGCACAGCCTTGTAGGACTTACCGTAGCTGTAATCCACAAGAATCCGCAGATCGCGCCAAAGCCCGTTGCTGCCGAGCATAGAGACATAGGTTTTGCGGCTGCCTGAGCCGATATGTCCAACAAAACAGTGCTTCGCTCTTCGGGTCCACCCCGTCTTCCCCACAACTTCCCGGGAATCCCTCCACAGCATTCTGTTATGGTTGCGAAGGTTGATCTTTCTGCCTTGAAGACTGCACATCACACCGGTGCGGGTACGCATCGTATTTTCTATGAAGGGATAGTTTTCGACCTGTCTCATGATCAAAGCCATATCGTACGCCGTGGAATACTGCCGCTCATCGGGCAAGCCGCTCGGATTCACGAACCGGGAGTTTCTGCAGCCAATCGCCTTGGCCTTCGCTGTCATCCTCGCGCCGAACGCAGACTTTGAGCCCGCCGCGGCGACCGCAAGAACTTCCGCCGCATCGTTGGCAGAATTCATCAGAATCGCCCTGATCAGGTCCCGTACATAGTATCGCTCGCCGGCCCTCAAATGAATTTTGGAAGGCTGCACCGATTCGGCGAACGCGGGAATCGTCACAATACCCTCCAGAGGAAGCATCTCGGCCGCAACAATGGCTGTCAGAATTTTCGTGGTGCTGGCCGGGGCGCGCTGAAGACGGGAGTTCTTGGCGTAGAGAAGCGAATTAGAACCTGCATCCAAAAGTACGGCCGAACGAGCTGAAATGGGAAGCGCCGCAAAGGCCTGTGCGGGGGCGGGACTGCCCACCGTCGCCAGGGTCATCACCAGCAGGATTGATAAGGCCGTAAAGGGACGAGGAAGTTTTACCATGAGGTGTTAAGAGTTATCGTCGTCATGAAGCGAATCTTTATGTTTAATTGGGCGAGCGAAAAATACCAGATCAACGCTTCCCTTACAACCTCTTTTTCAGTATAATGCCCGCCTTCTGTAGGGCTTCATGATGTCTTTTCGCGCGGTGGGCGTAGCTCAGTTGGTTAGAGCACAAGATTGTGGATCTTGGGGTCGCGGGTTCAACTCCCGTCGCCCACCCCAATTTTTCCCCTGAACACAAGAACCCTTGTGTTGACCTTGGTAACAGGCTTGACGTGTGGGAGTTTTTCATCCTCACCGAACCCTGTTTTTTAGGGGACCCGTAAGGGAAGGTTCGCTGACGGCATCGGCGCCCGGCTAAGTTTGCGGTTTGCTGCGACGGCCTTTCTCTTTTTTTCGTCCGATTTTCCGCGCAGCTCTTTGATCGCGAGGCGGGAGATTAGGCCGACACAGCCGCCGCAGTGCGAGCTTGAATATCCTCGATAGCGCGCGCGATAGCACCTCCCGCAAGAG
>VFQY01000010.1 GCA_018883425.1 Candidatus Omnitrophota bacterium | reverse complement strand
TGACGAGCCAGACCCGGGCCTCATGCCGGCGGATCTTCTCTCCGAGAAGCTCCGCGTACACCGAGGGCGCCATGGGCATGAACGGTTCACCGAAACAAGCACTGAAAGTAGCCTGAGGCTCCTTGACCCCCGCCTCTGTCCCGGCGACCTTGGCCGTGTAGCCCGAGAGAAAATGGAACATGGCCTGATCAGGCGTCAAGAGAGCGGCCGGCGGAAGGACCCCGAAGGCGTCGCACGTCAGCATCAGAATGTTGCGGGGGTGTCCGCATTGGCCCGACAGCGTCATGTTGGGAATAAAGTCAATGGGATAAGAGGCGCGCGTGTTTTCAGAAATACTCGCATCCTCCAAACGGATATCCCGGGTGACGGGATCCATCACGACATTTTCCAGCATCGTTCCGAAGCGGTGGACCGCTTCATAAATCTCGGGTTCGCCCTCCTGTGAAAGACGAATCACCTTGGCGTAGCATCCTCCCTCGAAATTGAAGATGCCCCGGCCGCTCCACCCGTGCTCGTCGTCACCGACAAGCGTTCTCTCAGGAACCGCCGACAGTGTTGTTTTGCCTGTTCCTGAAAGACCGAAGAAGATTGCGCTGTCGCCGGGCGAACTGCCGAAATTGGCGGAGCAGTGCATCGGCAGCACCCCCTGCAGCGGCAAAAGATAATTCATCAGCGTGAACACGGATTTTTTAATTTCACCCGCATAGGCTGTACCCCCGATAAGAATCATGCGCCGTTCAAAATTGAGCAGAATGAAGGCCTCGGACCGGGTCGCATCACGGGCGGGATCGGCCTTAAATCCGGGCGCATGGATCAGACGGAAGGCAGGCTGCTCTCCGGCCCGAGGGCTCAGAAACAGCGTCTGGGCAAAAAGCGCGGCCGCGGGGGATTCCGTCAGAACCCGTATCGGCACCCTGAATTCGGGATCGGCGCCTGCCGCACAATCCTGAGAAAAAATTTCTTTGGAAGCCAGATAGTCCGTGACACGATTCAGAAGCTCGTCGAAGCGGGCGCTTTCGAAGGGGCGATTCACCGGACCCCAGCCGATGCGTGATTCGCTGGCGGCATCGCGCACGATAAATTTATCCTGAGGAAGACGGCCCGTATAAGGCGCGGTTTCGATTAAGAGAGCGCCGGCACTTGTGAGGCGGGATTCGCCCCGCTTGAGGGAAAGTTCGATCAGCCGGGCTGCGGACAAATTCCCGCCGTAGCCGCCCGGCCGGCTTGAATCTTCAAGAACACTTCGAGGATGAGCTTCCACAGGAACCTCCGCCCGTTAGAGCGCTCTTTGTAGTATACCTCGGAAACGGCAGCGCCGTCTCCGGCTTGTTGGAAGGGCTCCTTAGGACTTCGGCATTCCGGGAGCTAAAATGAACACTTTCCTGATTTCGGAAAGATGGGGATTTAGCCGAGAAGGATTTTCAAACCGCCGTAAACATTACGGCCGTTGGCGGGATCAATACCATCCGCACGCACCCGGGCATAGTAGTGTTCATCGAAGAGATTGTTAATGCCCCCGAAAAGACTCATATCGAATTTACCGAAAGCATTTTTGAGGAACTGAAATTCGCCTGTTAAATCCCAAACCTTGTAAGACGGGATAAAACGCTCGGGCGAAGACGCGTCGTCGGCAAAATGCTTTCCGAGAAAGGTTCCGAAGAAACTCACCTTGATGCGTTCATGGCGGTCATAATTCAGTCCTGTCCTGAGATTGTATTTGGGGGCATATTGCGGCTGGCGGCCGCTGTTGGGCCCTTCCCGGTATTCGCCGTCGATGAAGGTCGCCGTGACGAAAGGCGACAGCGACCCGAGCTTTTCGCCGCGGCGCGTTCCCTGGACATGGTCCAGCCACCCCACAAGATCCGCGTCGGTAAAGAGTTCGAGCCCATGATTACGCAGATCCCCCACATTCTGAACGCTGTTGCCCACCGACCCGACCTGATTGTTCAGCTCCAGGAGAAAGTAGCTCGCGTCCCAACTCAGGAACGGCAGAGGCCGCCCTCGAACGCCGGCATCCATCTGCCAGGATTTCCCGGGCTCTAGGTTTGAATTGACGACCTGATTGGTGCCCGTAGGCACGGACTGAGAAAAAATCTTCGGGCGGTAGCCCTGAGAGATGTTCGAATAAACTTCGATGCGACGCATCACCTCGTAGGAAACTCCCAGGCCCATGAGCGGAACAAAATCAAACTGCTTCTCATCTGCAAGACCCACGGCCGTTTTGTCAGCGTTCGTTTTTTCCTCGATGCGCTGCCAGAAATTCTCAAAGCGAACTCCCGGAGTGACGGTGAGTTTGGCCCAACGGAACGCATTTTCAGCGAAGACGGAAAGGTACCAGGAATCCCGGGCGCTGAGTTTACGCAGAAGACCAGAATCCGCAGCCGGCGAAGCTCCCCGCTGATCCGTACGCGGAGAATGGGACATGAAGGTGTGTGCCCCCAAGGTCAGGGTGTGGGTTTCCGCCAAGGCGTCATAATCGCGCCGGACGCGCGGTTCAAATCCGAAATTATAAAAGTCCTGCTCTTCGATATCGTTGGAGGACGCCGCCGCGCCGCTCGGAACGAGGCCGAAGCCTCCGCCTCGCTGCCGTTTGCTGTAACGCCGGTAATGCCCCCCGTAGACAACCGCGTCAAGACGGGCTTCTTCCGAGAGTTCTTTTTCATAACGCGCAGATCCGTAATAACGTTCCAGGCGGAACCGGTCGAACTCCCTCGTCGAAGCCGATGCGTCCTCGTCGAATTGCCGTCGGGTTATCCCGCCGGGCTCTCCGTGCTCTTCGTGATATTCGTCGTAATTGATCGTCAGGCGCGACTCCGGATCCAGGTCGAGCACCGTCTTGAGTCCTCCGGCGATCACTTCGTAATCACTGTTTTGACGGCGGAACCCTTCGCCTTGCCTTTCATGAAAATGCCCGAGATAACCGACCGGACCGAGGGTGCCGCTCATGGATTGATACGTCGAAAAAAGATGATCGCTTCCGAAAAGATTCTCGGACGAAAGCCTGAGAGCTGTGTCGGCTGCGGGCCGTCGCGTCACGAAGTTCAGAGCTCCGCCGGGCTGAGGGCCGTACATCAGTCCGGCTCCGCCATGCAGAAACTCTACCGCCTCTAGCGTCTGCATGACGGGGGCATAGTAGGCCTCCGGGTAGCCGAACATATCCGCGTGGATGGGCACACCGTCCTGCAGGACCTGCGTGAATTGCGCCCGGTGCGGATCCAGACCGCGGTAGCCCACACTGAGAAGAGGCGTGGACTCTTCGCTCAGGAGAAGCCCAGGCGTTTGAGCGAGAGCCTGACGGTAGTTGTTATTGGCAATCGCGGGCAGAGCCTCCAGAGAAACCCGCTGTGTTTTTTTTCCGCTGTAAATGCGGGTGCCTGCGGCTTCCGGAAGAAACGAACTTCGCGGGTTCTCAGCCGTCGCCTGCACGAGCACGGTGCCAAGCACGGAGGGTTCTGACGGCTGAGCCGTCGCAGGGCCGGTTTGACCCCGGGAAGGGATGCGGCTGGCGGACTCTTCGGCAATCACCTGGGCCGAAGCCCCCGTCATCAGTAAGACTAAGAAGACAGCCGCGCGCAGCTTCATATAGATGTCACTCCCCTCCCCAAAAGAAAGAATCTTATTAAGATTTAGTCCGAACAGGATTGGATCTTATCGAAAAGCCTGCGGATGTCAATTTCTTTTGGCAGAAACTTCGGACTCTTGGGCTTCATGCTGGATTCTTGCGGGAACTTCCATGAAATTAAAAAACTCAGGCGCGGAGGCGGGCTGAAAGGGCCTCTACCTCGTCGGCAATCAAACGTGCCGCATCAGCAAAGGGCACCTCGTCGGTATTGATCACAAGGCTGTAGTTGATAGGGTCGTCGATACTGCAGTCAAAGTTTTGACGGGCATAGTCGCGGCGGTTCTGATCTTCCTTAATTCTCTGTTTTTCGGCTTCCTCGAGGGTGATTCCGTAAAATGCGGCGGCTTGCGCAGTGCGTCGTTCTATGGAACCCACAAGGCGCACGTGCAAGCCGCCCCGAAGCCCGCGCGTCACAATGGATCCTCCGAGTCCGACCAGGATGACATGACCCAAACTGGCGAGATGAATCAGCGTTTCGCTGGTTTTGCGCACAAGTTCAAAGGCGGGCGGGTGAAGGCCGCACATTTCCTCGATCATGTCGCGCATTTCGGAGATCCTCTCCTCGCGGATGTACGGGGCGGCACCCTGAGGCAGACCGTGTTCCTCAAGCACCGTTTTCACGAGCTCCTTGTCAAAGGTCATCCAGCCCGAGCCGGCCTGCGAGGCTCTGTTAAGTTCATGTTCCAGCAGAGCCGCGACGGAATGTCCGCCCGCGCCGTATTGTCTCGAAAGCGTCACAAACGCAAGCGTCTTGCCAGGCAGCGCGCCCCGGTTTTCATCCAAGGCTTGCCGGACTTTCAAAAAATTCCGCAGAGCCTCATGATCGACCGTCCGTTTCATCGGCTTTTCCCTTTTGTTATGCGTGGTAGCGGGTCTGCAGAACGTCATGCAGCGCCCGGCACGCGTCAACAGCTGTAAAAATCCCAACCACTTGGCGGTTCTGCACAACGATAGCGGATCCGTAATGGTGCGCCGCCATTTCCGCTGCAACCTCACTCAGAGGCCGTTGGGGCTCGGTAACATAAGGATGATCCGTGCAGATATCCGAAACCTTCAGCTGAGCGGCATCGGCCCCCCTGAGCCCGAGAGCTGTTTTCAAATCCCGTTCCGACAGCAGACCTTTGACCTGCCCTGCTTCCATCACCGGAAGGTGACGAATTTTGTTTTCACGCATCACGTGAAGCGCCGCCTCCGCAGTCGCGCCTGCGTCGATAACTTTCGGCAAACATGTCATGAATTTCTGAATCGGGGGTTCTTGTTTGGACATCACAGAATCTCCTTTTATTTTTTAAACCGAAACAGTCCCTGAACTCTGCAGAGGCAGAGAGAGAGAGAGAGAGAGAGAGAGAGAGGATGCGCTGAGCGCATCAATCCCGAGAGGTATTCTCGAGATCTTTGAAAAAACCTTTTTGTTTTCCCCACTCGAGATATTTCGAGTAATCCGTAAAAGGCGCTCCGATCTGGGCCCTGTCATCAAGAAGCTGACAGGCGCGAGCCAAAGTTCTCAGGCTCGAGTCGACCGCGACCACGCTTAAAAGCAGGCCGACTTTTTCAGCTTCACTGAATTGCGGACTTGCATTCATCGCCGTCAAAAGTTTGGGCCGAGCCAGCGCCGGTGCCGCTAGGAAATCGGCCCGAAATTGATCGAAAGAAACCGACAGAGCGGAACTTTCCTGGGGTACTTCCAGCAAGGACTCGTGCAGATTCATGGAAAGAACGAGGATGCAGATGTCTGCCAAAGTCTGCCCCGCAATTTCACGGTAGGGGTGAGAGGGATCACGGAAAATTGTCTGAATTTCATCGAAAGCCCGGCGGTCATCATTTCTCGCACGCAGCTCGAGATGAGAGTAATCGGAAAGAATCTGAAGTTCCTGAGGAAGAGCCGCGGCCTCGGAAGCAGGTTTTCCTGGAGCGGAACCCGCGGCGCTGAGCTCATGGGGCGCGGCCGCGGCCGGCAAAGCCGCCTCGCTCTGAAGAGCCTCGCCGCCTGGAGAAAAAAGCTTGCCTTCCCCGCGCGGCGCCGTGCCGGAGGAGGGCACCGGGGGCTTCTCAAGCTCCTCATCAGCCCGGCTATCCTGCCTGGATTGCATCCATAAAACGCCGGCCCCGATTCCCGCACAAGCCGAGACAGCGCTCAGCAGCAGAGCCAAAGCCGTTTTACTCCAGGATAATCCTTCGCGCCGCCTGAGCTTTTCCTGCCGCCCAGGCTCCGGTGATCCTTGCGCGGGCGGATTCAAAAAAAGCAGGTCCTCGTCTGACGACTTCCTCTCCGCCGGATGCGCAGAGTCTGGATAGGCGGAAGAAAATTCTTCCCACTTGCGCAGGGTATCGCTTTCAGAAGGCATTTCCTGGGGCGGAAGGACAGCGGGAGGCTGTACTTTTTCTGGAGTGTCGGGAAATCGCTGTAGAAGTTTTTTCTTGTATCCGTGCATGGATCTCAACTCCTCTGAGCTCCGCCGGGGCTTCGGTTCTTCGAAGGATGTGCTGCGCTTAGACCTTCTGAGCGCGGCTAAAGCGCTTGCGGTCATTTTCCGTCAAATAGCGCTTGCGCAGACGCACGTTTTTGGGCGTCACTTCAACCAGTTCGTCGGCCTCGATGAATTCCAGGGCAAATTCCAGCGTCATCTCGCGGGGCGGAACCAGCTGGATCGCTTCATCGGATCCTGCTGCCCGCATGTTGGTCAGCTTTTTTTCACGGATGGCATTCACCACAAGGTCGTGGCCTTTATTGTTCACCCCCACAACCATCCCCTCGTAGAGATCGTCGCCGGGATGCACAAAAATTTCACCGCGCTCTTGAAGCCCCCAAAGCGCGTAGGCAACTGCGCCCCCTGCCGTTTGCGAGATCAGGACGCCCGAAGGACGCTCGGCAAGAGCGCCTTTATACTTCTGGTATTCATGAAAGGTCTGAAAAAGGATGCCCGTTCCGCGGGTCAGCGTTAAAAATTTGCTTCTGAACCCGATCAGGGAACGCGAAGGAATGATGTATTCCATTTTGACGGTGCCGGCGCTGGTGTTCTGCATATCCACCATTTCGCCCTTGCGTTCACCCAGCTCCTGCATCGCGACGCCCTGATACTCGGAATCCACTTCCACATAAAGGCGCTCGACCGGCTCCAGAACTTCACGGTCAATTTCCTTGAGAATCACTTCAGGGCGAGAGACTTCGATCTCGTACCCTTCGCGGCGCATCGTCTCGATCAAGATGGAAAGATGCAGCTCGCCTCTGCCGGAAACTTTGAAGCGTTCGCCTCCCTCGACTTCTTCGACGCGGATACCGACGTTCATCATCGCTTCGTGTTCGAGGCGCTCACGGATATGGCGCGAGGTCAGGAACCTCCCGCCGTCTTTTCCGGCCAAAGGGCTGGTGTTATGCGAAAAATTCATCGAGATCGTGGGCTCATCAATCTTGAGGAGCGGCAGAGCCTTCGGGTCAGCTGCAGAGGCGATGGTTTCACCGACCTTTGTACTTTCCAATCCCGCGATACAGGCAATTTCACCGGCCTCAGCAAAGTCGGCCTCGGTACGCTGCATGCCCTTGTACTTAAGAATCTTAGTGACCTTGCCTTTCTCCACCGCGCCGTCACGCTTGACGAGCGCAACCTGTTCGCCGAGCTTGATACGGCCGTTGACGATGCGTCCGATCCCCATGCGTCCAACGTATTTATCGTAATCAAGAATGGTGACCATCATTTGGAAGGGCTGATCGATGTCGGCCACCGGCGGAAGAACTCTGTGGAGGATCGTGTCCAGAAGCGGCGATATGTCCTTGCGCTCTTCGTCCAGGTCGATGACGGCAATACCGTCTTTGCCGGACGCGAAAACAACGGGGAAATCAAGCTGTTCATCGGTCGCATTCAGTTCACAAAAGAGGTCAAAGGTCATGTCGACGACTTCATTCGGCCGGGCGTTAGGCCGGTCGATCTTGTTGACGACAACGATGGGCTTGAGGTGCAGCTCAAGGGATTTTTTCAAAACGAACTTTGTCTGCGGCATGGGACCGTCCATGGCATCGACCAGAAGGAGCACTCCGTCGACCATCTTGAGAATGCGCTCAACTTCCGAGCTGAAGTCGGCGTGACCGGGCGTATCGACGATATTGATCTGAACGCCCTTGTAGTGGCAGGACGCGTTCTTGGAAAAAATCGTGATCCCGCGCTCGCGCTCGAGGTCGTTGGAGTCCATGACCGTAATCTCGCCCTCTTTGAACTCATAGGCGCCGGTCTGGCGGAGAATTGCATCGACCAGGGTTGTCTTACCGTGGTCAACGTGAGCAATGATGGCAACGTTTCGGATTTCTTTTTTACGCTTTTGGGTCGTCATAGGGCGCGCATTCTATCACAGAGTCCTTCGGAAATGTCAGTGAAATTTCTTCATTTTCTGAAAAGATGACCGATGACATAGGCATCATGCGCCTCAATTTATTTTCTCTTAACAGCCGAGGACTCGCTTTGGGGCTCTTCGCTGCCGCTGTCGCGCTGGGGGCTTTCGGCGTCTGCTTCACGAGCGTCGCTGTTCAGACCTCTTCGCTCAGAGAGTTTTCTAGAACCTGGAATCCCGTCCAGGCAGAAATTGTGTCGGTTGGGATCACGGTGAAAGAGGGCCGGCCCGAACCCGAAATTCAATACCGTTTTTCAGCCCAGGGACGCACGCACGAAAGCCGCAGAATTTTTTTGGCCGGCGGGCCGATGGACGATGTCCGGCATCTGGGCACGTCTGTGAAAATCACTTACCGGGATGCTCAAAATCTCTCTGTCACGCGCGAGTTTTCGGCCGGAGAAATCCAGACCGCCTACGTTCATCCGCACAATCCCTCAGAGGCTGTCCTGATCCGCGAAGTCCTGCGCGATATGAAGCCCGTCTTCTTTTGGGGCGTCGGCCTTCTGGTGATCGCTGCCGGCTTCCTCCTGAGAAGTTTTTCTTACAACTGAGCCCCGCGCTTCGCCCCTTCGGCCCGTCCCCCTAAAATCAGCGCAGGTTCTCTGCTTCCGCCCATCGGCGGATCTTTTCGGGTATTTCCGGCGAAACTCCGCTCCAGCCGCATTCTTTTAAAACACGCGGGACAGGCACTGCGCCGCCGGGGCTCATGAAAAGTCCCTTCACCAACCCGACGGCAGCGCTTTGCCCTGACTTTTCAAAGCGCTGCTCCAGGTAAAACCACTTCTCGTCCCAGCAAAGAATGCGTGTGTGCAGTTCGAACGTTTCGCCGAAAAGGAGCGGACGCCTGTAGCGCATGAGCACCGAGCCCACCAGAGGGTTCCATCGGTGATCCCGAATCACCGCGGCCAGGGGCGAACGCCGGATCAAATCGATGCGTCCAAGATCCATCAGGGTCAAAAAGCGGCCGTTATTCATATGGCCGTAGAGATCGAGATCTGAAAGCGCTGTCTTGAAACGCAAACAGGATTCGTCCCTCAGCGAAAGACGCGGTTTCAGGAGACCGCCGATCAAAACCCGGAGAAGACGAAACCAGTGATTCATGAGGAGGCCGCCTGCCGCGCCGGCACGCCCTGAGTCAGGATCCAGGCGAGAGCTCCCGCCGAGAGCGCCAGAAAAATCAGGCCCATAAAGATCCCCCCGAGACTCACAGGCTCGAAACTTTTGATCCAGCCGCAAAGACTGCTGCCCGCCCCCACTCCGACCATCAGGCAGGCCACGGTCAAACTGGAAAGCGGCTCGCGCCAGCGCTCAAAAGCGCGCGTCGAAAGACTGATGGTCAGGGGAAAGAAATAGGAGCAGGACGCTCCGACGGCAGCGTAAAGCATCAGCACCCGGGACTCATCCTGATTCCAGACAATTCCCGCAACGCTGAGGGCTATAAAAAGCGGCGAGACACGGTAGAGAATCCGGGGGTCATGGCGGAGTGAATAGAAGGTTGCCCCTAGGCGGCCCAAAGTCATAAAAAGCCAGAAAACGGAAAGCGCTCCGGCGGCCGTTCCGAGACCGAATCCTTTCTCGGAGGTCAGGTAAAGGCCGCTCCAGTTGCCCAGAGCCGCCTCCACCGTGCCGTAAAGAATCAGCGCGCCCAGATACATCCAAGCTCGAAGAGGCAGAGGAGCTTTGGGCAGCTCCGAGGCCGCCGGGGAGAAATCCGCGGGACAAATTTTTTCTTCCCGGGCCGCACCGCTGGCCGCAGCAAAAAACCAGGAAAGTCCGAGCATGAGAAGGCAAATCGCCGGAGCTTTCAGCCAATCCCCGCCCTGGTAAAAGAATTCTGCGGCAAGAGGCGCAAGGGCCGCGCCCAGCCCCAGCATCGCATGGAGGCCTGAGAGCACGGCATCCCGCTTCTCCGGGAACATCTCCACACAGCGCAGATTCATGACCGAAACGAGCAAACCGAATCCTAAACCCAAGAAGGGATGGGCTGCAGCCAGAATCCATGGGGCCGATCCGTTGATCCCGAGCACGGCATAGGCAGCCGCCAGCCCGGCAATAAAAACCGCATGACTCAACAGCGAGGCAAAAAAAAGTTTTTCAGCTCCCCACCGGCGGTAGAGTTTCTTAAACAAGAGCGTGACGATGACCGCCAAAACAATCATCGGCAGGAAAACAGCCCCGTACTGTTCATCGGAAATACCAAACGGTGCCTTCTTGAAGAACGGACTCGATGCCGGAAAGAGGATGAGACAAAGTCCATCCAGCATGGAGGTGAAATAGAAAACCGACAGATGAATCAGACGGCGCATGATCTCCCTTGTGTCGTTGACTTGATAGCGCGGCCGCCGCACGTCTCATCCCGGAGGAACGCGCGTCACGCCTCAGCTAAAATAGCAGGTCCAAACCCGTTCCCAAAACTTGTGATTCGTTCCAATCCCCGCCCTGCCGGTCGCTCTTCAGCAGGTAAAAAATCCTTATTTCAGTATGCGGCAAAACGGGCGCTGAAAAGCCGGCTGAGAAACGGTTCTGACTCAGCGTATCCGAAGCAGTATCGGCAAAAATTTCATCCGACACAAAAGGCGTCACCTTATGACGGAAGGCAGCGAGGGGAACGGCAAGCTTGAACTGCTGCCGGTAACGCCAGGAGTCCCGAACACTCCGGTCGCGGTATTCCAGGCGGCTCCGGGCGGAAAGCGTAAAACGCTTCCGGGGCAGCTTCAGCGTCAGTTCCGGATAATAGCGGTTCTCCTGCAGATCGTCACCCGCGGGGGCCTCCTGATACTGATAGCGGTAAAAGAAGCCTGCCTCAGCGAAGCGGCCGGGCGTCCAAACCGGCCCCGCCGACACATTGGCCAGATAAAGGTCCTGGGCGTCGTCTCTCAGCCACTGCTCGCTGCGGAACATCGCAGCCCATTGCGGCGTGACTTTTTTTCTGAGCGAAAACTCGTGCCAGTACTGGAAATCATCGCGGGCCCAGCCGGACACAGTCGGCATCAGAACCGAGATCAGGATGACGGCGATCCCTGAAAGAATCTTTTTCTTCATGAGGGGATTGTACTACCCGGGTCAATCTGCGCCGGATGACAGGGCCGGAAACTTTCAGGAGTGAGAAACGCGGATGCGGCTGTGGCGCACTTCCCTGCCCTGCTTGAGGTAGATCACATCTTCGGCGATGTTGCAGGCCAGATCGGCAATCCGCTCAAGGTTGTGGCTCACCATCACAAGCTGGATTCCGGCCTCGACGGCTGAAGAATTTGCCTCCATGACGCCGCTGATCTGGCCGTAGAGACTCGTGTCGGCCTGATCGATCCCGTCATCGCTGCGTAAAACCCGCAGAGCGAGTTCGACATCCTCTTTGAGAAAAGAGTCCAGGGAGTCGCGGAGCATGCGCTGAGCGGCATAGGCCATTTTCTGGAGGGGGTCGCCCGAGAGACGGATCTCGGGAAGCTTCAGCAGCGTGAGCGTTTTTTCAGCAATGTTGACGGCGTGATCGGCGATTCTTTCAAGATCGGTATTCATTTTCAGAATCATGGCGATGAGACGAAGATCGACGGCCATCGGCTGACCCAGCGCAAAAAGACTGTGCCCTTTATCGTCGATTTGAATCTCGAGACTGTTGATGGTCTCTTCTCCGGCGATCACCTCCTGAGCGAGCGCCGCATCCCTCAGGAGAAAGGCCTCGCAGGCCTTCGCGACGGCCTCATCAACCCGGAAACTCATCCGGATCCATTCGTCTTTGAGTCTTTTGAGCTCTTCGTGAAAAGGATGCTCCATGAGCGCGGTCCTCAGCCGAAACGGCCGGTGATATATTCTTCCGTCTGCTTGACGGAGGGGCTCATGAAAATCTTTTTCGTCTCACCGATCTCGATCAGCTTGCCCATGTAGAAGAACGCCGTGTAATCGCTGACGCGTGCGGCCTGCTGCATGTTGTGCGTGACAATCACGATCGTAAAATCCTTCTTCAGCTGATAGATCAGCTCCTCGATTTTCGCCGTCGCGATAGGGTCGAGGGCTGAGCAGGGCTCGTCCATAAGCAGAATCTCGGGACGGTTGGCAATAGCCCGGGCGATGCAAAGCCTCTGCATCTGGCCGCCGGATAGACCCAGAGCGCTTTCCTCGAGACGGTCTTTGACTTCCTCCCACAAAGCCGCTGAGCGCAGACTCGACTCGACAGCCTCGTCGAGAACCGTGCGGTTGTTGATGCCCGCGACGCGCAGACTGTAAACCACGTTTTCGTAAATCGTCTTGGGAAAGGGGTTGGACTTCTGGAAAACCATCCCGATTCTTTTTCTCAGCTCCGTCACTTCCAGGTGCGGGTCGTAAATACTCTGTCCATGGATCAGAATGTCGCCGCGGTGAGAAATTCCGTCCACAAGATCATTCATGCGGTTGATATTTCTGAGCAGGGTCGACTTGCCGCATCCCGAGGGACCGATGATGGCCGTCACCTTGTTTTCATACATTTCAAGGTTGACGTTGAAAAGCGTTTGGGAGGCTCCGTAAAAAAAACTGTAGTCGGCAACTCGAATCAGAGGCGCTAAGGATTCGCCCTTGACTTGTTCGCTTTCTTTTTCCGAAGATGACATGACGGTCATCTTACGGGAAGGCACGCCGCCCCTCAAGGCCTTTTCTCTCTCAAGAGTCTGTTCCATATCGTCCCCTTTCATTTAAAAAGCTCCCGTCGCATACTTCTTGCGGAGCTTTTCGCGGATAAAAATGGCGCCGAGATTCAGCACAACGACCAGCGTGATCAAAAGAAGCGTCGTCGCAAAAACCATCGGCTTGGCAGCCTCAGAATCAGGCGACTGAAAACCAAGGTCATAGATGTGAAATCCCAGGTGCATGAATTTGCGTTCGAAATGAAAAAAGGGCGCTTCTCCGTCGATAGGAAGACTCGGTGCGAGTTTGACCACGCCCACCAGCATGAGCGGCGCGACCTCGCTCGCCCCGCGGGCCATTGCCAGAATGAGACCCGTAAGAATGCCGGGCGCGGAAGCCGGCAGAACGATGCGGGCAATCGTTTCCCATTTCGACGCGCCGCACGCCAGTGAGCCTTCGCGCATTCCCCGCGGAACGGCCGCCAAGGCCTCTTCGGTTGCGACGATCACAACGGGCACTGTCAGCAGCGCCAGCGTCAGCGAAGCCCAGAGAACGCCTCCGGTTCCAAAGGTCGGCGTCGGAAGAGCTTCCTTAAAAAAAAGCTGGTCGATCGAGGCTCCCACAAAATAAACAAAAAATCCCACGCCGAAAACGCCGAAGACAATCGACGGCACGCCGGCCAGATTGTTCACGGCGATTCTGACGGCCCGGACCATGAACCCCTGTTTGGCGTATTCGCGGAGGTAGATCGCCGCCAAAACTCCGAAAGGCGTTACAGCAACACTCATCATCACCGTCATGACAAACGTGCCGAAGATGGCCGGAAAAACTCCTCCCTCGGTATTGGCTTCGCGGGGCTCCGCCGTTAAAAACGAAATAATCTTGCCGATGAGGAACGCAATTCTCTGGGGCAGATAAAGTTCATTGGGGTAATAAAAGCCGACGATTTCCCCGGCGGGAAGCGATTTCTTTTCTCCGGTATAAGTTTCGTAGTCGAGCGCGCTGTCCTTCTGCATCGAGCGGAGCCGAGCAGCTTCTCGCGCGAGACCTTCATACTTTTCCTGAAGCTCAGACGACTGAGCATCGAGCGCGGCCGCGCGTTCGGAAACATCTGCTTCCCCGGAGGCCTGCAGCGATTTCTTTTTGAGCCGGATTTTTTCCATCGTCCGGTTAATGCGCCCGATTTCAGACTTTTCGATCCGGCGGATCTCTTTCCAGCGCTTCTCGGCATCGTGAACGAGCCGCTCGAGACTGGCCCGAAAGGCTGGGTCAGAGGCCGGCAGATAGGCCTGACCTTTCACCCGCAGACCCGCCGCCTTTCCCATCGCATCGCCGTATTCAAGCCGTTCGATACGCATCAGTTCCTGAGGGTAAGTGCGTCCCAAAATATCCGAACTGTCGACAAACCGGTAAGCAAATCCATAAACGTCTTTGTTGCCGACAAAAAGCTGGAGTTCAGTCGTGTCAGCATCGTGCGGCGCGGTCAGGTCCCTCACGGGCTTTTCCTGCCGCATGACGATTGAGCCGGCCAGGAATCTCGAGGCACCGGCAGCGCCCGGACTCCCCTCGCGAAGCTCGGCCAGCATCACTCTGTCCGGCCAAAAAACCTCGAAGCCCTTGACAAAGATCAGCGTCAGCAAAGACACGATCATAAAGATACCGAGGACGAGTCCCATGCCCGTAAACCACACGTAAGGCTCGCCTTTGGATTTCGTGTCTTTCGTAAAAAAGGAGCGCGGCTCCTTGAGCGTCATCGAGCTCATCCTTAGACCGTCCTATATTTTTCGCGTAAACGCTGACGGATCACTTCGGCAATCGTGTTCATCACAAAGGTCATCATAAAAAGAACAGTCGCCCCGAAGAAAAGCGTCCGGTAAAGCGTGCCCAGGTAAGGCGCTTCGGGCAGCTCAACGGCAATGTTTGCCGAAAGCGTCCTCATCCCGGTAAAGATGTTCAAGTCCATGATCGGTGTATTGCCCGTCGCCATCACCACGATCATGGTCTCGCCGATGGCGCGGCCTAGACCGATCATCACTGCGGAGAAGATTCCGGGGAAGGCCGTGGGCACGACCACTCGAAGAGCCGTTTGCCAGCGGCTTGCACCCAGCGCAAGAGACCCTGAAACGAGCGTTTTGGGAACATTGGAAAGCGAGTCCTCGGCAATCGTAAAGATAATCGGGATCACCGCAAAACCCATCATGAATCCTACGACAAGGGAGTTCCTCTGCTCGAAGCGGGTTCCGGTAACTTCCGGCCACCAGCGCCGGAAGTCCGCAATTTTGATCCCGGCATCAGGATCGGTCACAACAAAAAACATTCTCTCGAAGACCGGGCCGAGATGCCAACCCAGCGCAAGCGTCATGAGAAGAACAGGCGTCAAAACAATCCATTCATAGCCCGGCTTAATCAGGACCCGGTATTGCACCGGCAAAGAATTCCAAAGAGCCCCGAAGGCAAAAGAAACAGACGGGATCAGAATCACGATCAAAATCAGCGAGGGCACCCGGGTCTCGAGAAGAGGCGCCAGCCACAGGGCCGAGAGGAAACCGAGCACGACCGAAGGCAGTGACGCCATGATTTCCATGACAGGCTTCACAAAAAGTTTGAAGCGGGGGTGCGCAAACTGTGACGTGTAAATGGCCGCCAGCAGCGCGATCGGAAAAGCGAAAATGATCGCGTAAAGCGTGCCCTTCAGGGTTCCGACGATCAGCGGCACCAGGGAGAGTTTGGCCTCAAAGTCGTCCGTGGATCCCGAGGATTGCCATTCGTAACGCTTGTCGGGATAGCCCTCGTACTGAATCTTTCCGAAAAACGCCCGCCAGGAAGATTCCGGATGATGGTCGTGAAGAGAAAAAACATGCAGCCGGCTGGCAGAGTCCAGAAAAAGCAGGCTGTCATATTTCCTGCCGATAACAGCCGCTGCAGGATCGAAGTCCAGACGCGATTCCCAACGCGTGGTTTCAGTCGTCGCATAACGTAGCGAAACGAAGGAACCGCTGGCGACCAGGAAAGCCTTGTTCCTAAGACTGGCGTGGAAGAGGTCCGCTCCGGCGGGCAAGGCCTGAAAGCGCTTGGTCTCCGCAAACCGCCGCTCAGAGCCTCCGGGCGGAACGAAGAGACTGTGCACAACGTTGGTGCCGTCGGCATGCGTGAGCACCAGAGAAACGTCGCCGAGAAGATAATCCATCGAGGCCGCCGCAGGGCTGGGACTGGATTGGAAAGGCTGCCACTCCTGCCTTACCTTGAACTCTCCGCCCTTGAGCGTTAGGTAAAAAAGCCTGCCTTCGTCGTTGAGAACCACTAAGCCGTAAGCCTGCATGTTGACCAAAATTTTTACAGGCCGGCCCCGGATCAATCCCGTCAAATCATAGACCTGATCGGCCGTCAGCTCGCCGGCGCCCATCATGCTCGTCTCTTGGGTCAGGGTGAGCGCCGTCAGCCTCAGCCCCTGAACGCCCTCCTGAAGGGCGGCAACGAGCTGGACTTCTCCTGAATGTGCAAAAGCGATTTGCCTCACCGGATCGCGGTTATCCCCGAGCGGCAGAGGCTTTCCGGTCTCAAGCTCCACCGTCACCCGTCTCGCACCTGTCGAGTAGTCAGGACTGTAGCGCACAGCGGTCACGAAAAAATGTCCGTCTTCAGTCCCGTAGACAAATTCCTGCTGATTAAAGTTATATCGGAACGCGCTCACGGTCTTGCCGGACTCGGAGGAGGGATCATACACCAGGGCGGTTTTATTTTCGCGGGTATCAAAAAACCTAACAAGGCCGTTTTCTTGAGCAGCGAAAGGCAGTTCACCCCACTCGTCAACGCCGAGAACGGAATAATTGCCGGGCTCGAACTGATAGAGGGCTTTCTCGTGAACCTCGGCGCCCTTGAAGAGCGGAATTGTTTGAGAAAAAATAAAGACGAAGATACCGAAAACCGCGGCAATGATACCGATGCCGCCCGCCTTGATGAAGTGAGTCATGAAGCGGTCAATAAAGAGGGTCGATGCCCGGGTCTTGAATCTTTCCGGGATTTCGCGCGCGTGATTTTGAAAGTTCGGACTTGGTTCGAGTTTTTTCAGAGTCATACCTTGCCGGCTCTCAAGGAATTGCCCGCGGCCGCCGGACCCTGGATCCCTCGGCCGCGGGTTGGATGATACTCGTTTAAGCCAGCTTTGCCAATTCTTCTTCGACAATCTTGGCGGGCAGCGGAAAGTACCCGTCCTTGACCACGATTTCCTGCCCCTTTTTCGAAAGAATGCTGCGAAGGTACTCCTTCGTCAGTGTATCCATAGGTTCGTTGGGTTTCTTATTGAGATAAATGTAGAGGAAGCGGCCCAAAGGATACCGCCCCGAAAGACAGTTCTCGAGATCAGGCTCCTTACCGTTGATTTTCAGGGCCTTGACGCCTGAGGTCTTATAACCGATGCCGGAGTACCCCATGCCGCCCAGATCGCTCGCTACGCCCTGCACAACCGCTGAAGAGCCCGGCTGCTCCTTCACCGTCGATTTAAAATCGCCTTTCTTCAGCGCCTTTTCTTTAAAGAACCCATAAGTTCCCGAGGCGCTGTTGCGGCCGTAGAGAGAGATGGGCTTGTTCGTCCATTGCCCCCGAGGCCCCAGCAAACCGCCCCAATTTTCGACCGGTTCGGCCCCTGTTTTCAGCGTCGAAGAAAAAACGCCGTCCACTTCTTCGAGGGTTATGTTGTTGATAGGATTATCTTTGTGAACGAAAACCGCAAGCGCATCAATGGCAACGCGGATGCCTGTGGGTTTGTAGCCGTACTTTTTTTCAAACTCATCGATTTCAGTAGACTTCATTTCACGGCTCATGGGACCGAGCTGAGCCGTGCCCTCGATGAGCGCTGGCGGCGCAGTCGAAGAGCCTTTACCCTCAATCTGAATATTTACGTTAGGGTAGGACGCCTTGAACCCTTCGGCCCAGAACGTCATCAGGTTGTTGAGCGTGTCGGAACCGATGCTGTTGAGATTTCCAGACACACCGCTGACGGCCTGGTACTCTGCAATGGCGGGATCAACGGTCACTGCCCCTTCGGCCTGGACAGCCGACGGGGAAGTCCACAGAAGCGCTGCCGCGGCAAACACCGCCATAGCGCGCCGGAATTGAGTGTTCATAGTGTTCTCCTTAAGTGTTCTGTTTATCGTGTTTTTTTATTGCTGCAGACCGCACCGGTATCCGGTCCGCGCGGCTCAGCTCTGAAAATCAGGGAGGCTGACTTTCAAAACCTTCGCGAACCGGACACCGTGCACGGCCATTAGATTTTCCAAACGAGGTCAGCCTGGAAGAGATCGCGCTCGTTATCCGCGGTCAGTCCACCGCCCGTTACGCGGTTCGTGAAGAAAGCCGATGTATTGAAAACCAGGTTATCGGTCAGCGCATAACCAAGCCGGGCAACACTGCCCCTGCGGTCAGAGTGTCCGAAGTCACTGTCATTGAAGCCGCCCGGAACTGCGTTCGGCTCGATGTAGTAGTAGCCGTAAGAAGCTTCCCACTCGCCCTTCTTTTTGGCGCTTCCGACCTTAAGACCCAAGCCCCACGAATCCTCGGCACTGGCCGGCGTCGTCCCGCCGCGGCCGCTTTCTCCGATATTCCGGGCCCAGTCATAAAAGAGACTCAGTTTCGGTATCGATCCAAACTGAGCGCCGATCTCGTTGTAAATCTCAAGCACTCTAAAGTGCTGAGAACACAGCTCCGATCCGCAGGCCGGATTGCCGTTGGCATTCACGAAGTTACCCACTTTGGCATAATCCGTGAAGTCGTAGTACGACAAGAGCACTTTGTGCTCCACAGGCTTTTCCAAAGCCGCCGTCGAAATCTTTGTGCGGAATCCCGTCTGGAATGCATAAAGCTCCGCGTCATCACGGTCCTGGCTGGCATTGCCTTCTTCGAGAATCATCTGTCCGGCCGTCAGCACATGGTCCACGTCGACATTGTCCGTTTTGAGGACTTTGGTGACCAGCTGTTCATAGACACCCTCAGGCGTGACATCGCTGTCCCAAATCATCATGGACGAGCCTTCTTCAAAAGGATTCTTGAACTTACCGCCCGTGATTTCCAGCTGCTTCACAGGACCGATCTGAGCCCATTTGGGAAGGTAGGTGGCATAAGCCCGGTCGATCGCGATATCCTTGTAGGCGAAATTGGTATCGAAGGAGGTGTTCGTCGAGGTGTTTGCCGGAGTTCCTCCTTCGGAACCCACAGCGGAAGCAAGACGGAATCCCACCTTCCATTCGTCGCTGAGCTTCTTCTCGAAACCAAAGCGCAGGCGGAAACGGAAGCGGTTGCGGTCGTTCACCGCACTATTGTGCTGTTCGTTCTGAGCTTCGTAGCGCAGACGCATGTCGCCGCTGAACTTCAGGCCTTTGAGCCAGCTGTCCGCTTCACCGATCTTGCGCTTGAGGTGCTCGTCAAATTCCTTCTCCGAGAGAACCTGCTGAGGAGCAGACTGAGCCGACATCGCCGCAGGCCCTCCGAGTTTGCTGATCTGCTCACCCTGCCACTTGATCGTTCTCTGCATCTCCGACATCTGAGCTTCCATGTTCTGAACCAGCGCAGTCAGCTGAGCTTCATCCGCATGAGCCGATGAACCCGCGCTGAACGCAAGCGCTGTGATCAAACTCGCAATTTTTAAAGTGTTCTGTTTCATCTTAGATTTCTCCTTTCACGCCTTCTTCTTGATTTTTTTTGAAACTTTCTCTGCTTTTCAAGTCCCCCGCATCAGGCCCGAAAGTTCAGACAGATGAAACATCTCGTGAAGACTACAATACCTATTCACGGTGCGTTTAAGGGTCTTGTAAATTCTATGTCAGGTCTTCCTCTCCCTCCTCTGCGAGACGGTAGCCCGAATGAACGACGGTCACGATGCGGGCTCCTGCAGATTTCAGCTTACGCCGCAGTTCTCCGATGTGTTTGTCTACCACCCGGGGTTCCGTATGAAGCGATTCATCGTGACCCCAAACTTCCTCCAGAATTTTTTCGCGGGAGAGCACGCGGCCTCGGCATTTCACGAGAAACTTGAGGATGCCGTACTCCTTAAAGGTCAGCTCGAGGACCTGCCCTCCGGCCCGCGCCTGAAAGCGCGCCGTGTCGATTTCAAGACCTCCCGATATTAGGAGCGAAGGCTCAGACTCTGTCCGGGCCCGCCTCAGAATCGCCTTAATCCTCGCCATGAGAGTTTGAATTTTGAAAGGCTTGATCACGTAATCATCAGCTCCATTCTCCAGCCCCAGAACCTCGTCGGCGTCCTCTGCTCGTGCGGTGAGAATCAGGATGGGCGTCGTGCGGGTTTTGTAGTTGCGCCTGAGAAGTCGGCAGATTTCAAGGCCGTCCATTTCCGGCAGCATCAGATCCAGAAGAACCAGATCCGGGACATCCTTCACGGCGGATTCGTAACCCCGCCGTCCGTCCGAAAAGCTTGCGGCGCTGTAGCCGTGCTTCTCCAGGTTGTAGCGGAGAATTTCCGCGATACTGCGGTCGTCTTCGATAATGAGAATTCTTGCCGCCATCGCTGATTCCTCGGTTGAGACTTACAGACAGGCGGATTCTAGGCGGGTGCTGTGAGGAAGGAAGCAGGACGGTGTAAAGAACGCGTAAGGTTATGTTTTGAGAAAACGGCGCACGGCGGCCGCGGCCGCCAGGAAAATACAGCTGAAAAATCCGATGGAGGGATTCACAGGCAAATCCGAGATCATCGAGAGATAAAATCCGCAGGCAACAGAGATCCAGGCTGCCGCAACGGAGAGTACAATCGCCATGCGCAACCTTTGAGTGAGAAGAAGCGCCGTCATCGGCGGCACAACCAGCATGCAGAAAACCAGGAGCATGCCGCCGAGCTTCGACGATGCTGAGACGGCAAGAGCCAGCGCGTAAAAAAACAGGAGCTCCCAGAAGACCACGCGGACCTTGAGGACTTTCGCCGCGTCACGGTCGAGAAAAGTCATCAAAATAGGCCGCAAGAAAATCCCCACGGCTGCTGCCGAGGGCACAAGGCATACAGCCAAGAGATTTAAATCCCGGCCGGAGGTCAGAATAAGGTCGCCGTAAAGTAAGGATTTGACCTCCTCCAGACCTCGAGCACTCTTGGCAGCAAACAAAATTCCCAAGCTGGCCGCGCCGATGAAAACGGCTGCTAAGACGGAGTCCCGGGGAAGCCTTTCCTCATGGGTGTTTCCGGCCAGAAGAGTCACCGCCGCAAACGTTGCTGTCAGGGCACCTGCAACAGGTGCAATCCCCAGGACAAACGAAGCCGCAATCCCGCATGCGGCTGCTTCCGAAAGCGTTGCTCCGATAAAGACGAGTCTTTTGAGTACCACGAAAACGCCGAGGAAGGCGCAAACTGCCGAAATCAGAAGCCCGGAGGCAAAAGCTTCCGGGAAAGATTGCAAAATCTGCATCCAGACAGTCATCACACGCCCCCCTCGCGGGCAAGCTTGGCCGCTGAACACAGCTTCGCCTGTCCTTGGCTGACCCAGCAAACCTGATCAAACTCACGCACAAGCGGGTGCTCAATCCCATGATGCGCCATCAGCACCGTCTTGGCGCGCTCCCGGACCAGCGAGATCAGATGATGAAAGACATCCCGCTCGGTCGCCTCATCCAGCTCCGACGAAGGTTCGTCGAGAATAAAAACCTCCGCGCCGCTGACGAGGGCGCGAGCAATCAATGCCTTTTGTTTGTTGCCGCCGGAGAGCTCACGGTAATTCTTTTCCGCAAAAGGCGCCAAACGTAATTCCTCCATCACTTGCGAAACCTGCCGTCTTTGCTCCTTGCTCGGCCGGCGCCACCATCCGAGGCGGGTATACAGCCCCATCGTAACGACGGCCCGGACCGTCACCGGAAACAAGGGGTCGATCGATTTGAACTGAGGCACGTATCCGGGTGCAGCGTCGTTAAAAGACGTTTTCAAAGTCCCCTGAAGGGGCTTGAGCAGACCTAGAAAAACCCTGAGCAGCGTCGTCTTACCGGCTCCGTTCGGTCCGACAAAAGGCAGAAAAACACCCTGGGGAATATCGAGATTCACATCGCTCAGAACCCGCTCGCTGCCGTAGCCTGCCGAAAGGTTCCGGCAGCGAATCGCTATTGCGGATGCAAAATTCTTTTTCATCAAACCTCTCGGACGAAGGCGTCAGCCTTTAGAAAGGCCTGCTGTAAAGCCGTTACATTTTTTTCGATCATCGCTTCATAACCGCCCGCCTCAGGCGCATCATTCTGCTGCAGCAAAGCCAGAACAGCCCCCGTCTCGCGAACGAGTTTCTCAGCCGTTTTTTTCTCCTGATAGGGTTCGAGAACGATGACCTTCACTGAGCCGTTCTTCATGATCTGCTTGAGTTCGTCCAGGTGCCTCGGAGTGGGAGCAATACCGGGCTGAGGCTCGAGAAATCCCGCGGGCTCCAAGCCAAACCTTCGAAGAAAATAAGGCCAGCTGTCGTGGTAGGCAATCACCTTGCTGCCTTTAAAAGGAGCGAGGCGCTTCTGCCACTCTGCCAGACGCTCATCGATACGCCGCTTGAAGCGGCCGGCATTCGCCTGAAAAAGCTCTGCTGAATCCGGATAAATTTCAGCAAGGCGTTCAGCAAGGGTGTCAGCCATCTGCTTGGCATTCACGGGATCTGTCCAGTAGTGCGGGTTGCCGTGCACGTGAATGTCCCCGTGAACCCGGGAAATTTCCTCGGGCGGATTCATGAGCTCGATTGCGTGAGAGACGTCGATCGCTCGTTGTCCGGAAATGAATTCCTTCCGTCCTGCGGCATCGAGCAGGGGACCTCTCCAGACCTCCAGGTCGAGTCCCCCGTGTACGAAAACATCCGCTTTTTTGACCTTGAGAACATCCTTGGGGGTCGGGCTGATAAAATGCAGGTTCCTGTTCGAAGGTGCGACGGCATAAATCTCCGCAGTGCTGCCGGCGATTTCGCCGGCAACACTTGCGATCGATGTTGTCGTTGCTGCAATGCGCAGCTTTTGCTGAGCATCGGCTTGCGGCGACAAAGCAAAAAAAAGACAGAGGCAGGCCTGCCAAATTTTCATGTATCGGCTCATCCTCTCTCCTCTCACTGAACCGGGTGCTTGTGAGCGCCGATCAGGAAATTGGCGCGCAAGTAAACGGCGTCGTCCGAACGTTCACTGGCCGAGGCAGGCTCCGTGTGAGAATACTGAATCTGGAAACTGGCGAACTCACTCTGCCAAAAAGTCAGGTAGGGGGAAATCCCCGTAGCAGGCGAATGCTCCCCGACAACCCCGAGCGGCTCAAGATAGTCGAAACGGAGTCCTCCGCTGAAGCGCTTATGAAAACGATAATCCAGAAGCGAATAAAAACCCCAAGGATTTTCGTTGGGGTGAGGACTTGTGCCGCGGCCCTGGAAATAAATTTCGTTGCGGAACATAAGCGCACGTTCATCTTCCATGAGCCAGTTCCACGTGACATCGGCTCCGTAGACCTGGACACCGTAACGGTCCTGTCCGGCCGCGCGCACGACCTCCTCCTCCTCGCCGGCGTCATTGAGCTCTGTCACGCGGGGATTCTCATCTCCGAACATGGTTGTCCAGCCCAATTCCAAATTCGTATTCTCGCTGGTCTCAAAGAATGTTTTACCATGAACGTTAAAAATCGGCCTGCGGGAAATCCCTGAAAAACTGTTGCCGTTGTTTCCGCGCAACACTTCGCCGGAAATTTCGAGGGGGATATCCCAAGGGTTGGGGATGTCGTGAACCAGCCTGAGGCCTGAAGAAGAAAGTCCCTCTTCACCGAAAAAGTCCCTGATCACCCAAGCGTAATCTACAGTCTCCAGCTGATGAAGGTGCTGCAGGTTCTGCTTACCGATTTTTGCACGGAACTTTCCAATTTGACCGCGGAACCCCCAAGGCAGGCCCCAGTGCGAATAATAAGCCTCCTCGATGTCGACGTTCTGATCCTCAAGATTGTCGTTGAACGCGAAGATCGCGTCGAGGCGCGAATACGGATCCACATAGCTGGCAAAGCTCAGCTCGAGCTCCTTCAGTGCCAGGGTGTCATTACCCTCTTCGTCCTCGGTCTTTTCCGTCAGACCTGCCTGAAACGTTCCGGCAAGGCCAACCTCGGGGTTGAAGCCCCTGACGCCGTCGAGCGCCGGCGCACCGGCCGGAGCCGAGGTCGGCCCGGCAAGGGTCCTGGAGGGCTCTCCAGACTCGAGCGCTTGAATGCGTTGAGCTTGGACGCGGAGGGTATCATTTTGCTCCTTCACAGTCGACTGAAGATCCCGCACAGATGCCTGGAGGCTGAGCACCAGGTTTTTAAGATCCGCAATATCCCCGGCGCCTGCCGCGCTCTGGGAAGCAAAGCCTTGGGGAGAAGCGGTCATTAACATAACGAAAATAAAAGCTGCTGGATTTTTAATCCGCATGGAAAAACTCCTTGTTGATCGATTGAAGGCGCACAGATGAGTACCTGTGCGGGAAAACGACGCTAAGGCTTAAGCAGTTTCAGACGGCAGGCGGCGCCCGGGATCGCTGAACTGCGAGGGACAACTCAGTCCAGAAAGAGAGGGAGAATTCGGAAAAAGTCCGCAGAAGCGCGGGAAGAAACAAGAGGGCAAGGAGGAGAACACACACTTCGAAACTTTTGACCACGTGGCAAACCGGGCAAAAATCAGTCTCATGCCCCTCCTCGTGATGATGAAAAGGCAGCGCGGCAAAACTCAGAACTAACACAAGGGCCAAAAACACCCGAATCCAGGGTGTCAGCGGTCTTTTCAGCATTTTGAAAACAAGCGGCATGTTTCGCACCTTGAGTGAAAGTGCGGACATTTTGCCCGTTTTCGATTTGAAATCAAGGAGAAAATCTGCAGCGGGCGGCCATGACGCTTGACGGCCTCGAGGAAGCGGGCTAGTTTAACGAGGCCTTCATAGGATAAAGACCCAGAATGCTGTCGGGCCGCAAATCACATGCCGCCAGCCGCTCCGCGGGGAAGGCTTTTTTCAGACTTCATTCATGGGTTCAGAACATTCAGACACGGAGTTCCATGACTTTCATTCAACGTGCCGGATATCTTCTTCAGTACACGGCTGTCAAAACAGCGGCCGCTTTCCTGCAGATCCTGCCGCTGTCCTGGGTGAGCGCTATCGCCAAAAGCTCGGGTGATCTCGCCTACTTTGCGATGAAGGGGCGGCGGCGCACAGCTCTGGAAAATTTAAACCGAGCCTTTGGGAACTCTGTGTCAAAAGATCATCGGGACCGGATCGCGCAGGCTTCCTTTCGCCATACCGCGCTCGCCTTGATCGAGCTGCTTCTGGTTCAGCGAACCGCCCGGGAGCCGTACAGGCATTTCAGCATCCGGGGCCAAGAGCATCTGCACGCGGCCCGCCAAAGAGGCCGCGGCATTCTTTTCATTATTTCGCACATCGGGTCCTGGGAGTATCTGGCCTTTCTCAACGCGCTTACAGGAATACGATGCTTTGTCGTCGTCAAAGACATCCGCAATCCCTACGTAGACAGACTCATCAATGACTGCAGACGACAGGCCGAGCTCACGCCGATTCCCAAGAAAAATTCAGCCCGGAAAATTCTGAGCGTGCTGAAGGACAACGATTTGGCAGCGATTCTGATGGATCAGTGGGCAGGGCCGGAAGGGCTTTGGATCCCTTTTTTCGGTCACGAGACATCGACGACTTCCATCGCCGTCAGAATCGCAAAAAAAACAGGGGCTGCCATGGTACCCGGCCGCTGCATTCGCGTCGGAGACTGGAAGTATGAAATCCAAATCGATCCCGAAATTCCCCTCGCCGAGGGTGAGGATTGGGAGCTGAAGACGACACTTGAAATCAACCGCCGGCTTGAGGATCAAATACGTCTCTTCCCCGGGCAGTGGACCTGGGGACACAAACGCTGGAAGGCAAAACCTAAGACGCTTCGCTGAAAAATGGGCGGGTTTTTTTTAGCGGCTCAGAATGTTTTTAAGTGCAGGTTCCAGACTCGGGAACTTGAAGCGATAGCCCCCTCGGATCGCTTGCGCCGGAACCGCCCGGTGCCCGTCTAAGAGAAGCTCAGCCATTTCGCCCAGGATAAGTTTCAAGAGAAGCGCCGGAACCGGGAACCATGAAGGCCGGCCTAAAACTCTGCCTAGCACTGCGGCGAATTCTTTCATCGTCACAGGCTGAGGAGAGCATACATTCATGGGGCCGGACGCGCCGCCCTGATCGAGCGCCCATAGAAGCAATCCGACGGCATCCTCGCGGTGAACCCAAGGAAACCATTGACGTCCGCTCCCTAACGGGCCTCCCGCAAAAAAAAGAAAGGGCGTGAGCATCTTTTCAAGGGCGCCTCCGTCTTTCTCAAGAACGATCCCGATGCGCGCCAGAACTACCCGCATTCCCAAGGCAGAAGCCCCCAAGGCTTCGCGCTCCCAGGCGGCACAGGTCTCCGCGAGAAAACCCTTGCCCAGGGGAGACTGCTCGGTCAGTTCCTCGTTACCCGCACCGCTTCCGTAATAACCTATACCTGACGCATTGACTAAAACTTTGGGCCGTGAGGCCGCCGCGCTCGAGGCGCGCACGAGTGCCCGCGTGCTGTTCACGCGGCTTTCGAGAATCTGCCGTTTGCGCTCAGGCGTCCAGCGGCCGCCCGCTATCGATTCTCCGCAAAGATTCATGACGCCGTCCGCGCCCTGAAGAGCGCTTTCCCAAGCGCCGCCGTCAACACCGTTCCAAACAACGCTCTGCAGGCGTTCCGACTCGATCCCTTGGACCCGCCCCCGCGAACGCGTCAGAAGAACAACCGAGTCCCCCCTTTCGAGAAGACGCCGAATCAGTGTTTTTCCGATGAAACCGGTCGCGCCGGCAAGAACCACTTTCATCTTCAGCCTGTCACGCGCTTCTCATCGCCCAAGAAACCGGCGACGACATGCGCCCGGAAATCAAAAATATGTTCGAGCTGCCTGCCCACCCAGAGAGCGTGCACGGCTTCCCCGATCCAACCCAACGGCATCGCATAACGGACCTCATCCGTCATCCAGACGCCTCCGTCGGGCGCGGTTTCAAAAAGATGGGTGTGATGCCAAAATTCATAGGGCCCTTTCAGCTGAACGTCCACGAAACGATAAGGCGGATCATAATCAGCAATGAGCGTCGTCCAGTGCATCGGAATGCCGGAAATCTGTATGACGTAGTCAATGACGGATCCTGCCTTCATCGGGACAGGCGACGGCGTCAAAATTTCAAAATGCAGACTGCCGGGTGTAAGACGGGAAAGATTCTCGGGTTTTTCAAAAAATGGAAAGACATCGTCCAGAGCGTAGGGTAAATGCTGCCTTCTTTTTAATACGCGAATTTTCATGAACCAAACTCCCTTCGGCCTCGGCGGGCCAATCCTGCATTTTTTTCAGCGTCCATGCGTTCGTTCACTCGGGGATTTTGACTTTGTCCGGATTGCCGCCAATCTCGCCCAGCTTCTGAACGTAGATCTGATGCCGGGCCATCAGCTCGCCGGCCTCAGTCCCTAACGCAGAAGCCCGCTCACGCGCGGCTCGGGATTTCTCGCTGAGAAGATCTTTCGGGGGAAGTTTCTTGAGTTCTTCGGTCGCCTTTGAAAGCTTGTCCCGCCGTGCCTTCGCGGCTTTTGCGTAAGAGCGTGCGGCTGATTCCAGCTGCCGCATGTTCATGGCGGCGGCTTCGGCACGCACCTCTTCCACAGGTTTGCGGGGGTCGGCTTTCGGGGCGCATCCCGCCGCGGCGATCATGCACGCCAAAAGAAGAAAAGAACTGAAACGCGCGTTCACAAAGGCTCACTTTCTTTGCATTTTATTTTGAGAAATCAGGCGGCTCGGCCCCGCAAAGCTTTGACGGCTTCAATCGGGGTTTCGGTATCTGCGACGGGCTGGAATTCCCGCCGATTCGGAAAAGGTGCGGTTGCCATGTCGTAAAGACCTGAGGAGACCCGGGCTAAAGTGAACGCGGTTCCGTAGGTAAGGCTTCCCATGACACCCCAAAGGGCGTTTTTATTTTCAGCAGCACGGTGATAACGAACGTAATATTCCAAAGGCGAGGACACGACATTTACCGTCCCCCGGCTGAACCGCGTAACAGCATCGTCCGCTTGAGCTTTCAGCGGCGCGGCGGCCGTCAATGCGGCGGTCAAGAGAAGCAGCATTCTTACTTTCATACAACCTCCGGTGCTATTTCAGCTCGTTTGAAAGGGTGCGGCGCTGTAAGGCCGTGTTTTCAAAATTTTTAATTTTTTCCGATGAGATGTTCAGGATAAATCAGAGGCTCATAACCGCTGGGGCCAGGGTGGGGGAAGGTCAACACTTCATAAAGCCCCGTTCCTAGGCGCGCCGCGAAATACCCGCCCCCCTTAAAGACTCCCCCAGCAACGGCGTTCGCCCAGCTGTCGCCCCCGTTTTTCATTTCTTGCGGACGGTAAAGGATTTCAAGCGGCGAAAAAACGATATTGTTGAGGCCTCGCCCGAGCTTCGTCCAGGCGTCGGCAGCCTGTGCTGAACAAACCGAGGATGCCAGGAAGACGAAAAGTAAGACAACAACCCGAGCGCCGAAGCTGATTTTGTTTTTCATAAGTTTCTCCCTCAAAGGTGCCGTTCGGGGTATATCGGCATGCCCAAACAGTTTCTACACCCCGGTCCCCGCCTTGACGGACGCCGCCGGCGTCTGCATCCTCGCCCTTGCGGCCTTCAAAAATCTCAGCTCGTCCGAAAGAACTTCCCGCGACATCTTGAACTCGCCGTAGGCGTCCTGAACCCAAATCGTCTTGCCGCTGACGACGCCTGTGTCGCACCAACGGCGGATCCATTGCTCAGGAGTTTCTCCGCTGTAGCGGAGTTTCAGAAACCACTTGGCAACATTGGCGGCCAAGGAGGCCTCGAAATAATTGCCGTCATAATTAATCTTGATGCGCGCCTCTTTAAAACGGTCGATCAGGTAGATCAGAACGGACAGATCGTTGTAAACCCGCTTGCTGAATTGCTGATAAGCGAACGATTCTTCAAGAGGCGGCATCCCCGGATCAAAGGCCCAGAGACATCCTGACTGCGCAAAAAGCGCAAGGGCCGACGCAGCGAGAAACTTTCGGCAGGGCCGGGATCCCCAAAAAACTTTTTTCATAAAAGACGTCCATCTCCTTCATGTGTGAGGTCCGCTGATGCGCAGAACCCATGTTTCTTACAAATGAGCCGCGGCTTCCTGAATGAGAGGAAGAACGGCATCCACCTCATCCTTGGTCATCCGACCGAGTTTGGCAAAACGGAATTCGTCTTCAGCATTGCGGTTTTCACGGCTAATCTGAAGCTTTTTCTGGCCCTTGTTGTAAGAATAGACACTGATGATAATTCGTCCGTTGTCATTTTCCCACGTTTTGGAAAAAACCACTTCATCCAGACTGGGGTCGTAAGGCATAGACACCTCCTTTTTGCGGGCCGAACATTCCGAAAGAACAGCATCGGACATCGTGCCTCCATTCTCAAAAATGCGTTAAAGAACCGTTTTCGTCAAGCCAGCGCTTCCACTTGAGATAATCCGGATAAAGAGACGCGACTTTTTTCCAGAAAATCGGCGAATGATTTCTAACCGTCAGATGAGCAACCTCATGAGCCGCGACATAATCGGCCGCCTCGGGAGGAGTCAGGACAAGACGCCACGAATAGCTCAGCGCGCCTGCGTAACTGCAGGAACCCCAGCGCGTCTTCGCCCCCGTGATCCTGATTCTGGAGAAACTCACACCGGCCGCGCGCGCATAGTAACGCGACCTCTCCTCCAGAAGAAGTCCCGCCTGCCAGCGCCACCAGGACTCCAGCACGCGGCGGGCATCGCTCTTGAGATCATGGCGGATGTAAAAAGCCTTTTCAAAAATGATGTCCGCATGCATGTCCCGTGAAAAAAAAAGCGGGTATTCGATTCCCATAAAGGGAAAGGTACAGCCCTCTTCGAAGCGCCGTTCGGGAGTCCGGAGAATTCTCCGGCGGGCTTTTTCCTGCTGTTCCAGAATCCAGCCTCGCCTTCCCTCAAGGACTCTCAAAATTTCTTTCTCGCTCAGTCTCTCGGGAACCCGCACCACCAGCGAAGCGTCCCTGTCGATCTGCAGCGCGACGGTGCGCCGGCGTGACCGGATTAACCGGCTTACAGAAATCGGCTCAGGCGTCATTTCCCGTTCCTCGAAGTTCCGCCAGCTTGCGCCGCACCTCGGCCGCAGGTTCAGGGAACCTCCCTTTTTCGGCTTGGAGAAACGATTCAAAAGCTTGAACAGCTTCAGGGCGCCGGCCGAGATCCAGAAGGACAAAGCCCAGGTTGTAGGCCGCCTCCGCGTAGTCGGGTCTCAGTTTCAGCGCCTTGCTGTAGAGCTCAGCCGCTTTCTCCGGCTCGCCGCGTTTCATCACGCTGACTCCCCAATTGTAGAGCGCCGGAGCGAATCCGGGATTTTCCCGGACGGCTGCACGGTAACTGCGAACGGCCTCGTCCAGCTGGTTTTTGGCAAAGAATGCATTGCCCAGATTGTAATGACCTTCGGCGAATCCAGGCTGAAGACGGACCGCCTCCTCATAATGAAAAATAGCCTCGTCGATCCGTCCTTCCTCCGTGAGCGCGAGCGCATAATTGTAATGAATTCCAAAATCTGCGGGAGCAAGCTTTACGGCCAAAGCATAGTTTTCAAGAGCTTCCTTGCGTTCTCCTAAATCCATCGCCGTGTTTGCCAAAAGTCCAAGCGCATCAGCATCCACGGGTTCCAATCGCACGGCTTCTCTGAGCTGTTCAAGCGCTTCGGCCAAGCGGTTTTCTTCACGGTAGATCGCGCCCAAAGCGAAGCGGGCCTGCGCGCTGCCGGGCTCTTCCTGAACCGCTTCCTCGTAGGCTAGACGCGCTTGCTCGCGCCGGCCTTCTTCATAAAGCCGGTCGCCGCGCGCCAGCGGGGATTCTTCTCTCGCGGGCGCGCTCCGCTGCGGCTGAAAAGAGGTTTCTGCCCGAGCATTCGGACAGAGGGAGATTGCCAGAAAAAACAAGGCGGCAAAACTGCGGAAGATCGTCGTCAAGGCGGCTTGGCTCAGGCGGCTTTTTGAACAGTTTCAGAGGAGGGATTGTAGCGCCAATGCCAGGGCTCGAACGTGATCCCTTTTTGGGAGCGCGGATAAGACAATTCAAAACCAAATCGAGCCGCGTTTTTCACGAGCCAGGCATATTCAGGCAGCTCTTCAAAATCTTCAACCCGGTCCTCGCCGTTAATGCCCTTCTCGTTGATAAAATCAAGCGCTTGGCGGCGCGGCGCCCCATGTTCGCTGTAGCCGGGAATCGCAACCCATTGCCCTGTCTCAGCAAGGGCATAACCGTGCTTCGGCGTGTAAAAAAGAAACGTGTAAAGCTGGTAGGCATGGGATCGGTAACCGGATTCGATCAGCAAACCGACGCCCAGATCTTTGCGCATGGCCTCATTCATCCGAAGATAGGCTTCATAGACATCGGCCGTTAGATACTGAGGATCCAGGATCACCGTTTCACCGTTTTTTTGCATCGTCTGCCCCTCGATTTTCACGAAAGGAATGCCGGGTTCGGGCGCACCGAGATATTCTCCTTGAAAATCAAAGCTCTTGCGGGGATCAATCGCCCGTACACGGTCGAGGAAACGCACCTCGTCCTCATTCAGCCCCTGGTAAAGCTCCTCATAAGTCATGAGCGGTGCCGTGCCGTCCTTCTGCCGGGCGGGAACCCAGATTTCCCACTTTTGAAGCACGCCGCTGAGAAGCTCTTTTTCACCCTCCGAAAGAAGGTTCCAGTCACCCTCTGCGGCTTGAGCGGAGAACGACAGAACGAGAAAAAAAAAAGCCGGAAAAAAGAAGATAGCGCGTTTCATACCCCTCCTCCGCGCGGGCCTTATCACGCCCGCCTCTAGGTAAGCCGCGGAAGCTCGTCTCACGGAGCCCGCAGCCGTTCACGTCCATGTCCGTCTGAATTCTTCTTCGTTAAAACCTACTGACGCGGCGGCGTTTCCAAAAACAATCGGCCGGCGGATCAAACGGCCGTTCGCGGCCAGAAGCTCGAGCTGTGCGTCCTCGTTCAGTGTTTCGATTTTTTTTCGAATTTCGGGCCGCCTGTACATTTCTCCCGAGGTGTTATAGAGGCGTTTGAGGGGAATCCCCAAGGCGAGGAGTTTCCTGAGCTGTGCGGCTGAAGGGGGATTCTGCGTGATATCAACCGCATCGAAACTGCGTCCGAACTCACGGAGTTTTTTTTCTGCCTTGCGGCACGTCGAACATCCGGCGTATCCAAAAAATTGCAGCATGTTTCGGCAGGCTCCTCAGGCGTCGTCGTGTTCCTGATAGCGCTGCTGCGATTCCTGGATGATGCGCAGCGCCGACTGGCGGTCGCGCCAGCCGTCGATGCCGGTCTTCGTTCCTTCGAGCTCTTTGTAGATCGAAAAGAAATGTTCAATTTCCTTGAGAAGATGAGGGGGTACGTCGGTCAGCTCATTGATGTAATTCCAGAAAGGATCCCTGACGGGGACGCAGAGAATTTTTTCGTCCGGTCCTTTTTCGTCGCGCATCTTGAAGAGCCCGATCGGCTTGGCCTCCATGAGACAGCCCGGAAACGTGGGTTCCCAGACGAGCACAAGAGCATCAAGCGCATCGCCGTCGAGCGCCAGGGTATTGACGATAAAACCGTAATCGCTTGGATAATGAACGGAAGAAAAGAGCATTCGGTCGAATTTGATCATCTTCTTTTCTTTGTCGTATTCGTACTTGTTGCGGCTCCCCTTGGGAATCTCAATCATCACGCTTACGGTTGCATTCAAGCCATCCATTCCACGGTCCTTTCCTCAATACGATTCACTTGGAATCGATCCGGATTCACTCCAGTCCGAGCAGCTTTTTATAATCTTCAGTCAGTTTGCGGGCAGCGGCTTCAGTCAGGCTTTCCTCCGCCGCCGGACCTTCAAACGCGCGTCCGCGCGCCCTGGACAAAGCCTCAAAATCCCGGGGGTGAACCCGCTCTGCCCCAAAGGCGCGCGCGTTGTTGCGGACAAAGTGATCGGCTGAAACAACACAGACGCGCCCTGAGGGTCTGAGTTCGCGCAGGACATCGACAATACGCTCGTCCGCCTCTTCCGAAGATTCTGTAAAAACTATTTCGACATCTCCGCAATTTTCTGCAGGAAAGTCCCGGAAGGCCGAGTCGCCGTCAAAGACGATGACGATGCGACGTACGTCCCCCCGCGAGGATCGAATCACCAGGCACATACGGATCAACGCGTCACGCGCGCATTTCAGGCTCGACTCCAGACACTTTTCTAGAGCCGGAAGCGCGTGAATCACGTTGTAACCGTCAATCACGTACGTCATTCATCCCCCGTTTTCGGGCAGACGCTCTAGCGGCGCTTTCCCTTTTTGAAGAAAGGGCGAGCTTCGCCTCCACGGCCGCCTTCAGGACGGCCTCCTTCATGGCGTCCTCCCTCATGACGGGATCCGCCGTGCCGGAAAGATCCCGGACCGCGGAATTCACCGCGTCCCTCGGGCCGCCCCTGCCGATTTCCGCGGTCATCACGCCGAGGACCTCCTGAACGGAATCCGCCGAACTCTCCGCGCGGCCGGAAACCGCCCTGACGCGGTTCGCGGAAAGGCGGACGGTCCATGGGCTGGCGCTGAGACTGTTCGATCAGCGTATCGATCTTCTTTTCAAGGAAACCAAGGTGCTCCTGGATCTTTTGAAGCTGGGCAGCGAGACTGCCGTCAAGTACCGTTTCTTCCTCGTAATCGTCATTCTCGGGTGTTTCGTGGGTATCGTTCATCCGAATTTATCCTTCGTGTTTTATTCCTCTGGCCCGGGATTGCCCGGGAGCTGCGGCGCATGTCGGGCAGACGATAGTCCGCTTTTTGCCGAAAGGCCGCTCTGGCAGGTGTGGGTACTTTGTCCAGGAGGGTTTGATTTCGGGCATTATAACGGCTAATCCCAAAAAGAAAAAGAAAAAGCTCAGCCTCGGCTTCCGGAGGACTGAGGACCCGAGTCCTCCTGAGGGAGTTCCTCGAGGTTAGCCCAGGGCGCAAGCCGGCATCCGCACTGGGCACACAGAGCCTTGAGGAGATTTCCCTGACGGCTGACGGACTGCCCGCACGAGGGACAACGCGGGGGTGTGCCGGAAAATTTGAATCCGAGAAAAAACCATGCCCCAAGAAAAACGGCCGCAAAACCCGCCGCCGCGAATCCCGCCGCTCCGAGAAGGAAGAGCAGCATTTCCACGGAACTCATCCCCTCAGCGTGCGAGAGAATCAGGGCGCGAGCCGCAAAAAGAGGTCCGTAAACCGCTGCAAATAAAAGACTCACGGCGGCCGTCACCGAGGAGCCCTGCAGGCTCGGAGCTGAAGACCCGGTATGGCGTCCGACAAAACGCAGTGTTAAATAACGCGATGCGCTGAGGCAAAGCCAGGTCAGTTCTGTCACCGCCGCAAACCAGGGGATGAGAAACAAAGCCGATTTGAACGTACGCGGGAAATAGAGCGCATAGGGTGTAAAAAAGAAACCCGCCTCGATACCGGCCGCCGCCAGAGCCGCATAGGGCCAGAGTTTTCCATATCCGCCCCTGCTTGAGGCGCCCTCGGCAGCATCCGCTGCCGAGGCCCGCTGAATCTGCCGTCCGAAAGTTTTTGCCGCCAGGTAGCCCGCTGAAGCCAGCGGCATGAGAACCAGCAGAATCGCCATCAGCAGCTGAATCAGGAAAATCAGCGACACCGTCAGAATGAGCAGGATTGCAAAGACATCATCCTGGCTCGCCTTGGCCATCTCTGCCAGCTTGGCGCCGAAATTAAGAAGTGCCGTGCTGATCCCCATCGCCACGGGCATGAGAAGCAGCATCACTGAGCCCGAGGTAAAAGCACACAGCATTCCTGTCCAAAAAGGCAGGTCGAGGTTAGGACGGAAAAGAAGCTCAGGATGCTCCAAGGACTCCTTACGCTCACGGCTGAAAGGCAGCTTAGCCTGATTGAGAAGTTTCATGAGCCCCGCGCTCCCGCCAGCGGCCGCAGCACGGGCGTCCGCCCAAAGAGCCCTTGATCGAAAATACCCTGACTTGAGCACCCGCATGACCATCAGCGAGCCGAGCGTCTGAAAAAGAAACAGGAGGAGAAGCGGCAAAGCACCTTTCAAGAAACGCCCGTCTGTGATCCGTGAAAATCCATCCTGAACGCCGGCGGACCGGAGAACGATCAGAGCCGCAGCAAGCAGAACGGCAAAGGGCGTGAGTGACTTAGCGCTTTCCCACAAGCTCCTGACGCGGTAGGCGGCCGCCAGAGACCGGTGAGGTTCATGGCTCAGCTCGTGCAGCACGGCAGATTCAATCACTTCTTTCTGTTTCCGGAAAAGAACGCGCGATCCGGGATAAAAAAGAAGCGCCGTTTTCCCGCGGCGGCGCAATGTCCTCACGCCCTGCGCATCGGGGTCATCTCCCTCCCAGAGCTCAGGCGCTTCAACGCCCGCGCGCTCGGCGAGACGCTCAATCGCCTCGACAAAAGCGGGATCCTCGTGCCAGGCAAAGCGGCGGCTGACGCCCCCCTCGTCGGACGTCTTCCCGCTGCCGGCCCCAAGGGCGGCTAGAGCCAGAATAGCAGCAAAAAAAACCGGCAGTCCAAGACTCTGGACGGTGCCGTTCGATACACGCCAAAACTCGTCATGAAAGGCTTCGAATAACGCAGGTCCGCTGAATGCGCTGAGATTTCTTGAAGCCTGCAGAAAGGGGCTTGCCAGATCAGCCTCGGGGGTCAGCGCATAGCGGAAGAAAAGTCCGAGATGCACCGCCAGCATCAAGGCTGAAAGCCAGAAAAGAATCAATCTTCCCGAGGGTTCGGGAGCAAAAGCAAAAAGGTTGAAACGCCGTCTCATCCGGCCCGCTCCTCGTCGAAGGGATTCAAGAGGGCCTCAAAGCTTGCGTCAAGGCGCGCTCGGCCCGGCGGGCCTGGTCCTCGGTAAGCCCCGCAGCTTTCAGCCTTTTGATGACTCCGGCGCTGAAAGTTTGAAGCATTTCCGGGGGCTGGCGCCCGATGATTTCAGCTGCCCATTGACCAAGCGTCCCCTCGTACTTTTGAGCTTGTCCGGCGAATTGACGCACAAGCTCGCGAATCAAAAAGTTCCCGGCCCGGACGAGCGCGGGCGTATAAACAGTCTCTTCGTTTCTCAGCAAGAAACCCGGGCCCAAAGCGGCATCCGTTTTTTCTCTGCGCGCATGCACACGCCGGCCACGGGCGGAAAAAAAAGAGGGAAACGAAGGAACTTCTTCCGGAGAAAGTATGGACAGAGCACGCAAGGCTGCTGTTTCAAGGAGCCGCTCTTTGTCATCGTTGTGAAATCGCATGAAAAACCTTGCGCTAGCGCTTAGGGGGGCGTTGAACGAGACGGCATTATAAGGTCATGTTTTTGTTTGCGCAACCGCGCACGCGTTTTTTTTAGGCGGCAAAAAAAACAACGTTCGGGGCAGGAAAACAAGGCTTCCATCCGTGGCGGCGGGCAATGAAATGAAAGGTGTCTTGCGCGTAGAAACAGACGTGCGAAGGATCCCTCCGGTAAGGCCAGTGCAGGAAGGACCGGTCGGCCCTAAGAAACTCGGTCATCACCGCCAAGCAGCCGCCGCTCCGAAGAAGGCCCGCCAGGCGCGCAAACTCCCGCCCGGGAAAATAAAAATGTTCGGCCGTTTCCGTGCACGTGATGAAATCATATTTTTTTTGAAGCAGGGTCTGATCGGGGTAGTAGTAGGGATCATAATCCGCGGTTTTGAATCCGCTCCGGGAGAGCAGAACGCTGAGGGCAGGTCCGGGTCCGCAGCCGTAGTCCAGCCCTTCGCTTCCCGGGGGCAGAATCCTTGTAAGCGGTTCGGTCAAACGGGAAAGAAAACGGAGGTACCCCTCATCTTCCGGACTGTTGCAGTGAAGGTCGTAGCGTTTTTTTTCTTCTTCGCCGCTTAGCCTCAGATCGGGACTTAGAAAGACAAGGCGGCACAGCGCACACTCAAAATAACTTCGTCCTTCAAGGGAATCCTCAGAGGCGCCGAGAAACACCCGGGTTCGGGAATCTCCGCAAAGAGGACACTCCATCGAGGACATCCCCGCTCAGGCTTCTCGGGATTCAGCGGCCGGACAGGACGGAAATTGTCCACGCAAAGCATTCTCAGCAAGCTCCTTGACGGATTCGCTGAAGTCCTTGGCCAAAATCCATTGGAGGTATTCAGGGTCCTTGCGCGCAATTTCCCGCAAGTTAAGACGCTTGGCATGCTTACCGAACATCGGGTAAAGCTCTCCATTCCACCACCTGAACTTGCGCTCGGCATCATAAAACTCCGCCAGCGTGCGGTAATTGAAGTCCGCGAGCGTCTCGAGCTCTTCGCGCCCTTCGCCGTACTTGCAGACCTGGGCATCAAGAATCTCAAGCGTCGCCTGGGCATCGGCAAGGGCAGAGTGCGCGTTTTCCAAATCCTTCTGGCAGTAAAATCGGTAAGCGGCGGTCAGATCCCGTTTTTCATTCAGGTGATAAACCTTCTGGGAATCGTAGATCCCGTGCTTCTGCCACTCGAACTTGATTCCTGCTTCGAACATTTCGCGTTCGAGCAGAGGCAGATCGAAGCGCTCGATATTGAAACCGCCCAGATTTGCCTCGCCGATGAACGACACAATTTCGGGAGCAATTTCGCGGAAAAACGGCGCATCCTTCACATCTTCATTGGTAATTCCGATCAGGGCAGCGACCACGGGCGGAATCGGCATACCCGGGTTGATGCGCCGGTGAAAAACCTCGCGCTCTCCCCCGGGAGAAATGCGAATCATGGCAATCTCAACAATTTTATCTTTTTCGATCCAGGTGCCCGTGGTTTCTAAATCAAGAACGACGAGGGGTTTAGCAATCTTCATGGTGTCTTTCAGAGTAGGGAGCCCGCAAAAAAAGGGGCGCGTTCAGGTCGCGAAATATGAAGTGTAATTATACGTCCTGCGGACATCGAAAGCAAAACAAGAAACCCGGAAATCGCGGAAGCACTGCCTCTCTCGGCAATCTGAATCCGGACTTCAAAAGAAAAGGCCGCCCGAAGGCGGCCTTTTCACTCTGAGCCGGATCCCTGTCCTTTTACTTGATGAACAGCATCTCCTGATACGTCGGCAGCGACCAAAGGTCGTCGGCAACCACGCCTTCCAGCTTGTCCGCAGATTCACGGACGGCTTGCATAGCGGGAAGAACTTCGTAGCAGTAATGTTTAGCTTCGTCGAGAAGGGACTTGGCTCCGTGATGAGCCTTTTTCTCCTCAAGCGCCGCGACACGATCCTCAAGATCCTTCACGAGATTCGTCAAGTTATCGAGGGTCTCCGTGCTGAATTCATAGCCGAGGTCTTTCATCTTCACATAAGCCGCCGCCAGCTGATCCTGGTATCGCACGGCTGCCGGAAGAATGATGGTCTTGGCCATCTTCACGACCAGATTCGACTCAACATTGAGCGTCTTGCAGTACTGCTCGATGTAAATGTCGTTACGGCTCTCGACTTCGCGCTTCGACAAAACCTTGTACTTCGAGAAGAGATCAGTGACTTCCTTCGTGCCCATGGCAGGAATGGCGTCGACAGTGGTCTTCAGATTCGGAAGACCGCGTTTTGCCGCTTCTTTATGCCAAGCTTCGGAATAGCCGTCTCCGTTGAAGATCACAGCGCCGTGCTTCTCCATAATTTCTTGGATAAGCTTCTGCACGGCTCCGTTGAGTTTCTTGGGGTCGCCCTTGGTCGCGCTCTCCAGCTCCGTCGCGACGTAATCAAGCGATTCCGTAACGATGGTATTGAGGATCACCAGCGGTCCGGCAATGGACTGCCCCGAACCGACCGCGCGGAATTCAAAGCGGTTTCCGGTGAAGGCAAACGGGCTCGTACGGTTGCGGTCTCCGGCATCCTTCGGAAGCGGCGGCAGCGTATCGACGCCGATGGTGAGAGTCCCCTTCTTCTTCGAGGACTTTGCACCGCCTTTGCGGATCTGTTCGAAAACGTCGGCGAGCTGTTCGCCGAGGAAAATCGAAATGATCGCAGGAGGCGCTTCATTGGCACCCAGACGGTGGTCATTGGCCGCCGTCGCGACGGAGGCCCGCAAGAGTGCTCCGTGCTTATGGACGGCGCGGATGATGGCGGCGCAGAAAACCAGGAACTGCGTGTTTTCGTGCGGCGTATCGCCCGGATCCAGAAAGTTGCCTTGGGTGCTGTTGCCGATGGAATAATTCAGGTGTTTACCGGATCCGTTCACACCGGCAAACGGCTTTTCGTGGAGCAGACAAGCCATGCCGTACTTCTGCGCGATCCGCTTCATGGTCGACATCACAAGCTGCTGGTGGTCCGTCGCGACGTTCGCGCTCTCGTAAATCGGAGCGATTTCGTACTGAGCGGGAGCCACTTCGTTATGCCGGGTCTTGACGGGAACGCCCAGCTTGTAAAGCTCACGCTCGCACTCCAGCATGAAAGCAAGAACGCGCTCGGGAATCGCCCCGAAATACTGATCCTCGAACTCCTGTCCGCGGGGAGGCTTGGCTCCGAAAAGAGACCGGCCCGAGTGAAGCAGGTCGGGTCGGGCGAAGAAGAAGTTGCGGTCGATCAGGAAATACTCCTGTTCCGGCCCCGCATACGGGACGACGCGGGATATGTTGGAGTGGCCGAAAACGCGCAGGATTCTCTGGGCCTGAACGTTCAAAGCCTGCATTGATCTCAAAAGCGGGGTCTTCTTGTCCAGGGCTTCTCCGGTCCAAGAGACAAACGCCGTCGGGATGCAGAGCGTCGTTCCATTCGGGTTTTCGAGAATGTAAGCGGGGCTGGTGACGTCCCAAGCCGTGTAGCCGCGGGCTTCAAACGTCGCGCGAATGCCTCCGTTCGGAAAACTCGATGCGTCAGGCTCACCCTGAATAAGGGCTTTACCGCTGAATTCAGCAAGCGCCGCGCCTTCGCTGTCCGTGGCAAGAAAGCTGTCATGCTTTTCAGCCGTGCTGCCCGTGAGCGGATAAAAGACGTGCGCGTAATGGGTCGCGCCCTTTTCGATAGCCCAATCCCTCATCGCGGCGGCCACGATATCCGCCACATTCGGGTCGAGCTTCTCGCCCAGGTCGATCGTCTTCTTCAGGGACTTAAAGACCTCTTTAGGCAGGCGAGCTTTCATCGCGGCAACACTAAAAACGTTCGACCCAAAAAGAGCCTGAGTGGATGTTTCATTGAAGTTTAGCGGCTCCGAAATGGGCTTGTAACTCGTCACCGCTGAGATGGCTTGTAAACGCGAAGTGCTCCCGCTCATGTTTTCCTGTCTCCTCGTGCTTGATGTTGAGGCTTCCCGAGAGGAAGCCGGCTTGATCGATGATTGCATGGGGCTATTATCCTCGGTTCCCTTCAGCCTTGCGACACTTTTCTTGCTTGGGGCTGAGGTTTTTTTGTGGCACCCTAGATGCAATTTATATGCCACCAGAAATCCTTTTTTTGAGGCGATTTCCGCATTTTTGCCGACAAAATTGCAGTGCGGAGCCGAAGAACGCTTCACTTTTGTCGGCTCCGCCGGCGTCTTTGCGGCCTTGCACCGCTGAGGCTCTCGGAAAAAGATATCCCCTTTCTGGGCAGGATTAGGGGATCCTGGTCTAATTTTTCCTTCGGCCTAAGGGCGGGTCAATGATAGTCTGATTCCATAGACCCTAAGCAAATGCTTTTCAACTTACCCAGGGAGCAATCATGACATCCTCCTCTGCCGCTCAGGGCGTCCGCTGGAACCTGACGGATCTTTACCGCTCGCCGGACGACCCGCAAGTCGAAATCGATTTAAGCACAGCGCTTCAGAAAGCCTCGGAGTTTGAGAAAAAATACCGGCCCCTCCTGGAAAAGCCCGATGTCTTGAATTTTCCCGCGGCCGCCATGATGAGTGATTATCAAGCCGTGCTGAACCTCTCGGCCCGCCTTGGATCCTATGCCTTTCTTTCGTTTTCTGAGAAAACAGACTCCGCCGCCGCCGGGGCTTTTCTCCAAAAAATTCAAACGCGCCTGACAGCGGTCCAAAATCATCTCGTTTTTCTGGATGTGCTTTGGACGAAACTCTCCGGGGACGAGGCGGAAAAAATTCTGCTCCTGCCCGAGGCCGAGCCCTACCGCCATTACCTTAAAAATCTGCGCGTTTATGCGCCGCACACACTCTCGGAACCCGAGGAAAAAATCCTGGCGGAAAAAGCCAATACGAGCGCGCGCGCTTTTGCCCGCCTGTTCGACGAGACGGTTCACGGCTTGACGTTCGCCTTTGAAGGCCAAAACAAAACCGAATCCGAACTGCTGGCCCTCCTGCATTCCCCGGACCGAGAGACGCGCAGAAAAGCTTCCGAGTCCCTGGCTGAGGGGCTGCAGAAAAGCACGAGAACCTTGAATTTTATCTTCAACAGGATTCTGGAAGATCACAGGCTCGAGATGAAACTGCGTTCCTTCGCTCATCCTATGACGGCCCGCAACCTGGCCAACGAAACGAACCTGGACCAGATCACAGGATTGATCCGGGCCGTCAAAAAAAACTATCCTCTCGCCCAGCGCTACTACCGTCTGAAACAGAGGCTGCTCGGACTGGAAGAACTCTTCGATTATGACCGCTATGCGCCCCTGGAAAAGCCCGCCGGGGTAATTTCTTTCACCGAATGCCGCGAAATCGTGACGGAGGGTTACCGCGGCTTCTCAGCGGAGGCGGGAAAAATCGCCGGTCTCTTTTTTGAAAAAAACTGGATCGACGCTGAACTTCGTCCGGGTAAACGGGGCGGGGGCTTCTGTTCTCAAACCTCCCCGGAGGTTCACCCTTACATTCTCGTCAATTACACGGGCAGTCTCCGCGACGTCATGACAGTGGCGCACGAAATCGGCCATGGAATCCATCAGGTGCTGGCGGGACGCCGCGTCGGCATTCTGGAGTGCGCCGCCCCGCTGACGCTTGCGGAAACAGCCTCGGTTTTCGGGGAAATGCTGATTTTCGAGAAACTGCTGAGCCGAGAAGAAGATCCCCGAAAAAGGCTCGTCCTCCTGGCCGGAAAAATCGACGACAATTTCGCGACTGTTTTCCGCCAGATCGCGATGACGGACTTTGAACTCCGCGCACATGAGGCCGGACTCCTCTCGGGCGAACTTTCCGAGGAAACTCTGAGCGGGCTTTGGATGGAGGCCAATGCCGAGCTCTACGGCAGCAGCGTGAAGCTGACTCAGGCCTACCGCCATGGGTGGAAATACATCCCGCATTTCATTCACTCCCCGTTCTACTGCTATGCCTACGCCTTTGCCCAGCTTTTTGTTTTTTCGCTGTTCTCGCAGTACAAAGAAAAACCCGACGGTTTTGCGGAGCGTTTTTTTGAAATTTTATCGCTGGGCGGATCGAAAAAACCGGAGGCGATCGCGCGGATTGCGGGTCTGGATTTGAATCAAGATGGCTTCTGGGATGCGGGTTTGAGCAGACTTGAAAATCTCATCAGCGAGGCCGAGGAGCTTGCCCGTCAAACAGGGCAGCTTTAAATCTCCTCGCGATTCCGGGCAGGGTCATCTTCGCGCCCCCCTTCCTTCAGCGCGGACTCGGCGACGCGCCGCAGGTAAAGACTGAGAACGACCGTCGAAATGAATCCTCCAGCCAGCAGGGCCCATTCTCCGGGCGTCCGCCCTCGGCCGTGCTCCTCAATCGACGCAAGATTGCCGATCAGCGTGCCGGCATAGGCGAAGGCAAAAGCCGAGGGAAGGTTTCCGGCGGCCGAGGCCGCGGCATACTCCCAAGGCGAGAGGCGCGTCAAACCGAAGGCATAATTTCCAATCAGAAAAGGGAAGATCGGAGAAAACCGCGCGAGGATAATAATTTTCCAGCCCCGGGCGCTCACCGCTGACTCCAGAATTTGAAATTCACGGTTCTTCGCAAAAAGTCTGCGCACAGGCTCTCGGGCGATCGTGCGGCCGATCCAAAAAGCTGTGACCGCGCCCAGACATCCTCCCGCGGTGCTCAACAGGGCTCCCTGCACCGTACCGAAAAGAATTCCCGAGGCCATGGTGAATATAAAGGCAGGAACAAACATCACGCAGGAAAGTGCCTGCGCGAGCGCAAAAACCCAGGGCGCCCAGAATCCGAGCGTCTTGATCCAGTCCAGCGAAGCCTGAAAAAAACCGCTCCGGTTCAAATGCCAGGCCGCCGCGGCAAGCGCCGCAGCAGCCGTGACTTTTAAAATCCATCCCAGCGCTTTTTTCATGGAGCTTGGAGAGCGGCCCTTTTCGCGTTTTCTTCACCCGCGGTCAATCCCTGAGACTGGCGGCAGAAAAGGTAATGAGCGACATACCACTCTTCTCCTC
>VFQY01000142.1 GCA_018883425.1 Candidatus Omnitrophota bacterium | reverse complement strand
TGTTGCTGTGATCATGGACCGCACGCTGAAAGCCGAACAGGGCGGGCGTATGAAGGTGCTGGTGACAGGTGGGTTTCACACCCCCGGATTGACGGATTTGATCAGGCGGCGCGGAGCGGGTTATGCCGTGATTCAGCCGCACATTGCGCGCAACGATAACGGCAAGCTCTATCACGATGCGTTGATGGAAAAGAACAATGACGTATCCGCTTATTTTGAAGAGCCCGTTCTGAATAAACAGCAGGCGCTGTTTTTCAAGGCTTACATGGAAACGGCCATCCCGCTGTTGTGGGATCGCTACCGCGTGCCCCACGCCGAAATGGCCGAAAAAGTTGCGCAGGCGATGAAGACTCATCCGGTGCTGGCGGGTACTGTTCAGGCTTCCGCGGTCAAGGATGGCTCGGGCTCCAGCCTCGAAGTCGCGGTGCAGACGACCGACGAGCCTGTTGTCTTCTCTGACCAAGGCGTTGCATTGACGCCTCTTACGAGCGACGATTTCTGGAGAGTTTGGGAAACAATTCCCGGAACGGGGAATCGCCGTATCAAGACCACGATAACGATTCCGACTCAAAGAAAACCGACCATCGGGAGCCCAAGCCTGCGGAGCGCACCGACAAGTATAACCGTACCAGCCAGACTTTCACTTCGCTCCGAACTGCGCCAGGAAACGTGGGTGGACATCCATACACCGGAGCTGGCGAATTATACCGTCATCAGCCGCCAGTTTGAAGCTGGGTTGAATCGCGACATCCTCGAGGCGCTTGAGCGAAAGTACGGACGGTCGATAGCGAATTTTGTTGCCCAATCGAATTTTACGGGAGGCCTGGGTGCTTTGATGCCGGATCTGATCGACTCCTGGAAGAAGAACGGAACAGACATTGTCGCCATTCACCCGCTCTATAATGACCGCATCAAGGGGATCGTTCCTGACCTGCCGGAAGAAATTACGAGCGGCCGCAAAAAGCTAGGCGATTACCTGCGTGAAATCCTAACGGAGCTCGGCGGCGATACGGGCATCGAATTCAAAATGAAACTCCCGATCGGGGATGATTTCCGCAACCGCGCTCAGGGCAAAGCCCGCGGCGTTGTCGATCAGGAAATGACGGTTCATGTTTACAAAATCAACACCCGCTTCGGCGGCACCCCGAGCTACTACCTGGATATTTACTATCAGGGTTCAGACGGTCAGCCGGTCCGCGTGTTTGACGAAGTCTATCCGGACTCGGATGCGGGCTCAATGCTTTGGCGCGATGTTCACATGGGCACCTACGCGCTCGCGACAGAAAAACTTATTCAGATTCTTCAACAGCGCGCAGAAGTGAAACAAAATCTGCTTTTCGTCGACAACGAAGTTTTTGCCAGTATGCCGACGCCGCTCCTTCCGAACGCGCTTCACCACCACATTAACCACACGGTTTTCCGTCCCGGTCTTTACCGCCCGGATGAATCGTCCTTTGAAATGCTTGGCTATCCGGAATGGATGCGCCCCTTGATTGTCCGCGACGGCAAGATCAACGTCACGGATGCCGTGGCGCTCAGCTCGGATCTGATCACGGGCGTCGGTCTTTACGAGCATACGCCGGTTCTGGGGCAGGGCGGTATTTTCTCCGGACACCTTCACAAGCTTTCCGGCTATAACCTAGACGGCGTCCGCAGCACGAACGGCGTTCTTCTGGATCAGTGGCAGACGCCTGAAAAGCGCGCCCTCATTCAGCAGTACAAAGCCAAGCTCAGCCTCAACCAGGATGCGTCCGACCGTGATTTTTTCATGGCCCTGAACGCTAACGCGGCCCTCCTCAGCGAATTTCAGGTCCGCAGCGAGTACATCAACGCAGCGTACGTCGGTCTTTTCTTCAACTGGCTCGCGGTGGAACAGAAAAATCCCGTGTGGCTGGACGCGGCCGCGGCTGAAACTGCCCGCCGTACCGGTCAGCCCGTGACGAATGCGGCGCAGCAGGTCAAGGACTTTCTTGCCACTGTCCGCGCGGCATTCGACAACGAAGCCGAATGGGAAAAAGTGAAGGCGTTCGATGCTTTCCGCGATGTTCTTGTTGAAGATCCGATTGTGTCCAATGTCCGCCGTCAGGTGCCTTACAAAGGCCCTGAGAAGTGGATTGAAGTTCTCGAATCCCTCGTGGGTAAACCTGAAGCCATTGAGGATTTCCGCAAAAATTCCGCGCGTGTCGTGATCGGCGGCCGTATTTTTGACCAGGGCGCCTACAACACGTTTCAGCGCATCAAGGACCTTGTGCAGCAGCTCGGTCTTCAGGACCGCATCGTGACGGTTGAAAATTACAGCATCCAGACCGCACCGATTATTTTCCAGGCGATGTCCGGTGTCGTCATGCTCTCCGATGAATTTCTGGAAGCGTCTGCGACCAGCATGATGAAAGGACTTACGAACTTTGCCCGGCTCATCGGCGTCTGGGGCGGTGCCGACCCTGAGCTTTTCACCATTATCGAAACGCGGACCGGCCGCGAAATTGACGTGTTCGGAGAAAATGTTTCGCATGACCAGCTTGTCCAGAACCTTGACAACGGGTCGTGGAAGATCACCAACGGCTATCTTGTCCGCTATGCCGACGAAGTCAGCCGCCAGGTAGGCGGGGGGCGCCGTCCCAGCGCGGCCAGTCTTGCCCGGGCCCTGAAGGATCTCAAGAAA
>VFQY01000073.1 GCA_018883425.1 Candidatus Omnitrophota bacterium | reverse complement strand
ACGCAGCGCTGATCGTCTCGATGAAAGAATCTGACCGCATGAAAGTTTTTCTGCATATCATGATTCCCGGCTATAATGTAAACCTCAATTTAAATCTTGAAATCAAAGCCGATAAAAAAAACGCCTTCACAGAAATCGCACAGCTGATGGGCCTCTTCGAGGTGGCCTTGCCATGAAAAAAAAATTATCCTTGATTGCCGCGGGATTGACCTTCACCGTCTTGTGCGGCTGCACCGTTAAAGCTGTCGGCGATCCGAACCGCCCAATCACCATCAACGCCAATGTCATCGTCGACATTCGAGGACTCAAACAAACGGCTTCTTCGTTGGAAGACCAGATTGCCCAGGGAGGAAAATAACATGGACCGAATTCAAAGCCTGATCTTTGCAGTCCTTCTTGTCCTAACAGCCGAGGGATCCGTTGGGGCCTCACCGTCTTACGACATTCGTGAGAAGACCCCGGAAATTCAGCAGGCCATAAGCTCCCGTCAGGAGCGATTTTCCTCCCTTAAACAGAAAAAGTCTCAAGGGGAAATCGGTGAAAACAACCAAGGATACGTCGAGGCCTTCGGCGGTCCCGAGTCTTCATCCCTGGCTGACTCGGAGAACCGGGACCGAAGTACGCTTTACCGCGCCATCGTGGATCAGAATCAGCTCGGCTCATCAGGCCTTTCTCAGGTCGAAGCGGTATTCGCTGAAGTGCAGCGCGACAAAGCCTCGCCCGGTGAAAAAATACAGCTGCCTTCGGGCACGTGGACCCAAAAATAGCGCTCAAAGCCGGATGCTTTTCAAGCTTCCCGCAGGCTGAAACCTCTCGCCCGATGCGGTGCCTTCTGCTATAATCCGCGCCCTAACCAGGCGGATGCGCGCAAGCGTGCGCCGCCCCTCCCGGCCCCTGCGGCGAGAAACGCGGAATCACTAAGAAAGGCTTCCTTCAAATGCTGAGTGTTAACGGCGTTACCCTTCAATACGGAAAGCGCGTGCTTTTCGAGAGCGTCAATATGACCTTTTCACCCGGCAGCTGCTACGGCATCATCGGAGCAAACGGCTCAGGCAAATCCACGTTTCTGAAAATCCTTTCCGGTGAAATAGAGCCCAACGCCGGGGATGTCACACTAGGGCAAGGCGAGCGTCTGTCCATCCTGAAGCAGGATCAGTTTGCCTACGACGAGTACCCCGTCCTTATGACCGTGATCATGGGCCACAGAAAGCTCTACGAAGTCATGAAGGAAAAAGATGCCGTTTACGCCAAAGCCGACTTCAGCGACGCTGACGGAATCCGCGCCGCGGAACTTGAGGAGCAATTTGCGGGAATGGACGGATGGAATGCCGAGACGGAGGCCGCTAAACTTCTGAGCGATCTGGGTATCCAGGAATCCCTTCATCAGCAGACGATGAAAAATCTGGAGGCGAAACAAAAAATCCGGGTCCTTCTTGCCCAGGCGCTTTTCGGCAATCCGGATGTCCTGCTTCTGGACGAACCCACCAACCAGCTGGATCTGGAAACCAGCATGTGGCTGGAAGAATTTCTCTACGATTTCAAGAATACCGCCATCGTGGTATCGCACGACCGGCATTTTCTGGACAAGGTTTGTACGCACATTTGCGATATTGATTTCGGCAAAATTCAGCTCTATACCGGCAATTACAGCTTCTGGTACGAATCCAGCCAGCTTGCTCTGCAGCAGAAACAGGATCAGAATAAACGCGTCGAAGACAAGAGAAAAGAGCTTCAGGCTTTTATCGCGAGGTTCAGTGCGAACGCCTCGAAATCCCGCCAGGCAACCTCGCGCAAAAAACTGCTCGAAAAATTAACCTTGGAGGATATCCGCCCCTCTTCGAGAAAGTATCCTTACGTCAACTTCAGGCCCGAACGCGAAGCGGGCAACGACATTCTCGACATCGAGCATCTCTCGAAATCCATCGATGGACAGATCCTCTTTCGCGACCTGAGTTTTCGGGTGAATAAAGGCGACAAGATCGTTCTCTTCGGCCGTCAGGATTTAGCGCTCACGACGCTTTTTCAGATTCTCTCGGGTGAAGGCGAGGCAGACGGCGGAAAGTTCAAGTGGGGTGCATCCGCTACCCGAGCCTACTTTCCGAAGGACAACAAACATTTCTTTGACACAGATCTCAGTCTTGTCGACTGGCTCAGGCAGTATTCCAAAGAAACAGACGAAAACTTTATCCGCGGATTTCTCGGCCGTATGCTTTTTTCAGGTGAGGAAACTCTGAAGAGAGCGCGCGTTTTATCGGGCGGAGAAAAAGTGAGATGCATGCTTTCGCGCATGATGCTGACCTCAGCCAATGTTCTGCTGATGGATGAGCCGACGAACCATCTTGATCTGGAATCGATTCAGGCGCTGAACAAAGGCCTGGAGGTTTTCAAAGGCACCCTGCTCTTCACGTCCAACGACCATCAGTTCGTTCAGACGGTCGCCAACCGCGTGATCGAAATAACGCCGAACGGCTGTCTGGACCGCCAGCACACGACCTTCGATGAGTATCTCGCCGATGAAGAGTTAAAAAGAAAACGTCAGGCGCTTTACTCTCACGCCTGACGTTGAGCTAGACTGCCTGAGATTTCTCAATCCTAGCGGCGAAACCGGCGGCCTCCGAACGACCTTTTTCCGTAACCTCCTGAGCCCCCGATCCTCGTCGGAGCACCTGGTTTACGCGTAGCGCCGGCCAGGAAAGTTTCCATAGGAATTTCCGGATGCTCTGAAATCGGTAAAGCACTGCGCATCAATTGTTCGATCCGGCGAACCTCAAGACCCTGGTCGGGCGTTGCAAATGAGACAGCGTGGCCTTCATGACCTGCCCGGCCGGTCCTACCGATGCGGTGAATATAATTCTCTGCCTCGTCGGGCAAATCATAATTCACCACGAGCTCGATACCCTTCACATCAATGCCGCGGGCAGCAATGTCCGTAGCCACCAGAACTCTGTATTTACCCGTTTTGAATCCCTCGAGAGCCTCGCGTCTCTGCCCAAGTGAGCGGTCAGAATGAATTTCCGCTGCCTGATGACCCATTTCACGGATGGCACGCGAGATGTACCTAGCGCTTACCTTCGTCCGTGAAAACACCAGAACCGCCCCATGGTACTGACCCAGGATTTTCTGGAGCAGTTTGCTCTTGTACTCTTTTTTGACGATGAATAGCTCCTGGGTGATGCGCTCGGATGCGGTTCCCGCAGGCGCAATCTCGACGCTCAGCGGAAGTTTCATGTGCGCTTTCGCCATACGCACAATCTCAGTGGGCATTGTCGCCGAGAAAAGAAGCGTTTGGCGATCTTGAGGCACCGCCCGCAGAACCCTCTCGATTTGAGGCGCAAACCCCATATCCAGCATGCGGTCGGCCTCATCAAGTACGAGAATGCTGACTTTCTTCAGGTCCACCGTCCTCTGCTCCATGTGATCCAGCAAGCGTCCTGGCGTCGCAATGATCACCCGCGGCTTTTTACGCAGGGCCGTAATCTGATTGTTCATCGACGCACCGCCGATCAGCACCGCTGAGCGCATGTGAAACGGCTGACCTATCTTTTGAAAGGTCTCGAATACCTGGAGAGCGAGTTCACGCGTCGGAACAAGCACGAGTCCCATGCCGTTTGGCTGGGCCGCGAGTCTCTGAAGCATGGGAAGACAGAAGGCGAGCGTCTTGCCGGTTCCTGTCTGGGCGATCCCGATGATGTCTTTGCCTTCGACGCAAATGGGAATCGCCTTGGCTTGAATCTGGGTGGGTATTACAAATTTGTGCTGATCGAGAATCTGAAGAAGCCTGGGCGCGATGCCGAGACTCATAAAATTACTGTTGGAAGCTGACTGCATGATGATTTTTTCCCTTCGGGCTAATAGCGCCCGGAGGCAAACCGGCGGGCGCGTGAATGATCATTGATGGAGTAAATTGTTTAACGGCATTTGATCGAAATTCTTAATCCTTGAAGGCTTCGGCTGCGGATTGAAGCGCGAGCCCTCTCCTGACGAGAGCTTCCTTGCGCCGGCGGGGATAAGCCTTGACTTCACATTCGCGGACCAAGGCGCTTGTGCGGCTTGGGCACGATTCGTGATACAGCATGCGGACCGGCCGCCGTGAACGCGTGTAGCGCGACGCTTTCCCGCTTGTATGCATCGCAAGACGCCGATCGAGGTCCTTGGTAATTCCTGTGTAATAGGACCCGTCCGCACATTCGAGGATGTATAGAAACCAAAGCTCGGGTTTTCCTTCTTCAGGCAAGCGCGTCTTTTCTTTTTCCTCCATCACGCGCAGCATTTTTTTATATTTTTTTTCCATAACGTCTTTAAGGTGCCGACACTAATTCATCGAGAAGCTCTTCCGGCGTAAATTGCCGGAAATCCAGAATCGTTTTCAGCACGGGCATGAATTCCGCAAGACTTCTTCCCGCCTCAGCGATGCCTTCATGATTGAGCGCCCGGGTGTTTTCATAACCGAGCAGAAAGAACTCTCGGGCCTCCCGTTTGACCGGTTCAGGCAGACGGATCATCACGAAACAGAGAAAAAAACCCACGTCCCAGGAGCGGCGGTCTTCACGGGTGCAGAATTCCAGATCCGTGAAATAAACCTTCTTCTCCTCGGACCGCCAAATGCAATTGACCGGCTGGGTATCGATAAGAGAAAAACCGGCTTTGTGAACTGCCGCGAGCCCTTGCCCGCATTGACGAATCACATCCGCTTCATGAGGTTCCATGCGGCCGCGCTCCTGTATCCGCTTCAGGATTTCGTCGACGCTTTCTCCGGTCAGATACTCGATCACCATGACCTTTTCCACCGCATCGAATGCCACGAGTTTAGGAACCGGCACCCCCTCGTCTGCAAGCTGAACACGGCTGACCACATCGACGGTAAAACGTTCGTGAGTCTTTTGCCCATACACCCGCGGAAAAGGACTGACATCAGGAAGATGTCTCGCCCAGAAACTCCCTGCGGCGACAAAAACTTTGACAAAGTAGGTCACCTGCCGCCCGTCGAGGCCCGTCAGGTGCCAAATCTGGTTGGCGTTGCTGAGCCCGCCTGACTTAGACTCCACGCGCAGCGATTGAAAATCGAGACCTTGAAACGCCAGGCTGTGGCGGGTGAGGAAGTCGAGTCCCGCGGAGCGCTTGCGCCAGCGGGCCATCTTGATCCAGGTAAGGACCAGTGCCGCCGCGAGCCAAGGGAGAAAAATCGTTACACACAGAAAAATCTTGAGCAGGAGCCTGGGCGAGGTCCGCCGGGCGTTTTCCCAGAGCCTTCCCCGCAGCCCGCGTAACCGGCTCCTCATGCCGGAATGCATCAGCCGGCCCCCGGTGTCTTCCGCGACGATGCCCCCTGCCCTTGAAGGACAAAGTAAACCGGAATGCCCGCGCCCAGCAGCAAAGCGCCGAAGAGGGCTTCTCTCGGAGCCACCGTAATATCGATCACGAGCAGCGTGACGGCAAACAGCGTAAAAAAAAGCGGGATAACCGGGTAGCCTGTGATCCTGAAGCTTTCACTGCCGGCCGGCCTTCTTTTTCTCAGAACAAAGACGCTCAGTCCCGCGAGCGAAAAGAACAGCCATTTCGAAAATCCGGTAAAAAAAAGAAGGCTTTCAAAATTCCCCCACAAAACCAGAACGGAAGCCCATAGGCCGTTGAAAACAAAGGCGGTCACCGGAGTCTGAAGTTTGCCGTGCACATTCCCGAAAAACGAGATTCTGGCAGTATCCTGGGCCACGGCAAACGGGATACGGGCACCCGTCAGAATATACGAATTCAGAGCTCCGCAGGCCGAGACGATCACCGCCGCCGTCATGATCAATCCGCCGGAAGCCCCGAAGAAACTTTGAAAAATGGAAGACGCTATCGAGGGCGTCTCAGCCATCCGGGCCGGCGTCATCACGGCCAGATAAGCGCTGTTGATGGCGACATAGAGCGCCGTAATGATGAGAATGCTGGCGATGAGCGACAGCGGCAAAGCCCTCTTGGTATCCTTGAATTCTCCCGACATGAAGGTGCTTTCGTGCCATCCGCCGTAACCCCAGAGAACAGGAATCATCGCGGAAGCCAGAAGGAACATTCCCTTGCCTGAAAGCTCAAGCCCCCTCTCCGCTCCCGGCGCCGGCCAACTTTGGACCCAGAAGAAAATAATCCCAGTCATGGCCAGCAAGGTGAGGCCCTTCATCGTGCTCAAGACATTCTGAATGGCTTTTCCGAATTGCATTCCAGCGATGTTGAGCGCCGTAAAAAAGAAGATTGCCGAAATGGCCAGCGCTTTCTCTGAGCCCAAACCCGCGGGCAGAACATTTTTGAAGTATGCCGCAAAAACGAACGCGACCCCGGCCAGGGAACCCGCGCGGAATACCAGGATTTCCATCCATCCGAACAGGAAACCCGTTATTTTTCCGAAAGCTTCGCGCAAATAAACGTAGGTGCCGCCGGTTTGCGGCAGACAGGAAGATAGTTCGGCGTAGCACAGAACCCCGAAGAGAGAAACAACGCCCCCGAGAACCCATGCCAGCAAAATCATTTCGGGCGTCCCGAGAACCTTGGCCACTTCAGCCGGAACCCTGAAGATTCCTACCCCGATCACAACGCCGATGTTGATGGCGACTGAGTCCCAAAAACCGAGCTGACGTTTGAGCTGACCGCTCATTTCCATCTCCCCCCGCAGCTCAGCAGACTGACAGAGAGTTTCCCTGACCGATGAGCGATGCAAACCCCATGAGCCGTAGGTATGACAGGAGCAAGGGCTTCTTCGTGTTTAATGATGGTGCCCGTGACCTTCGGGACCGTGGGCGTGGCCATGAGCGATTTCCTCGTCCGTTGCGGGGCGAATGCCCGTGATCTCAACGTCAAAAACCAGGTCCACTCCGGCCAAGGGGTGATTGGCATCCAGGGTCACATCCGTATCCGTCAGGTGGGTCACTGTGAAGATCGGCGCATGATCCTCGGCACCGCCCTTAAATCTGTCGCCGATCGAAATGTCAGAACCGCCCGAGGGCATTTGTGATTTCGCGACGGTGACGATCAGGTCGTCTTTTTTTACACCGTAAGCGTCTTGGGCGGCAACAGGGATGCGCTTCTTCGTCCCCGGCTCTAAAGCAGTCAGCTCACGTTCAAGTCCGGGAACAATCTGCATCACCCCTTCCATGAAGGAAAAAGGTTCCCCTCCGGCGGATGAATCCAGCCTTTTTCCAGAACTGTCGGTCAATGTGTAATGAAATGATATGACTCTCTGCATAGATCCCTTCTTTCTAGGTGTTTAAAACAGACTGGCGAATTTTTTGGCATATTTTTCGATCCAGGCTCTTGCGGCCTCTTCCTCCGTGAGCTCGACGCCGTCTTTCAGCGCTCTCTCGCGGCGGTATTCCTGGATCAAGTGAATTTGTTCAGCAAGTTTGGCTTTAAAGGCGCTCAGGGCATCACTGAATGCCACCCCTGTCCTGTAACGGTTGACATTCGGAACGTGGGTGCAATAAGCCACACGTCCGCGCATCTGAAACACTTGCCCCGAAACCGGTATGGCCACGCTCAGTTCACTGCCCGTGGGAAAGAAACGATCAGCAAGGAAACAGATACCCCCTTGAGATACGTCGACAGCCGTTGCGCTCGATGGAATTCCCCGGTCTAGGGTTCGATACTGAATGGGTGCGTAATGCGGATGGCGGTAAAACCGGCGCTTGTTGTTGCCGTTCAAAAAACTCATAAGCGGATTATAGGACACTCTCGAGAGGGGCGCAACGCCAATTTTCGCATCGGCGAAATGGCCCGGTGCCGTGGCTTCAGGATTTCGGGATCCCCGCACGATCCAGAAGGAGCGCCGCAACTCTGCCCGCCCTGCCCTGGCCGGCCGAAGCCCCCGTTGCTCCGGCCGCATCCTGCGGGAAACCCGAAATCGTGATGCGTTAACATTTCATCGCAAACCTATTCGGGCCGCGTGCGGCTCATGTAAAAAACATGTCAGGTTTTGGCAGGCTGCAGCTGGGCAAGCGCCCATTTGAGAATATCCTCCGTCGTCACGATTCCCAGCAAGACTTTCTTCTCATCGGTAATGGGGATACAACCGTAACGATTCCGGATCATCGCGTCCAAGGCGCGCGAGACCGGATCCTCGGGCGTGAGCGTAAAAGGCTCTGGAGTCATCTGCCGTTTCAGAATAAAGTCATAGAGCATGGCGGGATCATAAACATAACCGCCTTCTTCGGTGCGGTGAGGCGAAACAATCCTGAATAAATCCCTTTGACTGAACAAACCCACCACGCGGCCCTTCGAATCCACAACGGGCAGGTGCCTGATTTTTCCCCGCAGTTTCTTTTCGACGAGATCGAAGGAATCTTCCTCGTTGACACAGATGACAGGGCGAATCATGATTTTTTCGAGTTTCGAATCCCGGAACATCCTACCTCCCGTGAGGTGACGCAGCAAGCGCCCCGGCCTTATAACCGGCGCCCCGCCGATTTAACTCTGGGCGTTTCGGCGGCTCTCCTCGTAGGATCGATACCCCGCGACAAGCGAAGCCGCGGCAAAGCCCACTGCGAGAGAGAACAGCGTATCCGACGGCCAATGTTTATTATTCCACACCCGCGACAGCGCTGTTAAGACCGGCAAAAACATAAAAATCCAGCGCCACGGCTTATCTTGGAAATAGAGAAACAGAAACGCAGCCGCGCCCGCCACCACCGCGACATCCCCGGAGGGAAAGCTTTGATAAGCTCGGGCATTGTCCGAAAAACCGTGAAAGTCGAAAAATCGAAACGGACCCTCCTCGGTGTAGGGCCGGGCGCGCTGAGCGATGTGCTTGATACCGTGAGCCAATCCGCCCGATAGCGCAGAAGACAGTGCCGCCGAAAAAAAGCAGCTTGCCTGATGCCGGCACCGCAGCAGCGAAAAAAAGACATAGAGTGAGCCGAGGATGAGCCACAGCCCGAAAAATTTTCCTAAATAGCCGCCGAAGTCGATCAGCACTTTCTTTGGAAAGGAATCGGGGCCGATGCTTCGAACAGCCCCCAGAATCTGAGCGTCCGCAGCGATGACGCTCAAAACTGCGGCAGCCCCCACAGACAAAATAACTCCGGTACGGCGCAAGGGTAAATTGCGGACATACCCCCCCAGTTCACGAAAATACCCTCGGCTGATTTCCATAATCACCATAAGGGCGACCATGGCGATCATCATCGCCTTGGGCTGTGTCACGTACATTATCCATTCGGGCATCACGGCTTCCTTTCGGATTTTTTTCTGCGGGGATGTTCGAGAACGCTTAGAGCGAAATACTCTAAACGACAGCGTGGGGAAAAGGAAACTTTTTTTAGGCGTCTTAGGCGGACGCTTCGATCGCTTGGCGCGCAATGAACTCCGTGACAAATGTCCTGAAGGCATCCCTGTTGATCGAAAGAATGCCCTTGGCGTCCATCTCAATAAACGAGGGGCCCTCGTATTCTTGCCCCTGCAGAAGCGCTTTCCAAACGGCGTTTCTGACACGCTCTCTTTCAATGGGCTGGTTCCTCAGCGCTTCCGCGCTCACGGCGTTGTGAGAGGCCAGGATGGAAGCAGCAATCGAAGCGGCGGCTTCAGCTTGGTCCAAGGCGTCATCGCCGGAAATATCTCCCAGAATTGCCGCAAACGAATGTGGATTTTTTGAAAGTTCTGCTGCCCGCCCGGCGGCTGTGAGGATGGGCAGACTTCTTGCATTGATCAACGCCAGGGGTGGGCGGTAATCCGCAGGCGTTTGAGAAATCTTCTGATGCCGTATCTCCGGAACCGCGAGAAATTCCGCCGACATGTCTTTAGAGAGAAACAGCTGATCGATCCGATCCCTCAATTCAGGATTTTCATGGATGACTCGGCTTAAAGCAATCTCATCTCCCGGACGGTCCAGAAAAAGCCCTATCTTCAAATTTCCAAGGAGCCGCAGAGATTGGCTCAGCCAGGTTTGGGCCGCACGGCTGAGGCTCGGGTCCATCAGGGCCTTTTCTGCTGTTGCAGAGCCCGCGGCCGGAGCCCGGCCGGCGAGGCGCAGCGCACGCAGGAGGGGCCCCGATCCCCATCTGATCACAGCGCGGACCACGCGCTTGGCCAGTCCGAGCATCGCGGCCGGCCGAACCTTGTTGCTCAAAGCCTGCGCTATATCTTGAACCAGCTTTTGCACTTCTTGCGATCTCAATTCTGAGCGCAGATTGATCGGCTGAACCCGGAGCCTGTCTCTTTCATTTGCCGCGTTGTTGGTCACTGTGATTTTATTGTTCTTGAAAGCGACTGTGTAAGCTAGCGGCCCCTCGTTGAACTGGAAAATATTCCCGGGGACGGAACGGTCCAGTTCCGGCTTCTGGGTATCCAGGACATAGAGCTTTCCATTCTCGACCCAGAAGTTCTTGGAACCTCCATCTCGATAGTTCACGCGAAAAAAATTTTCATAAAAGAACATGAGGCTTCCTCCCTGCCCCTCCACCTCCGACGGCCGCTGCAGCACCAAACTGTGCTGAACCTGCTGCATTGTTTCAGAGAAATCCTCCCCCCCCTCTGGTTCAGCCCGCGAAACAGGCGACAATCTGCGGGAGATTCGGATCCCGTTCGTTGAACCCTCGGATCTCAAAATAACGATCGGTGTCGCCCCGCGCTGGGTCATCATGAAGGTCATATGGCCAGGCCTCTTGAAGCCTGGCATTCCGTATTGTAGAAGATCGCTTAACGGAGATTTCTCTGTCAAACCATGACGCTCTGCTAAATCAAGATCGATCGTTTTTCTCTCTATTGACTGCGGATCGTCCGCGCTGCTGCGCGATACCATTTCGACGGGCTGCTTCTGGGTGCCGGGCTGGATCATGTCCGGAAGATACAAGGTCCGAACCATTCCATCATCCTCTTTCCAAGAGAGAGCAATGACCTCTCTGTCGAGTGTTTTGTGTTGACCGGTTTGCGCTAAAACTAAATCCTGAGTATCCACGAAGAGGTCATAAATCCCGGGACTCTCGGCACCAGAAATCGTCGTCCTGTAGATAAAAATCGGCCGATCATCCTCGATGGCAATATCCTCGAGCCTTCTCCATCGGCCCTGGCCCTGTTCATTGGCGAGATAGACTTCAAGAGCATACCGAGGCGACGCCGCCCCGACAGCAGGACCCCTCGCCCTGGCACCCCCGTCTCTGGCGGCCCCGGGAGGTTCTGGAAATTCAACCAGGCGAAAAGTCAGGTTGGCAGCGCTGAAGTGCTCGAGCTCCCCCGCCGGAATTCCCCGTGTGAGACGAAAATAGACGTTCCCGTTCCTCCGTCCATGCACCGTACTGCTACCCCGGGAAGGCGGTATGGCAATCCGTCGATAATCGTGTCCATCGTCAGACCTCAATTCTGAACGCAGGTTTTGAAGGGCTCTTTCGACGGCATCATTCAAAGTTGTGATGGGGCGGACCTGAAGCGGATAAATCGTGCCTCCCAGAATCGTCCATTCAATTTCCACTGGATAGCCGAAAGTTTGTTCAAGACCATGAACCAACTGGGCTACCGCACGTGCCTGATCCTGCGTCAGCGAAGGCTGAAGAGCCTCCGGATTGGGCACCACCCTGACTCCATCCCCGCTGTCTCCATCAAGGACCACTTTCTGGGCCTTATCTCCGACCCTGTTCTGCGGGGCAAGAATGTCATAAGTCCGGGCTGTGCCCCCAGGCTTGCGGACGATGGACACATCGGGCGATTTGATGCTTTGATCAACGAGCCCCTTGGGAAGTCCGTGAGCGGATTCGATTCGCACAACGGATGCGTCAAGCTGCCCGGTATCGGCACTGACCGCAGTCCCTGAGACATTCCCCGGGATCATTTCCTCAATGAGCACACCCTCGGCGCCCGACCGCCACACTTT
>VFQY01000072.1 GCA_018883425.1 Candidatus Omnitrophota bacterium | reverse complement strand
TTCCGTAGACGTTCGGCACCATCACCCAATCGTAGGCGTCAATAAACAGCGTCATAAACCAGCGGTACACGTCATCGGGCGCGATTTCGCATAAGAGCATGAAGTTGCCGAGGATCATCAAGCGCTCAATGTGATGGCAGTAAGCATGGCGCAGAGTTTTCTGCACAGCCCTGTCGAAGGGCACAATTCCCGTCGTTGCGTCCCAGAAACTCGCCGGAAGGGTACGCTTATGGGACCAAAAGTTTCTAGTGCGCTCCTCCCGGCCGCGGAAGATGTACACCGCCCGGATAAATTCACGCCATCCTAGAATCTGACGGACAAATCCCTCCAGGGCATTGATGGGAATGGCCCGTGTCTGCGCAAATGACAGGGTTTTTTTTAGAACCTCGTCCGCGGTTAGAAGTCCGGCGTTCATGGGAGCCGTGAGGGCTGAGTGAAAAAGGAAAACATCTTTTTCCGTCACCGCATCCTGATAATCTCCAAAGGCCGCAAGACTCCGTTCAAGAAAACGTTCCAGCTGTCTTTCTGCCTCCTGACGCGTGACGGGATAAAAGAATCCGTCGGTGTTTCCGTAGTGATCCCGATAATCGGTTTCGACCCCCCGGGTTAGATCGGCCTCCAATGCCGGGTGGGGGGCGAACGGCGGCTCGGGCAGCAGCATGCCTTTGGGGAGTTTTTTGCGGTTTTCGGCATCGAGGCTCCAGGCGCCGCCTTCAGGATTGCCGTCACGCATGAGCAGGCCCGTTCTCTTTCTCTGCCAAACGTAAAAGGAGTGCAGAAGATAGGATTTTTTATTCTGGAAAAAGAAGGCCAGATCTTCCCGTGAACAGATAAATCCAGGATTCTCTAAAAAATCGAGCGGTATCTTTTCAGTTTCGGATGCGCGCTTGAGGCGTCTCGTGAGCCAATCATCGACGGGATCGAAAAGACGTATGCCTGTGAAGCCCTTCTTTTTGAGAGTTTTGACAAGTGCCGAGGGAGCTGCTTCTTCCGGCGGCAGGATTTTCACGGGCCCTCGTCCGGCCTTCACGAGTTCATCCGCATAAGCCTTCATGGAAGCTTTGTGAAAAAGGATTTTTTTCTTATGAAAAGGAGTTTCCGTAAAAAAAAGCGGATCTTCGGCGAGAAAGATTTCGCAGTCCTTCGAGGCACGCAAGCCCTCGCGGAATAGAAGATGGGGATAAACAAGAAAGGCTGTTTTCAAACGTCCGAACTCCTTAGCGTTGCGAACCTTTACTCTAGCACGTGCTGCCCCGCGATTCCAGGTCTTCTCTAGGCCCCGGCGGGGGGGTGGACGCAGACCGCCTGCTGTGTTAACGTACGCTGTGTTCTGACCCCAAGGAGGAAGGCCATGGCGAACGATGCGGCACCTGCGTTGATCCAGCAGGTCACTCTTTACGGCCTGAATATTCTGGCCGCTTTTTTGATTCTCATTTTCGGCTCCTGGGCGGCGCGACTTCTGGCGCGTTTTGCCGAGAAATTTTTCAGAGCGCGTCAACTCGACCCGACGCTTCTGTCTTTTGCCAAGAATTTGATTTATTACTCCCTTCTCACGTTCATTTTTTTGGCAGCTCTCGGAAGGCTTGGCGTGCAGACAGCCTCCTTTGTCGCCGTGATCGGCGCGGCCGGCTTGGCGGTGGGGCTCGCCCTTCAGGGCGCGCTTTCGAATTTCGCATCCGGTTTTCTGATCATCCTTTTCAGGCATTTTAAGGTCGGCGATATGATCACGGCGGGGGGCGTTACGGGGCGCGTTGAGGAAATTCAGATTTTCAGCACCGAGCTGGTGCTCAGCGACGGAGTGAAGGTCGTGATCCCCAATTCACAGATCACGGGATCCACACTGCACAACTACACGGCGTCGGGGCGCAGGCGGCTTGATTTGACGGTAGGCGTTGCCTACAAGGATGATGTCGGGAAGGTCAAAAAAGTGCTCCAGGAAATTTTGGAGCGCGATCCAAGAGTCCTGAAAACTCCCGCGCCGACCGCCGCTGTCTCGGCTCTGGCTGAGAGCAGCGTCACCTTCGCAGTCCGACCCTGGGTCGCCGCCGAAGATCACTGGGAAACTCAATGCGCGCTTTTGGAGACCATCAAGGAAACGTTTGAGCGCGAGGGGATCAGTCTGCCGTTCCCTCAGCGCGAAGTTCACGTTTATCAGCATCCCGGAAGCACCCCGAAACCCTCTGAGCGCCCTTTCTAAGGAAACGCCGTGCGCCTTTGGACACTTTATCTCATCGTGCTGGCAGGGTTTCTTGCTCCCCTTTCATCTTGGGCGGAGGACAAGGCGGCAGGACGGCGTGAAAAAGCCTTGCTTGCGGGCGGATGTTTTTGGTGCATCGAGGCCGCGTACGATACCCTGCCTGGGGTCATTTCCGCAGTGTCCGGATACACCGGCGGACGCATAAAAAACCCGAAATATTTCGCTGTCGTTACGGGACTTACCGGGCACGCTGAATCCGTGGAGGTGGTGTTTGATCCGGAAGTGATTTCCTACCGGCGAATTCTGGAAATTTTCTGGGAAAATATCGACCCGACGCAGGAGGGCGGACAGTTCGCCGACCGCGGCTCTCAGTACAGAACGGCGATTTTTTATCAGAGCGAGGAGCAGCGTGCGGAGGCTGAGGCCTCGCGCAGGGAGCTGCAGGAGTCGGGCCGGTTCAAGAGGCCTCTTGTGACGGAAATCTTGCCCGCGGAGGAGTTTTATCCGGCGGAAGAGAATCATCAAGACTATCACGTCAAAAATGCGGAATCTTATGAGCGCTATGCCGAGGCGTCAGGCCGCAAAGCCTATGTCCGCTCTCAACGGAAGGGGAATAAGGCGGTTCCTTGAGCGCTTCAGGGTTAAGCCGAATTCTTAAGAGAGCGCTTGAAGCTGATCCAACTCTTCAAGAAGAATGTCCCGAGCCTGCCGCAGACTTCCGTCCTGGTATTTGACCCAGACAGGCTCGCCGGAACCCAGCGTGCGGTAACAGCTCTCGGTGATCCAATTCTCGGCAGAGTCTTTCCGGTTGTAATGCGTATGCAGGTACCAGCGGGCGACGGGCATGATTATGCGGGAGGGGTAGGTGTTTTTCTCGTAGACAATTTGCAGATCGGATTCTCCGAGTCTGTCGACCAGGTACAAAAGTTTAGAGAGTTCTGATGCCGGGCGTTTGCGGTAGTTGATAAAAGCCCGGCTTAATCCCGGCGGAGAAAGAGTGAGGACCGACGGTGCGGGCGGGGCAGGCGGCATTTCCTGGGCCGCTGCGCTGGGCAGTGAAAAAACCAAGGCTGGAAGCAGGGAAGTCAAAGTGACCATGACCGCTGAAGGGCTCATCCGGCGATGTCCTTTCGAGAAAAATGAAAGAAGATTAGCATGGAACGCAATTCTGATGAATATCGGCTAGTTTCCCCGGAGTCCTTGAAGAAAAAAATCAGAAAAAGTAAAACCTGTGTAAACCTTGAGAAACGCTTCAAAGAGAGGAATTTCTGACAATGACAGCGGCTTTTAAAAAAAACGTCCGTGTGCTGGTCTGCATTCTGCTTTGCCAATTAGCCGGATTTCTCGGGGCCTGGCTCACCGTTCCCGCATTACCGGTTTGGTATGCGGGGCTGCAGAAACCCTGGTTTAATCCCCCCAACTGGATTTTTGGTCCCGTTTGGACGCTTCTCTACGCCATGATGGGGGTGGTGTTGGCAATTCTTTGGGGTCTTCCGGCGAGCCGGCTCAAGACCCTCGGAATCCGGCTTTTTTTAATCCAGTTGATTTTCAATGCGGCCTGGTCGGGCCTTTTCTTCGGTCTGCGTAATCCCGGATGGGCACTGGCCGACATCCTGATCCTGCTGTCTCTGCTTGCAGTTATTGCCGGCGTTTTGAGAAAAATTTCATGGCCGGCTTTTTTTCTTTGGCTCCCTTACACAGCATGGGTCGCATTCGCAGCGGTTCTTAATTATTACCTCTGGTCATTAAACTCGGGCCGATAGGAGACATCTTGGTACAGAGAGCAGGCTCGGAGAAGAAAAACCGAAACATCCGCGGGCAGTTTTTTTATGGGGCCCTTCTTCTTTTTATGATTTATACAGCAGGGGGGCTGGCTGTCTCGTCCTTGACACGCCAATACCTTCCAGCCTTGGAGGATGCGGCGCGGCAATCGGGTTTGATTTTGTCGGGCATCCGGTTCGAGAAAGCGCGGTTAGTTTTCCCTCTGGGCTTGAGGTGGGAGGGGATTTCGGCTGACTTGAGTGACAGAAAGCATAAGGGCAGGACTCTCGCGCTGACCCTCGGCCGGCTCGATGCCGAAGTGTGGGCATTGTTTCAGGGGGTAATTAAAATCCGGGGTGAATCCATGAGTCTCTCGCTCGTTCCCGCGGAGAGTTCCGGTTCGGCGCCCCAGCTCAAAACGATTAAAAGTATTCAGGGGGATTTTTCTTGGCGCCTCAGAACGGGAGCCTTGACCGAGGATGGGATCTGGGCATCTTTCAAGAGGGAGGCGGCCGGCGTGAGCGATCTTGTCCGCAAGGGCGCGGGCCATCTTGATTTGGACTACCGCGGCATGGGTTATTTTACCGTCAGGGAAATCAGGTGCTTTGCCGGCCTATCCACCGTTCGTGAAGGATCCCAGGTCCGGCTGGTGATGGAGCCCGATTCCGTTAAACGGATTGCTTTGCAGCTCGACGAGGAACTGACGGATGCTGAGGTGCAGCTGATTTCGAAAAATCCCGTGCGGGCCGCCCGCTTATTCGAAATCAAGGATGCTGTCAAACGCGAGATTGAGAGTGTCTCCCGTGGAGAGAGAAACGTTCCTGAAGACGCTTACAAGCATGTTCTCTGGAGTTATCTCCTCACCCGGGAATTCGGAGAAGATTTTGCCAAAGAAGTGACGGACTCCCACGAGCAGGGCGCCCGTACTAATACGCAGGCCGATCACCTCATGGATTATCAGAACAACCTCATCGGCAGGCGTTACGCGGTCCAGAAGGTTCCCCGCGAGGAAGTTCTTGAAAGGATGATGCGGGATTCTGGAGTTATCCGCGAAGCGGCCAAGTCCAAGATTCCCAAAAAGTGATCAGCGACTCTTCTTGCGGGGAGTTCCCCTGCGGGGGCTGTCTTCCCTGCCGATGGTTTTCAGGGCTTTCTCATAACGGTTTTTAGGAAGATGGGGAGCGGAAAAAACCCGCCGAACAGGTTGACCGCTCTCGGGATCCCGGCGGAGGGGTTTTTCGGAAAACTTTTGAAAAATTTCCAAACGCCGTCCGGGTTTCGAATCGGCTCGGATGATTTCGTAGACATAAAGGGGCACGCGATCTTTCCTTTCTTCTGAGAGTGGATGCAGGTAGATTATCGGTTGGTTTGAGCAGGAATCGAGGGGGACACTATGAAGATGAGTGAAAAAAAGGAAAAATCACCGCAAACGGCTGTTTTCGGCGCAGGCTGTTTCTGGGGAGTTGAGGAAACCTTCCGGAGGCTCGGCGGGGTTCTGTCGACGGAGGCAGGTTATGCCGGGGGGGCGATTGAGAATCCGTCTTACGAGCAGGTTTGCTCAGGCCATACGGGTCATGCTGAGGCCGTGCGGATTGTTTTTGATGCGGAACGAATTAACTACCCGGAGCTGTTATCGGTTTTTTGGCGCAGTCATGATCCCACAACGCTTAATCGGCAGGGGCCTGATGTCGGGGATCAATACCGGTCCGTTATTTTTTTTATGACGCCCGAGCAGGAAGTTTTGGCCAAGAAAAGCCGCGAGATTGTCGAGAGGTCCGGAGCTTGGCCGCGGCCTATCGTGACGGAGATCACGCGCTTCTCCAATTTCTTCCGCGCGGAGGAGTATCATCAGCAGTACCTGGCCAAACGCGGGCTGGGCCCCTGTCATTAATCGAAATTAAAAGGAGAGACTGATGACGACGTTTTTTTTACTGGCCGCTGGCCTTGCCGTGCTGACTGCCGGCGCCGAAATGCTTGTGAAGGGAGCCTCTCGTATCGCGCTTGCCGCGGGAATTTCCCCTCTGGCCGTAGGTTTGACCATCGTAGCCTATGGCACGAGTACGCCCGAGCTTGTCGTCAGCATGCAGGCCGCTTGGGCCGGACAGGCCGACATCGCACTGGGCAATGCCGTCGGCAGCAATATTTTCAATATACTTTTTATTCTTGGAATCTCAGCGCTTATTGCACCGCTTGTCGTGACGCGCAAGCTTGTGCGCATTGACGTTCCCATCATGATCGCCGTCTCCCTTCTTCTTTGGGTTTTGGCGCTCGACGGACGCATCGGACGCGCGGATGCTGTTCTGCTGACAGCAGGGATCGTGCTGTTCACGGTTTTTTCTATTCTCCAGGGCCGCAAGGAAGAGGCGGCTTCTAAATCCGGAGATTCAAGCGCTTCGGAATCCTCTGGCGAAAATACCGGGAGGAAGTCATGGATTTTCAATCTTCTTTTGATTGCGGCCGGATTGGCCGGACTCGCTTTCGGAGCGAAATGGTTTTTGGAAGGCGCTGTAACGCTCGCCCGCGGTCTGGGTGTCAGCGAACTTGTGATCGGTCTTACACTCGTTGCGGCAGGAACATCCTTGCCCGAAGTCGCGACATCCATTCTGGCGACTCTCAGAGGGCAGCGCGACATCGCTATCGGCAACGTCGTCGGCAGCAACATCTACAATATCCTGGCCATCCTTGGCCTCACGGCCTTTGTCCCTGAGGGAGGTCTGAGCGTAGCGCCCTCGATGATTCATTTTGATATTCCCTTTATGACGGCGGTCGCATTTGCCTGCCTTCCGATTTTTTTCAGCGGTCACCGTATTGACCGCTGGGAGGGCGCACTTTTTCTGCTCTACTATGTTCTCTTCACGTTTTTTCTTTACTTGAAGTCAGTTCAGCATGAAGCTCTGCCCATGTTCAGTTCTGTCATGTTTTTGTTTGTCGCTCCGCTGACCGCAGTGACTTTGGCAGTGGTTCTGATCAGGCAAAGATCACGCACGCTTCAAAAAGATTAGTTGAGGATGACCGCGCCGGGTTGACAGCTGCCGGCGCGGCCCCTAAGATGTCGTCCGCATGAGCTCTCTAAAAAAAATCTCTCTTCAGAGATCCGACGAGAATTCTTTTTTTGAAATCCCGTTATGCGGTCTTTTTCGAGCAGTGTCCCCATCGGTTCCAATTCTTCTCGCCGTCCCGGCAGGCCTTTTGCCATGCTGATCAAGAAGGTTGAACGCCCCCGTGAATTAAAATGGTTTCATGCCGGCGCCATGCTTTACGGCGACTGGGGAACGAGCAAGGCCTATGTGCTCGGCATCGCATTTGCTCTTTCCGGCCATGCATCCTGGTTCTTTTTGGGGCTGATGTCGCTTCTGGTCCTTCTGGTAGGTTTCTGCTACATGATTGTTTGCCGGATGTATCCCGACGGGGGAGGTGTTTACTCATCCGTTAAAACACGGTCCCGGAATCTGGCTGTTATCGGGGCCTTTCTTTTGATTGCCGACTACGTCATTACGGCGTCTTTGAGCGCGGTTGAGGCGTTTCATTATTTGGGGTTTCATCAACCGGCGCTCTCGGCCTTAGGGGCTATTTTTTTGATCGGGGTCATCAACTGGGTCGGTCCGACGAAAGGCGGGACGATTTCCATCGCGATTGCGTCTGCAGCTTCTCTGGCGGCGGCTATCCTTTTTGTTTCGACACTCCCGCATTTGCCTCATGTTGAATTGAAATGGCCGGAGCGTGATTTGGGCAAAGACTGGAGCGTTTTTGTCGGCATCGTTCTCGCGCTGTCAGGTGTCGAGGCGATTGCCAACATGACAGGCATTATGGTCAAACCCGTGGAGCGCACCGCACGGCGGGCCATTTGGCCTGTGATGCTGGAAGTTTCGGTCCTGACCTTTCTGTTGGGTATTGCCATGAACGCCATTCCAGGCCTGACGGGCCACACGGAAGATATGCTTCGGGCTCTGGGCAATCACTACATCGGGCCCTGGTACGGGCAGCTCATTTCCGTAGTTTTCGGATTTCTGCTTTTAGCCGCGGTCAACACCGCTTTGACGGGGCTTGTCAGCATCCAATACCTTCTTGCCAAGGACCGAGAGCTCCCGCCGTTCTTCGCAAGACTCAATCGCTTCGGAATGCCGGGATTTTCGCTGGCTGTCGCCGCCGTGATGCCCATGACGGTTTTACTGTTTGAAAGCGATGTGGTGGGGCTCGCCGCGCTATACGCTATCGGGGTCGTCGGGGCGATCACGCTGAACCTGGGCATGTGCGCTTTTAATACAGCCGTTCGTCTTTCGTTTTGGGAAAGATTTTTGCTGATCGCTGCGACACTGATTCTTTTTTTTGTCGAGATCACGATCTGCATCCAGAAACAGAATGCTCTGTTTTTTGCCCTGACGGTCCTCACGGCCGGACTTGTGCTCCGGTTTGCGGCCAAACGGTTCGCCGCCCCGGCTTTGCCGCAGCCCCAGGTGCCTTCTGTGAATGTTCTCACGGTGAGCGAGGCGAGGGAACTCGAGCCTCTTTACAGCGGCTCTTTTTTGGTGGCTCTCCGCACGCTCAATCAGCAGCTTCTGGATGAGGCCGTTTTGCGGGCCAAAGCCCTCGGTGAAAACAGTGTTTACCTTCTCGTGGTTGAGGATGCTCCCCCGAATCCCGGTCTGCCGGCAGAGGTGACCCCTTCTGAGGATTCTTTGCGTTTACTGGCCGAGGCCGAAAAGGAGCTGGAAAAATCCGCTGTGACCGGTGTTCCTCTCTGGCAAATAGGCAATCAGCCCGGGAGGCTCATCGCACAGGCCGCCAAAGATCTTGGGGTCAATACGGTTCTCATCGGAGCGTCGCGCCGCTCGGCGCTCACAAGTCTCCTGCGCGGTGACGTTTTGAGGACGCTTTCGCGGAGGCTTCCCCGGGGCTGCAAGCTGGTCATCTTAGGGTAGAAAAGCGGTCTCTGCTCGCGGGAGCGGCTCGATAAGCGCTGCGGTCTGTGTTTCGGTTCGAAAGGGCCTCTGTCAGCGCAAAAGGCCCGCTGTTCCTTGGCTGGAGGTGACCCGAGACGAGGGGGTTGTCAGCAGGATTGACGTATGACAAGTTCCGGCATAAATTCTTTTTGAACAGGTCCCTTTTCCCGCCCCTCGATCAAGCCAATCATGAGATGCACCATTTCACGGCCCATCTTTTCCAGAGGCTGACGAATCGTCGTCAGGGGCGGATCCAAGTATTTTCCCCGCTCGAGTCCGTCGTAACCGATGATGGCAACGTCTTCCGGAACCTTGATCCAGCATTCTTTAAGAGCTCTCATGGCGCCTATGGCGAGGTCATCATTAAAACAAAGAACGGCTCGAGGCAGAGATTTTTCTTTTTGGATGATGTCGAGCATTTTTAAATAGCCGTCCTCTTCAAAAAAGTAGTCGCATTTGCGGTAATGTCCGGGTTCAAAGGATATTGCGTTTTGCTCGAGCATCTCGCGGTAAAGCTCATAACGCTCCCGCGCATCCAGAGAATCCTGATCGGGTCCCTGGAGCATTCCGATCTTTCGGTATCCCTTGCTGAGCAGATGGCGGAATGCCAGAACGGTTCCGACCTTGTTGTTGCAGTAAACGATATTGGCGCGCATATCGGGCATGAAATCGTTGATCAGGACTACGGGTAAAGGCGAACCCTGCATCGCTTCATCGATGTAGCGCGGGTGAATCCTCCAGGTCAGCAAAAGCAGCCCGTCGACCTCATGTTCTTGAAGAATTTTTTCACTGGGGTCGGCATATTCCTCATCTTTCACCATGATGAGCTTCATGTCGTACTGAGTGTTTCTCAAGGCGTCAATGATGCCGGCGTTGATGCGGGTAAAATACTCGCTCCTAAAGATTTCGGGAGTGAAGGCCGTCAGGAGGCCTACAGTTTTCCTTTTTTTTCTGATGTTTGACATCTAACGGCTCCGGGGGATAAAAGGCAAAACATAAGATATTTAAAAGGTCAATTTAAGAGAATAAACGAAAGGGCGTGATAGCTGCTGGACTAAGAGCTTGATCAAGCTTTCGGAGTGCGCAAATCTAGCACTTGTTGTTAGAGCCTGCAAGCGAATTTCTTAATGCAAATCATGATGCTAGGCTTTAAGATGAACTGTATGAGACAAGTTGCTAAAAACACGATTCTTTTCGGTATGCTTCTTCTGCTGCCGTTGCCCCTTCATGCCGAGGAGGAAATCCCGGCCGTCTTTACCGATGAAGTGGCGCGGGTGGTAGACGGAAACGTCCTGCTTTTGAAAAGCGGAATCCAGGTCCGGCTGATCGGGGTTCGTTCACCTTCTCCCTACGACAGGAATTGGAACGAACGGCTGAAGCGGGATCTTGCGCTTCAAAAGGGGGGATTGGGCGAGTCCGCTGAAGCGGTGAAAGAATTTGCAAAATACCTGGTTGAAGGCAAGACGGTGCGGATCGAAACCGATCCAGCCCAAATCGCGCTTAAACATAGAGACCGCGAGGAGAGGCTTTTTGCTTATGTGTGGTTTACGGCGCCCGTTTTCCCTGAAGCGCCTGACTGGCTTGTGATCGATCCCAAGGTAAGCGGCACCGAGTTCCGCTACGATGCCTTGCTTAACGCTTGTCTGATCCGGGCGGGGTTTGCCGCCATGGACAAGACCTGGCCGTTTTCGTTCGGCAGCAAATTTTCAGCTTTGGAATCTGAAGCCCGGGAAAATGGACGAGGTTTGTGGGAGCGAGAGGAAGACAATTTCTCTGAAGAGGAAGAAGCTCAAAAGAATTGACGCAAGGCGCGGTGCTTTCCTGCCGATACCCTGAAGACAGAACGGAGTCCCATGATGAAAAAAAGAATCTCAGTGAAAGCTCTCTCGATGAGTTCTTTGCTCCGCGGAGAATCGGGCAAGCTGTTATGGTATTTGGTTGTTGCCTCAATTGCTGTAGCTGTTTTTCTGGCCGTTTTTTTAGGGCTTATCCACGTTGTGAAAGGATTTTTTCTCAAGGGGTCTTAGCGCGTTTTCGGTACTCGTACCCTTCTTGATCTGCCTCTTGCCTTGCGGATCAATTCTTTAAGAAGGGGCTCCGGAAGTCCGATGACGTTGGTTTTTGATCCCGAAATTCGCTTAACGATACAGGGTTCACACTGAATCGCGTAAGAGCCCGCCTTGTCGAGAACCTGAGCGTATCGGACATAGCTTCGGATTTTTTCTTTTCCCCAGCGGTGAAAATGCACCCGCGTCTTTTCGAACCCGGAATAAACTTTTCCTGACATCGGATCCAACAGGACCAGGCCTGTGTAAACCCAGTGGCTTTTGCCGGTCATCTCGAGAAGCGTTCTTTCTGCCTCCCGGTAACTGGCCGGCTTTCCAAGGATCCTGCCTCGAAAATACACAATCGTGTCAGCGCCGAGAATGAGCGAGTTTTCGAGCTTCTTGGACCCAGGAATTTGGGCCATGAGCGCTTTGCCCGCGGCATGGCGCTGGACCAGCCTCGAGGGGCGCTCTTTTCCGCATACGGATGTTTTTTCGTCGTATCGGCTGATGACAGTTTCGAACTCGACTCCCAGGCCTTGCAGGATCTGAGAGCGTCGGGGGGATTGGGATGCAAGGTAGATGAAGATTTTTTTCATAGGGCGACCCGGCGGCAAGAAAATTTATAGTAAGTTTAAAGGGCCCCACGGAAAACGCAATTTCTTTCTGATGAGCCGTTTAAGGTCGGAAATTTGCAAAGTTTTGAAACAGCAGGATTGTCGGCGCTGTGAAGCGGCGTCGGCATGTTATAATCGCTTTTATGCGCACCCCTAGATCCCTGAACCGTATAGTGTTTCTCGACGCAGGGACTCTGGATTTCGGGGATTTGAGTTTGAGCCCGCTCAGGGCGTTCGGGGGTTTTAGGGCCTACACCGCGACGAGCGCTTCGATGACTGCTCAGAGAATAAAATTTGCGGAGCAGGTCGTCGTCAACAAATGCATTCTTTCCCGCAGCCACATTGAGTCCGCTGAGCGTCTAAAAGCCATTCACGTTGCGGCGACCGGCGTGAATAACATTGATTTGCAGGCCGCCCGTGAACGCGGGATAACAGTCACGAATGCTGCGGGGTATTCGACCGAGAGCGTGGTGCAGCTGACGTTTTCCTTTCTTCTGGCGATGGCGGTCAATTTGGTCAAATATGACTCGGCCTTGAAAAGGGGCCTGTGGAGCAGGTCCCGCTTTTTCATGTGGCCGGGTTTTCCGGTCCGGGAAATTTTCGGCAAAACCTTGGGGATTATCGGCTGCGGACGCATTGGGCGCCGGGTTGCCGAGACGGCAAGGGCCTTCGGGCTTTCCGTTTTGATTGCAAAGATTCCGGGCCGCAGTTACCCCGGTGAGAAAGGGCGAGTTTCTCTCGAC
>VFQY01000071.1 GCA_018883425.1 Candidatus Omnitrophota bacterium | reverse complement strand
GCTCACAAGGGAGGAAAAAAAAAGACTGCGGCAAAGTCAGAGCATTCCGGCTCATGCTTTCGTCCTCGGCTATGCCGGCAGGATTGCCCCTGAAAAAAATTTGGATTTTCTCGCACGCACGGTTGTCCGTTTCATGAAGAAGCGTCCTTCGGTTCATTTCCGCGTAGCGGGTCAGGGTCCGTCGGAGGAAGCTGTCAAAGGGCTGTTTCTGCGGGCCGGCTTGGGGAGGCGAGTGTCTTTTTTAGGCGCTTTACGGGGCGACGAACTTTTGCGGTTTTATCAAGGTTTGGATTGGTTTGTGTTTGCCTCGCGCAGTGAAACTCAGGGTATGGTTCTGTGCGAGGCGATGGCTTGCGGGATACCTGCCGCCGCCCTCGATGGCCCGGGCGTTCGGGAAGTTCTGCAGGATGGAGTCAACGGCTGCCTTCTCGCCCGTCAGGATCTCGACGCCTTTGTTTCCCGTCTGGAGCAGGCAGAGACCTCGCCGGAACGCAAGCGCCTTATGATGGGAAGGCACGCGCGAAAATCCATTTCGCGGTTTGCCCTGCAGCGGTGTGCGTCCGACGCGCTGGATGTTTACCGCGCCGCTCTCTCTGCCGATCCGAGACCCTCTTCCACCCGGCTCGTTAGAGATTGGCTGAGCCTCAAGGCCCGTTTGCGGGCTGAATGGAAAATGACATCGTCTCTGACGCGCGCCGTCCGCCTTGCGCTGGGGGAATGGATTGGCAGGAGTCTCAGGGCATGACGAAAGTCGCGGGCTGGCAAAGTAAAATCCGCTCCTGGCTGGATCCCTCCAGGTGGATGATCCGCTTCCTGAAATTAGAACAGACCGAACCTCCGGCCGCAGGGAAAGGTTTGATTCTGATACAAATCGACGGATTGTCGCATGCGCTTTTACAGAAGGCCTTTACCCAAGGCAAGATGCCCTTTCTGAAAAAGCTGATGCATGAGGAATCTTATCAGCTGGGCCGTCATTATCCGGGCATCCCTTCGTCAACACCCTCGATTCAGGGTGAGCTTTTCTACGGGGTGCGTCAAGCGTTCCCGGCCTTTAAATATCGCGACGGATGTTCGGGGAAAATTTTTACATTTTACAGCGGCGACGCAGCTCGCGAGACCGAAGCCCGCCTGGGGCGCCGCGGCCGAGCTTTGCTCAAGGGCGGCAGTTCTTACAACAATATCTTCACAGGAGGGGCCGGGAACAATGCTCATTTCTGCGCGGCCTCGGTGGGGTGGAAACAGTTTTTGAAGGCGCTGGATTTTCGGGCTTTGGCTATCCTTTTTCTTCTGAATCTGCGAGGGGCAGCGCGGCTCTTTTATCTTCTGACAATTGAACTGATCGTTGCACTCGCAGACGCTCTGAATGGGATACGTCAGGGTTACGGCGCTCGGGATGAATGTAAGTTCATCCTTTCGCGTTTGCTCGTCACCATCGCTCTCAGGGAGCTGGCTGTGTTGGGGTGTGTTTTAGATATATCCCGGGCTCTGCCCGTGATTCATATTAATTTTTTCGGCTACGACGACCATGCCCACCGCAGGGGCCCCGCAACGGGCTTCGCCGTGAAAACGCTCAGCGGAATCGATCAAGCTGTCCGGCGTGTCTGGAACGCAGCGCATCAATCCCTTCTCAGAGATTACGAGGTTTGGGTCTACTCTGACCACGGGCAGGAAACCGTTCATCCCTACAGGATTGAAAACAAGCGTTCTGTCGAGGAGGCTGTGCAGGAAATTTATGCTGATTTTCATAGAGGAGGTGTGACCTCTCAGTCCAGCGAGTTGAACGCCAAGCCGCCGAGGGACGGAGTCTCCTCAGCGCCCGTGGTCACGGCCCAGGGCCCACTGGGTCTGATTTATCTGCCGCGGGATCTCAGCGATGAGGATAAGTTCGCCTTGGCCCGGAACCTCGTCAAAAAAGCACGAATCCCCCTGGTCCTGACGGCCGCGCACGAGGCCGTCTTTGCTTTTACGCAAGAGGGGCGCTTTCGTCTGCCGGAAGAATCGGATCGTCTTCTGGGTTCTCATCATCCCTATCATCAGACGGTAGGCAGGGAACTCGCTGAGCTTTGCCGCCATCCGGATGCAGGGTCTTTCGTGATTTCCGGATGGCGCAAGTCCGCCCGCTCGCTGAGCTTTCCGGCGGAATACGGATCGCACGGAGGTCCCGGGATTTGCGAAACCGACGGGTTTGTTCTGCTCCCGAGTCACCGCCCGGTCCGCACCCGAACAAGGTTTTACCTGCGCCCTGAAGATCTTCGGCGCGCGGCGCTCGGTTATCTCGAGAGTAGGGCCGGAGTACCTTTCATGAGAAAACGCAGCCAGGAAAGCCGGAGCCGCTTGCGTGTGATGTCCTACAACGTGCATGGCTGCGTCGGGATGGACGGCAAACTCTCGCCGGAGCGGATTGCTCGCGTGATTGCCCGGCACGACCCTGATGTCATTGCCCTCCAGGAACTCGACGCAGGCTGTCTCAGAAGCCGCGGCATCGATCAGGCTGGACGCATTGCGGAAATTCTGGATATGGATTTTCATTTTCACCCCGTCCGCATGGTCGAGGACGAAATGTTCGGAAACGCCGTGCTGAGCCGGCATCCTCTCGAAATACTGCGCGCCGGGGGACTTCCCCGATTTGCTGAGCATCGTTTATTCGAGCCCCGAGGCGTTCTCTGGACAGCGGTACGCGTCAAGAGCGAGCGCGTTCATTTCATGACAACTCATCTGAGCTTGTGGGCGTTTGAACGGAAATTACAAGGCCTAGCGCTATGCGGGCCGGCTTGGCTCGAGGATCCGGTTTGCGAGGGACATATTATTTTGTGCGGAGATTTCAATGCTTCTCCCGGATCGTCCGTTTATCAGGGGTTACGCAGGAGGCTGGAGGATGCGCAGCTTAAAGCAGAAAAGCATGTTCCGCTGAGAACTTGGTTCAGCCCGTTCCCGATGGGAAGGATTGATCATATTTTCTTGAGCGCCTCCTTGGGGGTTCGACGGGTCGACGTACCAGCCTCCTCACTCGAAAGAATGGCTTCAGACCACCTTCCGATTCTGGCGGATATTGAACTTTCACAGGTCCCACAGACCTCGAGAACCGCTGAAACTCTGATGAGCAAAAAAAACGGTTGATCTTCTTTTTTGCCTGATTAGAATCACACGAGTTTTTGTCTCGTTTGATGCATTAGGTGGAATTGATAGGTGAAATCCGAAGGTTTCCTACAACGATTCTACAAAGGTGATGGGATTGTCTCCTGATAAGACCCAAAAATCCGAGCCCTCCGGTTCGCCTGAGACCGATGCCTTGAATCGTTTGCATTGTGCCTGTATGAAACTGCGCAAGGCGCGATCGATCAAGGACGGTTTAGACGTCATTCTTGAGGCTGCGGTTGAGCTCACGGGAGCATGCAAAGGAATTGTTCAGTTTTTTGACAGTGCGGGCCAAGCGCTGCCCATGGCCGCTCATCAAGGTATTGATGATGCGTTTCACACACACTTCCGCACGGTGGGTGTCCGGGACGAAAGCGCCTGCGGTCGTGCGCTCGATACCCTGCGTTGCGTGGTCATACCGGACGTCAAAAAGGATTTCCTTTTTAGCGCTCATCTCGCAGCGGCACAAGATGCGGGCTACCAGGCGGTTATATCGCAGCCCCTCCTCAATTCTGATCGAAAAATTCTGGGAATTCTTTCCGTCTACTTTGCAACACCCCATCATCCTCAATATGCCGAACTCGATGCACTCGAGCTGTACGCAGATCAAGCTGCGAGTTTCATCGAGCAGTGGCGCATGGGCGATGCAATTCTGGAAAGAGACCTCAAGCTTGAGCTCTTCATACGTCATTCGTCGGCGCCGGTGGCCATGCTGGACCATGAAATGCGTTATCTTGCGGCGAGCGAACGTTATTTGACTTTCTACCGGGTTGGGGAGCGGCAGATTATCGGGAAGTCGCACTACGATGTCTTTGGAAATCTCGATCACCGATGGATTCAAGCTTATCAGCGCGCTTTGAAGGGAGAAGTAGTCACCTCGGAAGAGGATTGCTACATCACACATGACGGAGTTCCGCTGTGGATCAGCTGGGAGGTCCGGCCGTGGTTTCGCGCTGACGCGGCAATCGGAGGTATCGTCCTCACAACCGTCGACATTACCCAGCGAAAAAAAGCCGAACAGCGTTTTTTTAACTTGGTTCAGGCGGTACCCGAAATCTTGCTGCTGGTGGATGAAAGTCTGAAAATCGGTTTCGCGAACAAAGCTGCCGAGTTGCAGTTCGGAATGACTGCCTCTGAACTGCAAGGACTTCCCATCAAAACCCTTCTGTTGAATACGGTAAGAATCCTTCGAAGCTATTGGCGGTCGGTTTCAAGGGGGGGATCCAAAGTGTCCCCTGAATCTCTGAGAACCGTCCACGAAATTCAGGTGCGGACAAGCGGCGGGGAACTTCATTCAGCGGATCTCAAAATTTCTGAATGTGATTCGATCGAAAAGAAATTCATCCTTCTTAGCGTGACGGTCACGGAAGAACGCAAAAAAGCCGAAACTGCTATGCGCGAATTGAGGGGGATCCTGGATAATTCAGCGGAGTCGGTTGTCGTGACGGGAATGGACGGATGCTTGGTGAGCTGGAACCGCGCCGCTGATGAGCTGTTCGGAATTGCTGAATCCGCATTTAAGGGTTTGAACTCAATCGAACGTCTTGTGCCTGAAGACCGCCAAGCAGAATTTGATGCCCACTTCCGCAGTGTACTTGCAGGCGAGACCGTAGAACCTCATGAGACCGAGAGATTGACTAAGGGGGCAAGGACCATTCCCGTTAAAGTTACGATGTTTCCCCTCAAGGATGAAAAGGGAATTGTGAGTTATGTGGTGTCGATCCTTCAGGATGAATCCGTTACAGCGAAGATGCGCCGCAAGGTCGAGGAATCCTCCAATCCATGATGCTCAATCTTCAGCACTTAAGGGATGTCCTGGGTGACTCGAAGAAGGATGGACTGAAATCTCAAAGGGAAGAGCTTGCCAAGTTGAGCCAGGACCTTCAAATCGAAACACGGCGTATGAAGCGTCTTATGGACAAATGCCTGTTTTATAGCCGTCTTCCGAAACCGAAAAAGAGCAAGGTTGATCTTAGACAAATCGTGAAAAAGGGGGTCCGCATCGTTCAGCCACAGGCCCTCAGTCTGCGGGTCCAAGTGGCTGTCGATCAGCCCGCTTTTCCCTTGCGGGTCCTGGGCGATCAGGAGCAAATTCTGCAGGTCCTGCTCAACCTGCTTTTGAATGCGTTGGAAGCCTCGCCTGAAGGCGGGATCATCAAGGTCGCGATTGAGAAAGACTCCGACGGCTTCTGCCGATTCAGCGTATGCGATCAGGGATGTAGTCTGTCTTCAGGCTCTGAGGAGAAGCTCTTTAAGCCCTTTTATACGACTAAAATGCAGGGGGCGGGTCTCGGACTTTTTATTTCACGGCGCATTCTCGAGGAACACGGCGGCACCTTGGTGTATTCAAAACAGAACACAAACGGCGCGTGTTTTACAGCTTCATTTCCCGCTTTTCAAATGAGGAAGCCTGAAGGCTCTTGCCAGGAAACGATGCAATCATCGGGTGACGGAGACAGCGGAGGGTCTGATGTCTGAGTCTGGCGGGCTGACGGTTCTTGTCGTTGATGACGAGGAGATCGATCTGCGGGCCATGGAGCGGATCCTGAAGGGCGCACGCTATCAAGTGCACGCATCGGCTGACCCAATCCGTGCGCTCGAAATCCTGAGGGAGCAACCCGCCGATGTTATTCTGACCGACCTTGTCATGCCGACGATGGCGGGTGAAGCCTTCGTGAAGCGCTGCAAGGAAATTCGTGCGGAAGCTGAGGTCATTGTGATTAGCGGGAAGGGATGCATTGAGCGCGCTGTGGAGGTGATGCGCCTCGGTGCCCACGACTTTCTCGAAAAGCCGATAGAAAAATACCAGCTTCTTAAAAGCATGGCCAACGCGGCCGAGACAAGAAAATTGAAGCTTCGGGTGCAGGAACTCGAAAAACAAATCGGCAATCAGGCGCACTCGGAAGAGATGCTCGGAGCTTCGGAGAATTTCAAGCGGGTAAAAGAACTGGCTGCCCAGGTCGCGGCAAGTGATGTGCCCATCCTGATACGCGGTGAGAGCGGAACGGGCAAGGAGATCCTTGCGGATTTCATCCGGCGGCTGTCTCCCCGAAAAGAAGGGCCTTTTGTAAAAATGAATTGCTCGGCCGTTCCGGAACATTTATTGGAGTCTGAGCTTTTCGGTTATGAGAAGGGGGCGTTCACAGGAGCCTCATCGGCTAAGGCGGGGCGGTTGGAATGCGCACACAAGGGAACGCTCTTTTTGGACGAGGTAGGAGAAATGAGTCCCGTGCTTCAAACGAAGCTCTTACGTGTATTAGAAAACGGCGAATTTGAACGGCTCGGCAGTACCAAGACACTCAAGACAGAGTTCCGCATCCTGGCCGCTACCCACGCGGACTTGGAACAGCGGATTCTCGAAAAATCTTTTCGCCAGGATCTTTATTACAGGCTCAATGGCGTAGAAATCTTTTTGCCGCCCTTGCGGGACCGCAGATCCGACATCCCGATTTTCTGCTCGCATTTTCTGGAGCGGGCGAATAAAAAAAATGGAAAAAAAATCGCGGGTTTCGATACAGAAGTGATGCAACGATTGGAAAATCATCTTTGGCCCGGGAACATCCGCGAGCTTCAGAACGCGATCGAACGGGCGGTCGTGACCGCGAAGACCAGCCTCATCGGTCTTCACGATCTTCCTCCCAGTATTTTGCGCGGCTTTCCGGACGAAAGCAGTTTCAAGCTTCCGTTGGGCACTTCGCTGAAAGCCCTGGAGCAGAGAATGATCGAAGAGACGCTTCGTCTCACGGGAGGAAACAAAGAAAAAGCGGCCGAGATACTCCAAATCTCCTCTCGAACTTTGCACCGCCGCGTCAAAGAAAATAAAGACAAATTGTCATAGTTTTTCCCTCCGCTTCAGCCATTCTGTCAGATGTCGTGCAGGCCTTCCCTCTTTCCTTCGGCTTCGATGGATTCCTTAAAACGTCTTAAGGCGTTGACCTGCAGAGGTTTAAAAAAAAGATGTTCAGGCGCCCTGGACTTGGCTCGCGATTTGATATTGGAGCCCTGCTACAAACCTTCTTGATAACTTATGCGGCTGGGATAGCTTCCGCTATCCGGACCCGATGAAACTTGATGAGGCGCGGTGCAAGATGATCACCACAGAGAAAGCAGGCGAGTCTAACACGTGTATAAAAGTTGTCACGCATGAGATTCCTTTTTTCGAAGTCCTCGATGAAAATGAGCAGCAGGAACTCTATCAGGCCATCATGGAGCGGAGTTTCGAAAAGGGCGAGATTATTCACATGGAAAAAGCAGCCTGCAAACAGCTTTTCTTCGTGAAGGCGGGCAAGATCAAAATGTCTCGAATTTCGGGAGATGGGCATGAGCAGATCTATGAAATCCTGGGTAAAGGCGGGACCTGTACCTGCAATCCCGGACATGCGCAATGGAGCTGCGCCACGATGGCGGAAGCTTTGACTCCCTGCACAGTGTGGTTTCTGGCAACTGAGCATTACGTGCGTCTCGTTCAGGGCAATCCCCGTATCAGGCACGTGATCAATGAGCTTTTTGCCCGGCGTCTCATGTGCTTCACGGATATGATCGACGGGTTTACTCTGAAAGATTCGAAAAAAAGGCTGATCAAATTTCTTTTGGATATGGTTAAAGGAGCCCGGTCTCTGCCTCAAAGACAGAGAGTTCTCTACATTCCAGCCACGAGGGAACAGATTGCCCGTCAGCTCGGAGTCGCCCGTGAGACCGTCGCGCGCCACATCTCCGATCTGAGATCGCGTCAGCTCATCGATGTGAAACCCTTCCAAATCATTATCCGAGATCAGCAGGCGCTCGAAAAACTTCTCTAGCCTAGATTCCTCCCCCCCCCAAGGATCCCTGAGGGTTCTGCGCCCAGTCATTTCACCCCTCGCGCTTCTCTTGCGCCCTGCGGCGGCATTCCGACTGCTCTAGGTTCATCGGCAAGAGAGGCCGGGAATATCGGCGGCATCACGTGATTTTCATCACGGCGGGCAGGAGCGGGGTGCTCTAAAGTAGCGGCGGACGAAATCGATCGCTCTTCTAACGAGGTTATAACGGTGGAGAAAAATATGGGTGGAACGTTCAGATTTGTTTTGTGCGCATTGTTCGCTGCGGCTGTCATGACGGGCAGTTTCTGCGCGGGCAATGCGTGGGCAGGGAGGGGACGAGGGGATGGAGAAGTTAATCCGCCTCGATGGGGTTCGTGGCGAGTGCAGGAGACGCAAGCCCGTCCCAAGATGTCTAAGCAGGAGCGTCAGCAATTGCGCGAGCAGCGCCGAACGGAAAAGAAAAAATCTTTTCACCTGCGTAAACAGGAACGTCAGCAGCTTCATCAGGAAAAACAAGAAGACGTCCGAAGAGGCGAAACGCCGGCGCCGCCGGCGGAGCTCGCAGAAAATGCCTCAAATTAAAGTGCATCGGGACAGGAGATGTGTTCACCATGAAATTACGAGCTAAACAGTCCGAACGGGACCTCTGGGACCCCTTCGAATTTGCCTCTGAATTGCATAACGAGATGAAGTCTTTATTCCGCAAAGTGGCCCATCACCAAGAAACTCTGAAAGCCAAGGAGCCGCCTGTGGATGTTTATTAGGATCCTGATGTCTTTTTAATACGCTCGGACATACCCGGCATGAAGAGACAGGATATCGAAATCAAAGTTGACGGGCGCACGCTTTCGCTGAAAGGCGAGAGAAAGCAGGATCGAGAGGGGAAGGAGCGCGTTTGCGTAGCGTCCGAGCGTTTCCACGGAATTTTTTCCCGAGTCATCGATTTGCCGACGGACATACATTCAGAGAAAGTCTGGGCCACCTATCATGACGGTATTTTGGAAATCACGCTTCCTAAAAACGGAGGAAGCAGAACCAAGGAATTCCGGGTCGAAGTCCGGTAGGGTCCGTGACTGCGCGCTTCGGGTTTTCGAGAAACCTTCACCGAAAGGAGAGTAGGTATGCTTGTTGAATTCAGCGTGATTCCGCTCAGCGGCAAGACAACGATTGCCGAGGATATCGCCGGTGTGATCAAAATCGTCGAGCAATCCGGCCTGCCCTTTTGCCTGACCCCCGCGGGGACCTGCATCGAAGGGGAATGGGACCCCGTGATGAAGGTCATTCGCGAATGCCACGAATTTATCCGCGCGAGGGCGCCTCACGCAGTCACTTCGCTGACTATCGAAGACGAACAAGGCGTGCATGACAAACTGACAAGCAACATTCTTTCAGTCGAAAGGCATCTCGGACATCAGGCACGAGCTAAGGCGGGGCTTGTTCTTCCGGACTGAGCTTGCGCTGGGCGCATGTGCTTCCACATGTGATGCGGGTCACGGCAGGTCTGAGCCTGGAAGCCTAAGATGCCGGCTGTGCGGCACCAAAGCCGAAGGCGGGAGCGATGATGAAATGTTATTTCTGCGGAAGCTTCGAGCAGCTTGACGGTGCGATTTTGAGCCTGTGGAACAAAGAACAGACGGTTGCTCTTTGTCCTGCGTGCACGAAGGCCCTCAACGGAAAAAAGATCGTGATCCACTTCAGGGCTTTTCAGGAGAGTCTCTCCCGGTATTTCGACGAAAAAGAGCTCGAGGAGATTCTTGCATGCCGATGTCCCGCCTGCTTTCTAAAGCTTGGCGAGCTGATCGCAAGTGAAAAGGCGGGCTGCATTGAGTGCCTCGACCGATTCACACCCGTTGTCATGAATCTTGTGAATTATCTGGAAGAAGCCCGAGCCTATATTTTAAGGCCTGAGAACTCGATGCCGGCAGTGGATGCCGGGAAAAAAGCTGTCATGTCCGCTGCGCTCGAAAATCTCGATCATGATCCGGATTTTCAAGTGCGGCATTTGAGAGAGAGACTTGAAGCTCTCCTTCAGGAAGAAAAATACGAGGATGCGAAAACGCTCGCCGAGATGATCAAAAAACTGGAACCCCACGACCCGGGAAATCCCGGTTCCGGAACGTCGGTTGTGTCCACGTAAGCAATAAGAGGTCTGCGGGCTGATGGGCGAGCCTGAAGGCCGTTGGATTGGAGGCGAGATGCCAAAGCAGATATTGTATCACGAAGAGGCAAGGCGCTCCGTTTTAAGAGGCGTCGATGCGCTTGCGAATGCGGTTAAAGTTACGCTCGGTCCCCGGGGCAGGACAGTCTTGATCGAACGCAGGTTTGGTTCACCGTTGATCATCAATGACGGCGTCACCGTTGCCAAGGAGATTGACTTAGCAGACCCCGCCGAAAATCTCGGGGCGCAGGCTGTGCGGGAAGTCGCTGCAAAAACCTCGGATGAGGCAGGAGACGGAACCACAACGGCTACAGTTCTTGCTCAAGCGATCATCCGCGAGGGAGCCAAAATAGCCGCAGCAGGGACGAACCCGATGTCTATTAAACGCGGCATTGAGGCCGCCGTTGCGCGCGTGGTCGAAGAGCTCGCGCGTATCGCCAAGCCCGTTAAGGACAGGAAGGAAACTGCTCAGGTGGCGTCCCTTGCCGCCAATAATGACAAGACCATTGGTGAATTGATTGCACAAGCTATGGAGAAAGTAGGGAAGGACGGCGTCATCACGGTCGAAGAAGCGAAGACAATGGCCACTCATTTAGAGACCGCCGAAGGTCTTCAATTCGATCAGGGTTATTTATCGCCTTACTTCATTACAGATGGCGAACGTATGGAGGCCGTTTTGGAAGATGCCTACATCTTGATTTACGAGAAAAAGATCTCGGCTATGAAGGATCTGCTGCCTCTGCTTGAAGCGGTGATGAAAGAGGGGAGGCCGCTGCTTCTGATCGCTGAAGACGTCGAGGCGGAGGCCCTGGCAACGCTTGTCGTGAATAAAATCCGCGGCGCTCTTCATGCCTGCGCGGTGAAAGCTCCCGGCTTCGGCGAACATCGCAGGGCATGGCTGCAGGACATCGCATGCGTCACCGGCGGAAAAGCCATTACGGAGGATCTCGGCATCAAGCTTGAAACGCTCTGTCTTGCCGACTTGGGGCAGGCTAAGCGGATTGTGGTCGACAAAGATAGCACGACGATTGTCGAGGGGCAGGGAAACGCCGAGGGTATCCAGGGAAGACTTCATCAGATTCGAAGGCTCATCGAGGACAGCACTTCGGCTTATGAAACTGAGAAGCTCAAGGACCGCCTAGCCAAGCTGGCCGGGGGAGTGGCTGTCATTCATGTGGGAGCTGCAACCGAGACGGAAATGAAAGAGAAGAAGGCCCGTATTGAGGATGCCGTGCATGCGACGCGGGCTGCGGTTGCAGAGGGGATTGTTCCCGGAGGAGGCGTTGCGCTCATTCGTGCGGCATCTGCTTTGGATGATCTCGTTTTGGAAAGTGATGAGCAGACAGGCGTGGGTATCGTGCGCCGCGCGCTCGAGGAACCCTTGCGAATGATTGTCCAAAACGCAGGCTTCGAAAGTTCTGTTGTCATCGAGAAAGTGCGGCAAGGGGAAGGGGCTTATGGGTTCAATGCCGCCTCGGGGCATTATGAAGATTTGGTGGCTGCCGGCATTATTGATCCAGTCAAGGTCGTCCGTTATGCACTGCAGAATGCGGCGAGTATCGCAGGGCTGCTTGTGACCACAGAGGCTGTTATCACCGAGACGCCGGTACAGGAAAAAGTTGCGGCGGGCGCGCCTGCCGCGGAAACGGTTTTTTGAAGCGGGAGGTAAATAATGAGACTACGGCTAATCGATGGATCTTCCCTGGACCGTATTGCTGAGGATGAGGAAAAAACTCGGGACGGTCTCCTGTCAAAGAGTCTTCGCCAAAAGAGAAGGCGCGGATTCACGAACGCCTCGGATGCCTCAGAAAGGCCTCAAGATTACAAAGCCAGGTTCCGACGCGGCGGCTCTTAGCTTGCGCGCGTGAAGAAGCGGGGAAAGCGTATTGATGCAAGGATGAAACAAGGACGATGGAAACGTGAAAAGTTCGGTCAAGAAACGAAAGGCTCAAAAGGCAAAGCGCGGAGAGCGGCTCGGATAAAGTGTTCCGCTGCTCTCCGCTCCGGGCGATTATTCGGAAGCGGCGACGGCTCTTGCGTCCTCGTCTTCGGGCTCGATCGCCTCCTCGTCTTCGCCGTCATCCGTGAGGAAGGCGGGCAAGGAAACCTCGCCAACTTCGCCATCGTCGGCCTCGTCGCCTGATGCGGCGCTGGCGCCAACAAGACGCAACGGTTCAGGCAACCAGCCGCTATCGGCGAGCAATCGTTCGGCTTCCCGCGCCATGTCGCCTTTTTTCATGTGATCGATGAGTTGCGCGGCCCGGTCGCCCGCCCCCTCCCGCACGGCTTCGAGAATGCGCGCTCTGGTGACGCGACCCAGATAATTG
>VFQY01000070.1 GCA_018883425.1 Candidatus Omnitrophota bacterium | reverse complement strand
GGCTCGAGCTTTTCGATTTGGAAAAGAAAAACAGTTCTCTCTTCCCGCGTTTTCCTGAAGCCGCCTAATCAGCGCGGTGCCCTGGTCCGCAGCGTTTTTCAAGGCCCTCTGTCCGCGCCTTTTTACCGTAAAGAGCACTCCTGGCAGAGGCCTTTGTTTGTGTTATAATCCGCCTCTCACGTTCCGGAGAATCTATGAAATCCATTCGAATTGCGGCGGCTCAAATGAATCCCACCGTTGGAGATTTTCGAGCCAATGCGGCAAAAGCGGCATCGTGGATTCGCGAAGCCTCGAAGCGCAATGCTGATTTGATCGTTTTTCCCGAGATGGCTCTATCGGGCTATCCTGTTTGGGATTTGGCGAATCACGAGGACTTTGTGCGGGAAGGCCTCAAGAAACTTCAAGCTCTCGCGCTTGCGACTGCCCGCACCCGTATTGCCGCTGCCGTGGGATTTATTGACCATCCCGCCTGGCGGACGGGTTCGGGACAAAGTTCCGCGGGGCACCCTGCGAAATCTCGGGATTTGACCCAGAATTCACTGGCTTGGATCGAGAAAGGGCGGGTGCAGTGGGTGCAGGCCAAAAGACTGCTTCCGACTTACGATGTTTTCCTCGAAGAAATCTTTTTTTCACCCGGAAGCGCCAGTGCCGTTCGCTCCTGGAAAAACTTTCGCTTAGGCGCAACGATCTGCGAGGACATCTGGGATGATGCCTATCCGGAGAAACCTCTGGATGATCTGGCCCGCCAGGGAGCGGATTTTTTTATCAACATTTCAGCATCCCCTTATTACAGAGGCGTTTCGGACATCCGTGACAGCCTTCTCAAACGTCAAGCTCTCAGGCACAGCGCGCCTATTCTCTATGTGAATCAAGTCGGAGCTCAGGATGATCTGGTTTTCGACGGGCGAAGTATGTTTGTCGATGCGTCCGGGCGAATTCTTTTTCGAGCTCCCGCTTTTCAGGAGGGACTTTTCTATTTTGACTGGAATCCTCAGGGGGACGAGAGCGTGCACGCTTTGGGCCCCGATTCAATGTCCAATGATGCAGCTGAAATGTACGAGGCCTTGAAACTGGGCATCCGCGATTATTGCCGCAAGAACGGCTTTCATAAAGTTGTCATCGGACTGAGCGGAGGGATTGACTCGGCCCTTGTCGCGGCCTTGGCTGTGGATGCCGTCGGCGCCGAGTGTGTGCTGGGGGTGACGATGCCCAGCCGCTTTTCGTCACGGGGCAGCTGGGAGGATTCGCTTGAATTGGCGCGCCGGCTGGGGATCGAATGCCGTGTTCATTCTATCCGCGAGAAATATGATTTTCTGGTGAAAGCTTACCGCGATCACGCACGATCCGAAAAGCGGCGCCCGGCTCCTGCGGGCAAGATCACGCTTGCCAAGGAGAATCTTCAGGCTCGGCTCAGGGGGCTTGAACTCATGTACCTGTCGAACGATGAGGGAAGAATTCTTTTATCGACGGGCAATAAATCAGAGCTCGCGATGGGCTATTGCACGCTCTACGGCGATATGGCGGGCGGTCTAGCGGTTCTCGGCGATGTTTATAAAACAGATGTCTACCGTTTGGCCCGTTACCGAAACAGTCTTGGGCGCGTGATTCCCGATTCGACTCTGGAAAAAGCTCCGTCGGCGGAACTCAGGCCCGGGCAGAAAGACCAAGACTCTCTGCCGCCCTATGAGATTCTCGACGAGATTCTGCATCTTTACATTGAAAGAAACGAATCCCGGGCGTCGATTGTCCGCAAGCTCAAGCCGCAGGGGGTTTCTCCCGAGACGGTCAGGGGCGTGATCGGCAAAGTCGATCACAACGAATACAAAAGGCGGCAGACTCCGCCGATTCTGAGGGTGACGCATAAAGCCTGGTTCGGCCGCAGGATGCCGATCACGAACCGTTTTCAGGGTGGGTGAGGCATGGCCTTGAAAATAGGAGTTCCCAGAGAGATCAAGCCGCTTGAGCGGCGCGTGGGGCTAACGCCCGCAGGCGTTCACGCGCTGTCGGCGAAGGGGTTAAAAGTTTTGGTGCAGTCAGGCGCAGGACAAGGTTCCGGATTTACGGACGGCGCTTACCAAGATGCGGGCGCGCTGATGATCGAAAGCGCTGTCAGTCTTTATCAAGCAGCTGATCTCGTTCTTAAGGTGAAAGAACCGCAGAACTCGGAATTTCCTCTCCTGCGCGCCGGGCAATATCTGTTCTGTTACCTGCACCTCGCCGCGCCCGAAAATGCTGCGCTGGTCCGGGCGCTGATGACCGGCGGCATCACGGCGCTCGCCTACGAATCTCTTGAGGTCAGCGGAGTCCGGCCTCTCCTGAAACCCATGAGCCGCATTGCCGGCGGATTGGCCGCCGCTTACGGAACGATGCTGGCCGGATCTCTCCGGAGCAGCGCCGCGGCCGGTTTTAAAAGTACTGGCGAACTGCTGAGAGCTCTGGAGGACATTGCCCGGATTTATCCCGATCCGCCCGCAGAAGCCCGTGCGCCCTACACCGTTATCTGGGGCGGGGGCAGCGCGGGGGAAAAGGCGCTCGAGTTTTGTCTGCGGATGGGCGGACACGCGGCGCTTGTCGAGGAGAATGCCGCGAGACGGGAAGAGCTGAAAAAGTTCTACGCGATGAAGCGCGCCGTTTTTTTTGCGCCTGGCGGTCTGCCTGACGAGGTTCTGCATGCCGCGGAACTTTTTATCGGATGTGTTCACAAATCGGCCAGCCGAGCCTGTCGGGTAATAACCGACGAACAGTTAGGGGCCTGTTCGCGTCAGATCAAAAAAGTCATCATCGACGTCTCGATTGATCAAGGAGGTAATTTTACTCAGTCCGAGCCCAGGACCTACGAGGACCCTGTCTATCTTGATTGCTGGGGCAATCTCCGTTTTTCAGTGACGAACATGCCCTCGCTTTGCGGCCCTGCGGCTTCGAAGGCATTGGAAGAGGCTGTCTTACCCTACGCGCAGTCGTTAGCCGAAGATCCGGCGCTGGCTCTGCAGAATGTTGCGGGACTGGCCGGAGCGGTGAATGTCCGAGGAGGGGAAGTGATCCTGCAGACGGTGAAGGACGCTCATGGTCTTGCGTGACAAAATCCTCGAGGAGGGGGCTGAGGTGCCGTCACCCTGGGGCACCTTTTTGATTCGGGGGCATGCCGCAGGTCTGACGCGCCTTGATTTTCCCGGCGATTTTAAAGCGCCCTGGAAGCCGGCTTCAGAATCGCTTCATGAGGCGGCTGAGCGTTTGAAGCGGTATTTCGAGGGCGGGCAACGCGATTTTTATGACCTCACATTCGATCTTTCACAGAAAAGCCCTTTTGCTCAAAAAGTCCTCAAACACCTTGCAGCGTCCGGTCCGCGTGAATGTTTGACCTACACCGAACTTGCCAGCCGTGCTGGAGTTTGCCGCGCGGCGCGCGCCGTGGGAAATGTCATGCGCGAAAATGACTTGCCGATTTTTATTGCCTGTCATCGTGTTTTAGCATCGGGCGGCCGCTTCGGCGGTTATTCCAAGGGGCTCGTGTGGAAGCGGCGCTTTCTTGAACTGGAAGGGATCAGTGTGTGTTTCTGAAATCCTCCTTTCCTCGAGTGGTTCTTGCGTTTATAATGCGCCACAATCATGACCGGGACGCCGAGCGTCCCCGCAAAGTGAGGAACCCTTGACACCCAAGAAAATTGCTCTTACAGCCCGCGATCTCATTGAAGACAAGAAGGGTGAAGAACCCCTTGTGCTCGACGTTTCAAAACAGTCGAGTTTCGCTCATTATTTCGTTATTACGCACGGAAACTCCGGCCCGCACGTCAAAGCCATTGCCGAACATTTGATGGAATCCTTCAAGAAAAAAAAGGTCACCCTTTTCAACAAAGAAGGTTTGGTGACCGGCGAGTGGGTCGTGCTGGATTTCGGATCCGTAATCGTTCACGTTTTTCATCGCGATAAAAGAGAGTTCTACAATCTCGAGAGTCTTTGGGGCGATTCCAAGGCTGTGAAAAAGTAAGACGACTCTGATGGCCAAAACCTACCTGCAGGAACTCATCCGGAAATCACTGAAAGTTTACACGGGCACCAAGGGGCTCGAGCTTCCCCCCGGCTTTGCTTACGATTTGGTCGTTACGCGCGATCCGTCTCATGGGGATCTCGCTGTGAATATCGCGTTTAAAATGGCAGGGATTCTGAGACAGAAGCCGCCCGTAATTGCCGCCGAATTTCTGCAGATTCTCGAGACTGAGAATGACCGCCTGCAGAACTCTGTGATCGAGCGGATGGTGATTGCCGGCGGGGCGTTCATTAATTTCTACCTCAAGAAAGCATCGCTGGGGCAGGTTCTTGAGGATGCGGTCCGTCAGGACAGGGATTACGGCAAATCGGATTTTGGCAAGGGTAAGAAAGTTCTTCTCGAATATGTGAGCGCCAATCCTACCGGACCTCTGACAATCGCTCACGGAAGGCAGGCCGCGGTAGGCGACAGCCTCTATCGCATTCTGAAGGCCACGGGTCACGAGACTGACAGTGAGTATTACTTAAACGACGGCGGCCGTCAGATGAATTTGTTAGGAAAGAGCCTTTGGGCGCGCTACCGCCAGGAACTTCAGCTGGACGCGGAACTGCCGGAAGACGGCTACCAGGGGGCCTATCTCACGGATCTAGCCCGCAAGCTTGTTTCGGAAAAAAAAGACAGTCTTCTCAAGCAAACAGAAGAACAGGCGGCTGATTTCTGCCGATCCTACGCTTGCCAAGAAATTATGGAGACCATTCGGCGGGATCTGCACGACTTCCGTGTGGAGTTCGATCATTATTTCTCTGAGCAGACGCTTTACAAGAAAAACAGTGTCCAGAAGTGTCTGGAGTTTCTTACGGACAAGGGGCATTTGTACGAACAGGAAGGGGCGCTGTGGTTCCGCTCAACGGCGTTCGGCGACGACAAGGACCGCGTGATCCGCAAAACGACGGGGGAATACACCTACCTCGCGCCGGATATCGCCTACCACCGCTACAAGTTTGACCGCGGCTATAACAAGCTCGTCGATTTTCTCGGTCCGGACCATCACGGCTACATCAACCGCATCAAGGCCTCCTGTCAGGCGCTCGGCTATGACGCGGGTCAGATTGAAATCCGCATCGTTCAGCTCTCGACGCTTTTCCGCAACGGGCAGCCGGTGCGCATGTCCACGCGCGCGGGAGAATTCGTCACGCTGCGGGAACTCATGGATGAAGTCGGGATTGATGCGACGCGCTTTTTCTTCATCATGCGGAAAGTCGAAAGCCACCTTGATTTCGACCTCGACCTGGCCAAACAAAAATCGCAGGAGAATCCTGTTTATTATCTTCAGTATGCGCACGCCCGGATTGCGAGCATACTCCGTAACGCCGGCCGCGCGGTCGAGACTGATGTCAATCTGGAGCGCTTGTGCGAGGAAGAGGAAACGAACCTCATTAAATTCATTTCGGATTACCCGAAGGCGCTGGTTCAGGCTTCCGAATTCCTCGAGCCTTACCGCTTGGCGGATTATCTTAGGGATCTGGCCATGTGCTTCCACAAATTTTATGCGGCTCACCGCGTTCTGAGCGATGATCTCGAACTGACCAAGGCTCGGCTGCTCCTTGCCGATGCCGCCCGCGTGACACTGCGCAACGGACTCGAACTGCTCGGTATCTCTCAGCCTGAATCGATGTGAAGCCCCGTGTCCTTTTTCTCGGCGGCCCGACCGGCGCCGGAAAGTCGGAGATTGCGCTCGATCTTGCGCAAAAGCTGAGCGGTGAGCTCATCTCCGTCGATTCAATGCAGGTTTACCGGGGCATGGACATCGGAACCGCAAAAGCGTCCCGCGAAGAACAGCACCTTGTCCCGCACCACCTCATCGACATTCTCGATCCCTCCCAGCTTTTCTCCGTGTATGAATTTCGCGAACGCGCTCTAGCGGCCATCCAGGACATCCTTCAGCGAGGCAAAACTCCCATCGCTGCCGGCGGAACGGGACTCTACATGCGCGCCCTGCTGGAAGGACTTTCTGAGCAGCCTCCGGGATCGGAGACGATCCGCAGGCGCCTCGAGGCCTCACTGGCTGAGCGCGGAGCCGCCGTTCTCCATGAAGAACTTGGCAAGATCGACGCTGAGGCCGCGTCGGCGATCAAACCCTCGGATGCCAAGAGAATCATTCGGGCTCTTGAAATTTATGAGCTTTCCGGGAAGGGGCCAAGTCAATGGAGAGGTCGGCGTCAAACGCTTGCGGATCTCGGCTACAAGCCCGTCGTTATCGGTTTAACCCGCCCCCGCGCCGAGCTGTATGCAGCGCTTGACCAAAGAGTCGACAGAATGTTTGAGCGCGGCCTTGTGCGCGAGGTCGGGCAGTTGTCAAAGCGGCCTCTTTCCCGAACGGCAAGACAGGCCGTGGGTTATAAAGAACTGCTCGAAAGAATGGACGAGGGCGGACAGTGGACTGAAGAAGCCTTGGCTGAGGCTCGCCGCCTCATCAAGCTCAATACGCGTCATCTGGCAAAACGTCAGATGACTTGGTTTCGCCGCGAGAGGGATGTGACTTGGATCGAGATCAATTCGCGCATGAACCCGCACGAGGCGTCGCGTGAAGTCCAGCGCCTCTTTGAAGCCTCTGTGCCGGTGGATTGACCCCCTGAGACCGGCCTTTTTCCCGACCCGGGTAAACACGTAACCTCTTGGATTGACGAGCTCTGCGTCATGCGGTAAGTGTTTTTCTGCCGTGAATTTGCTTTCGAAAAAAAGGGTGGATATACTTGCTTTGAGAATATCAAAAGGCACAAATTTATCAGAACGGATAGATAAGTGACCTCAGCGCGCAGTTCGGCGGACAATGCAGGATCAAGGGGGAAACTTAGATGGAACAGCAAACAAAGCGTCTCTATACCACGCATGAGGTTGCGAAACTCTTGGGAGTGACTCCGATCACCGTGATTCGATGGATCGGAAGCGGGAAGTTCAAATGCTACACGACTGTCGGGGGACACCGGAGGGTGGAGCACGACGAACTGGTTCGCTTTGCTCAAGCTTATAATCTGCCCTGGCTTGGTGATGAGGAGTTAGCCAAGCGCAAGGATTTTATTGTTCTTGCGGTGGATGATGACGCGGAAGTCCTGGAAGTCCTTAAAGATATGCTCGAAGGGTCTGACGACATAAAACTCATTACCGTCAACAATGGTTTTACTGCCGGCGCGAAGCTGGTTGAGGAGAGGCCTCACTTGATTCTTCTCGATTTCCGCATGCCGGAGCTTGACGGTTTCGAATTCTGCCGGTTTGTAAGACAAGATCCGCGGTTCAAGGATGTTTTTATTTTAGCCGTTACTGGTCTTAAGGGAACGGAGGAGACTGAGCAAATGAAGCAGGCCGGTGTTAATGATGTGCTTCACAAGCCGTTTTCTCTAGCGACGCTGCACGAAAAAATAGAAGCCATTCGCAAGAATCCTCGAGGCGGAAACGGTGTCGCTGCCTAAGAAGAGTCTTGTCTAAGCGAAACAACCCCGAGAGTTAATTTCCTCATGAGTTCCGCGCTGAACCTTCACGTCTGGGGCAATTTGACTTTAGGAGCGCTTTACGGCCTCCTCTTTATCTTCGTTGTGCGGGATACGCTGATTCCGTACGGCATAAAAAAACCGGCCTCCGTAGGGGTTATGACCCTTTTTTCTCTCCTGACTGCGGGTTTGTTGACCCGGGCTTTTTTCTCATCACCCGAGGCAGGCCCGGCTGAAATGATTTGGCTCGCTGCGGCCGGCACGCCGGTCTTGATCTGTTTTTTTCTCGCAGCAAGGAATGGCTTCAAGTTCAATTTTACCGAGGACAAGACTTCCCGCGAAAGATTCGAAAAGCTTAAGGAGGAGTTTATTTCGGTTGCTTCGCACGAGCTCAGGACACCCCTGTCGGTCATCAACGGATTCGCCGAGATTCTCGCGCGCGAGAAACTTGGCCCGCTTAATGACGAGCAGCGTCTGCGTGTGCAGAAAATCTTAGCGCAGGGACAGCGCTTAAACCGGATTGTCGATGAACTCCTCGATCTAACAAGGATCAAACAGGGCAAGCTCGCCGTCCGCAAGGAAGTCTTTGACTTGGTGCCGGTTCTCAAGGCTTGTGTGGATGATCATCAGATTGTCTGTGATCAGCAGACGCTCGAACTTATTGACGCTGTCCCTGAAGCGCTTCCCAGAGTTACCGGCGATGTAGAGCGTATCACCCAAGTGACCGTGAATTTACTGAGTAATGCAATCAAATATACGGATCCGGGCGGCAAGGTCCGGGTGGAAGCCCGCTACGACAGCCCTGCTCAGGAAGTGGTGGTCAGTGTGTGCGACACGGGGCTTGGTTTTGCGCCCCAGCAGATGCCGCACCTCTTCCGGGAGTTTTACCGGGTGCATCACCCGGGGAAGAAACATTCCGGGACAGGTCTCGGGCTTGCCATTGTCAAACATCTCGTCGAAGCCCAGGGCGGGCGAGTCGGAGTCACCAGCCCGGGGCAAGGCAAAGGCAGCTGTTTTTTCTTCACATTACCCTCGCAGGAATCAGCCGAAGCTTACCGAATCTAGTCCCGCCCGCCCGTTGATTTTTTTTGAAATTCATGTTCCGAAGCGGCATGTTTTTGGTTAGAATACGCCCTTTGCAATTCCGCCGAAGCCAACAAAGCGCAGAAAAAGAATTGAGGGAGGCGCAAGCTTTATGAAAACTGCCGAAACCGTTCCCGCAACCGTCGAACTTGCAAAGGCTGGGCAAAGCCCCTGGCTGGATTCCATCAGCCGCCAGCTGATACGGTCCGGAGAATTAAAAAGTCTGGTTCAAAAGTCGGGCGTTCTCGGCGTGACGTCTAATCCCACAATTTTCGAACAGGCTATCGGAAATCATGCCGGCGGTTACGAACCCGAGATCCGTTCCCTTGTGCGGCAAGAGCGCTCAACTCTTGAAATTTACGACGCCTTAACGATCGCCGACATCCGTGAGGCATGCGATGTCCTGAAAGCCGTTCATGCGGAATCTCAGGGTGAGCACGGGTACGTCAGTCTCGAAGTGCGTCCCGATCTTGCGCATGACCGCAAACGCACCGTTGAAGAGGCTCTGAAGCTCGTCAAAGCAGTAGGCAAACCCAACCTGATGGTGAAGGTACCCGCGACGCCCGAGGGAATAGAGGCCTTCCGGGAATTAACGGCGCTGGGTGTCCATGTGAATGTCACTCTGATCTTTTCGGCGATTCATTACCGCAGCGTCCTCGAGGCCTACATCCAGGGGCTGGAGGCGCGGCGCGCCCGCAAGCAGGATCTCAGCAAGGTTCATTCTGTTGCGAGTGTTTTCGTCAGCCGTTTTGATTCCGCGATTGACGGGCAGTTATCCCGTCTGCAGGAAATGGAAAGTGAGCAGGACGAGCGGGCGGATCTGGAATCTCTCAAAGGAAAAGCTGCGTTAGCCAACTGTAAAGCCATTTACCAGGATTTCAAGAAGACGATCAGTTCGAAAAGATTTCGGGATTTGGCGGCTGCCGGCGCGGCGGTACAAAAAGTTCTGTGGGCAAGCACGGGCGTAAAAAACCCCAAGTATGCGGACCTTCTCTATGTTGAAAGCCTCGTCGGACGCGACACGGTGAACACGATGCCTCGAGCGACCCTTGATGCGCTTCTGGATCACGGCAGAATTACCGCGGACACGGCCGAACAAAATGCTGATGAAGCCGCTGAAACCATTGAGCACCTCAAGGAATGGGGTATCGATATTGATGAGGTCGGGCAAAAACTTCAGCATGACGGGCTGATCGCCTTCGAGAATTCTTTCGACTCGCTCATGCGCACGCTCGAAATCGCCAGAGGTAAGAATGCCCGCGGTGCCTCCGCCAAGTATCAAGTCGGTGTTTCGAAAAGTCAGGCGGCCCTAGTCCCGGTTCAGATGCTTGAGAAGGACCGCTGGATCGAAAGATTTTTCAATTGGGACACCTCCCTTTGGAAAGAAGAGGAAGAGCACAAGAAGGTGATTCTCAACCGCCTCGGCTGGCTCAAATCGCCGGATTGGATGTTGGGACGCCTTTACGAGCTGGATGAACTTCAGGCGCAGGTTAAAAGTGAAAAAATCAAAGACATCGTTCTTTTGGGAATGGGCGGTTCAAGCCTGGCGCCGGAAGTGATCAATTTCATTTGCCGCAAGTCCAAGACCCCGCGATTTCACGTGCTCGATACAACGGATCCAGCCAGCATCCTTTCCGTGCTCGCCAAAATCGCTCTCAAGAGCACTCTTTTCGTTGTCTCCAGTAAATCCGGTTCCACGGTTGAGACGATGTCTCAATTTCAGTTTTTTTATGACCGCGTGCTTAAGCTTTACGGCCGGAAGGCGGACAAGGTGTCATGCGCGGGCAGGCACTTCATCGCCGTGACGGACGAAGGCTCGAGGCTTGAACATGAAGGCCACTCGAAGGAATTCCGCAAAGTTTTCATCAATCCGGGCAATATCGGCGGCCGGTACTCTGCTTTATCGCTTTTTGGGCTGGTGCCTGCAGCGATGCTCGGTATACCTGTGCGGAAAATTCTGGATAACGCCCGCTCTCTCCTCGAATTTTCCTCATCTCAGAAAAAGGTGCGCGAGAACGCATCGTTCTACATGGGAGCGCTTCTCGGCGGTTTTGCAAAGAACGGAATCGACAAGCTGACGATTCTTTCCACTAAATCCCTGGCATCGTTCGGCGCTTGGCTTGAACAGCTGATTGCTGAGAGCACAGGGAAAGAAGGCCGCGGGGTTGTGCCGGTGGATGGAGAAGCGCCCGGTTCACCCTCGGTTTACGGGCAGGATCGTTTTTTTGTCGTTCTCCGCCAAAAAGGGGACAAAGATAAGAGGCTGGAAAAACGTGTCAAGGCTCTCAAGAAGGCGGGTTTCCCCGTGGTCGAATCCGTGTGGTCTGACCCATCCGTTATCGGGGCTGAATTTTTATCATGGGAAATAATCACCGCTGTTTCCAGCGCCGTCTTGGGAGTCAATCCCTTTGATGAGCCGAACGTCAAGGAGAGCAAGGACAATACAACACGGATTCTTGCGGCAGCTGAAAAAGAAGGAGAAATTCCTAAGCTAGTGCCCGTGACGCCTGTGCGTTCTGGAGTCGACTTCGAAGGATTCTTCAGCAGTTTGCGGGAAGAAAAACCCTACATTGCCTTTTTGGCTTACATTGACCGCAACCCGCTCACGCTCAAAGCGCTTGCGCGAATTCAGGCCCGCATGCGCGATGGTGTGAGGCTTCCGGTGCTCGTGGGCTTCGGGCCCAGGTATCTGCATTCGATCGGACAGCTCTACAAAGGCGGGCCTTCGAAGGGGGCGTTCATTGTGCTGCTCAATCAGGATGCGAAGGACGCATCGATACCGCACGCTAAATTTTCGTTCTCTCAGCTGAAGATGGCTCAGGGCATCGGGGATGCTCAGGCGGCTTCGGTTCGCGAGCGCCCGCTGCTGACGGTCGACTTGGGAAAAGATGTGCTGAAAGGCCTGACCCAGTTCGAGAAAAGTTTAGAAGCTTACTTGAAGACCATGGGACGCTAGAACCAAGAAAGTTTTAAGCGCACTTGGTCCAACCATTCAACCAAAGACGGGAAAGATGATTTCATACGCACAGAAGAATAGAAAGATTGCTGTCGTCGGAATTTTTTTCATTCTTCTTCAAGGATGCACCTCGTCGCGTTATGTGCCCATCGAGCCCCTCAAGCTGCCGAGAAGATCCGCTCCGACGACCGTGCTTCTGCCGGCTGATTTTTCAGCCCCTAGGACCATGTCCCACGAAGTGGGGCCGCAAGAGACCCTCTGGCGCATCTCCAAAATGTACAATGTGGATATGCAGGAGCTGATGCGCGTCAACGGCATATCGGATCCCTCTTTGGTCAAGAATGGACAGCGCCTCACCATCCCCAACACGACCGGACCTGTGCCTGTGATACCGCTTTATCCGACGAAAAGGTGGACGCACATCGTCATCCATCATACGGCCACTGAAAGCGGTAATGCCCGCAGCATCGATACTCTCCATCACAGGCGCGGATTTTGGAACGGACTGGGTTACCATTTCCTCATCGATAACGGTACAGATGGAAAGATGGATGGGCAGATCGAGGTTGGGCCCCGATGGGTTAAACAAGAAGACGGAGCTCACGCAAATAAGGCTGGGATGAACGAAAAAGGTATCGGGATATCGCTTGTGGGGAATTACTCCGAGTCCTTTGTCTCTGAAAAATCGATTCAGGCGCTGGTTTTTTTGGTAAAGACTCTTCAGAAATACTACCGCATACCCGATGAAAACGTCATCCGCCACTCCGACGTGCCCGGCAAGGCGACCGAGTGCCCCGGTTTAAATTTCCCCTGGCCCGAATTTAAAAGACGGCTTCAATCGGCCTAAGGCCGCTTCAGGCTCTTTTACGCAAACCCTTTCTGCCGCCTAGATCTTTGAATCTGGATCGGCCTTGTCCTTGAGCGCGAATACATACGCAAGGTCTTCATCACCGATAGGGCGGCCTGCGGCCGAATGAGACCGTTGGAACTTCCAAATCGTGTCTCGCCCGGCCAAGGCCTGTACCCCGTAAACGCTAAGCCCGGAGACGTGCTT
>VFQY01000141.1 GCA_018883425.1 Candidatus Omnitrophota bacterium | reverse complement strand
GCCGCGCTTTCAAAACCTTCGCCAGCGCCACAGCCGTGAGATCTGAGCCTCCCCGGCCGAGCGTCGTTATTTCATCCGACACAGTTTTTCCCTGAAAACCCGCGACAATCACGACCTGATCTTCGCGCAGCGCCTTTCGGATCCGCTCAGCATTGATGTCCAAAATACGCGCCTTCGAGTGATACTTGTCCGTAATGATGCCCACCTGAGGACCTGTGAAAGAAACGGCCTTCATTCCCAGATGCTGGATAGCGATGGCCAGCAGCGATACCGAAATCTGCTCTCCGGTTGACAGAAGCATGTCCATTTCGCGGGTGCTGGGATTCTTCGTGATTTTGGAGGCCAGTTCGATCAGCTCGTCCGTGGTATCGCCTATCGCCGAAACAACCACCACCAGCTGGTGCCCCTCGGCTTTTTTACGGACAATCCTCCGCGCCACATTTTTAATGCGCTCGACATTGCCGACCGACGAGCCTCCGTACTTCTGAACGATTAACGCCATAAAAACCTTCCGTCAGTGTTTGAAAAACGCCGTTGCTAAAAGTTCGTGTCCATGGGCCACCTTGTATTCCGAGGACTTGGCCGCGAGCTCGGAAAACTTTTCAGCCTCATCGGGCATCACGTTCTTGCCCGCCACCGCAAACGGCACAAGATCACGCACATGCCGGCGCATCTTCCAAGGCACCGCATGCGCGGCGGTGAATAAAACGCGGGTGTCCTTGTCGCTTTCCAGATGTTCTCGGATTTTCGAAAACAGAAAAAAATCCATCGCTTCAAGGGCGGTAATTTTCCCTTTGAGATCTCCCGAACGCGAGGCCTCATCACATTCGTCCAGGTGGCAAAAAACCACATCCTTATCGGCAAGCGCCTCAAAAACGAGCTTGGCGCGTTTTTGGAAAGCCGCCTCAAAATCTCCCGCTGTCTCGGGAACCTCGAGAACCGTCATTCCGGTCAGCCTGGCAAGACCGCGTGCGTATTCAACTCCGGCCGCCACGGCTCCCGAGAGACCAAAACGCTCTGAAAACTTTTCAAGGTTCGGCTTGCGTCCCTGCCCCCAAAGCCAAATCATGTTGGCAGGATTCTCGCGCAAATCCAGACGCACTTGGTTGACTTCGTGATCCTGGAGAAGAAGCCGCGCGTCAAACATCAGCTTTTTGAGAAGTTCCTCCCCCGGACCTTTGGGGAAATGCGATTCGATTTTTTCACCCAAAATCGTGTCGGGACAAGCCGTGCGCGCCGAGAGAGCATGATAACCGTGCGCGTCCTTGAGAACCGCCACGTGCCGGTACTCGCGTCCGGCGAAAAAGCGCACAAAGCCGCTGGCCACCTTCTTGTTCAGAAAGTTGATGAGCGCCTTGGCTTCCTTCGTCGTGATTTTGCCGGCCGTGCTATCGGCCAAATTTCCGCCGTATTCCGTAATAAAATTCATCCGGAAAGGAATCTCGTCCTCCTCAAGCTTAAGTTCAAGATTAGCCGCTTCGATGGGCCCTCTGCCCGTGTAATGTTTGTCCGCGTCGTAGCCCAGGAGATTCATCATGGACGTGTCGCTCGAAGGTTCGATCCTCTCGGGAGCTAGCCTCACAAGACCTAGTTTTCCCGTTTTGACGAAGTGGTTCAGGTTCGGGATTTTAGCGGCTTCCAAAGGTGTTTTTCCTCCCAGCTCTTCACAGGGATGATCCGCTGCTCCGGGGATCGCGACAACGATATATTTCATACGCCTATGACCTTTCTGACTGCTTCCAAGGTAGGTTCGACGGCATGCATGTCATCCTCGAAACTCATGGCAAAATCCGGATCCTTTAAACCTGAGCCCGTCAGCGTCATAACCACCCGCGTGTCCGGCTGAAAATATCCCCGCTGGGCAAGCTTCATCACACCGGCGACAGCCGCCGCGGAGGCGGGTTCAGCGAAAACCCCTTCGCGCTCGGCGATGAAGCGGTATGCGTGCGTAATCTCTTCATCTGTCACGGCCTCAATCAAACCTCCGGATTCATCACGGGCCTGCAGAGCGCCCGCCCAGCTTGCCGGATTTCCGATGCGGATAGCCGTGGCTAGCGTCTCGGGTTTTTCCACGGCGTGCCCGAGCACAATCGGCGCAGCGCCTGCGGCCTGAAATCCCAGCATCTTGGGAAGAAGATCGCACTTGCCGGCTTTCTTGTATTCCTTGTAGCCCTTCCAATAGGCCGTAATGTTGCCGGCGTTCCCGACAGGTATGGCATGATATTCGGGAGCTTCTCCGAGATCATCCACCACTTCAAAGGCTCCGCTCTTCTGACCTTCCAGACGGTAGGGATTCACAGAATTGACGATAGTGATCGGCGTGTTCTCTCCGATTTTTTTGACCAATTCTAGGGCCTGATCGAAATTTCCCTTGATGATGATCACTTTGGCGCCGTAGCGGTAGGCCTGGATCAGCTTGCCTTTGGCAATTTTCCCTTCAGGAATCAGCACAAAACATTTCAGCCCGCACCGGGAAGCAAACGCGGCGGCAGAGGCCGAGGTGTTTCCAGTCGAGGCGCAGATCACGGCCTTCGAGCCCTCCTCAACCGCTTTCGAAATGGCCATGGTCATCCCGCGGTCCTTGAATGACCCCGTCGGATTCAGCCCCTCAAACTTGTAATAAAAGCGCACATTTTCAAGTCCCAGCTCCTTCGGCAGAGCTTCGGCGAGAATCAAGGGGGTATTGCCTTCGTTCAGCGAAATGATGGGTGTGCGTTCCGTGACAGGCATGAACTCCTGATAGCGTTCAATCACTCCGATTTTTTTGACTGCGAATTTTTTAGTGGTCATAGATTTAGGCTTGCCGGTCTTCCATTCTGATGACTTGCGGTTTTCCTTTCACGACTCCCATGCGGCCGATCACGCGGATGGCATCGCGTAC
>VFQY01000140.1 GCA_018883425.1 Candidatus Omnitrophota bacterium | reverse complement strand
CCGCTACATGCTGCAGGAAGACGACGGCACGCTGATCCTGCTCCACAACAAGGGCTTCCTCTGGGGCCGCACGCCCGATGTGATGGATGTTCATGACGACATGATCGGCGCTCTTATCGGGACCGGTCTTTTTCTCCTGATGGTCCGCACGGGCTGGTTTCGAAAGACCCGCGCGGTTCAGCTGGAACTCTTCGGTCTTCAGCCCCGGCAGGGTTCGTGAGGGCGCCGGGTTCCGGCATCCTGACGCTTTTTCTTTTTCGAACGGCCGATTTCTCTTTTCCAAAGCGCCGTGTTAGGCTTTGGCCATGACAGACGCGAGCGCGGTTACGGCTTGGAAAAAATGCAGTACCTGCAAGAAAGATATTCCCTTCCGCGCGCTTTACTACACCTGTTCGGTGAGCACCTGCAAAAACGCGAAGCTCGGCATCGTTTTCTGTTCCGTGCTTTGCTGGGACGGACACTTGGGGTTTGCGCGCCACCGCAGCGCCTATGCCGAAGAGGAAAGCGCGCCGGCTTCTTAAAGGCTGTCGAACAGGCTCAGCTGCGCCGGATCGGCAAGCTGATCGAAAGATTTCCCCACAAACTCCAGAATTGAATCGGCGATCGGGCGGATTTGTTTTTCGATGTAATGATCGAAATCCAAATCCTCATGGGGAAGTTCCGTGGGTACGGGTCCGCGAAGTGTGATGACGTAATCGACGGTGCGGACAGGTTTTTTAAGAAGCAGTGCGGCTTTGACGTGAGGCGGCAGGACCTGCGTGTAATCCGCCGCGGGCTTGAGAAGCCGCTTGCGGTAGATCATCTTGGAGCGCATCTCGCCCGCTTTGACGCGCCGGATGAAATCCCGGATCCAGACCTCGATTTTCTCACCCTCGAAAAGACGGCGGTAAAGTTCTTCCTGAAAATCCTTTGCCAGGCGCGTCCAATCGGAGCGGACGAATTCCATGCCCGTGAAATGCAGGGATTTTTGACCGTCCCGGACAAGAAGGCCCGCGTAGCGTTTCTTGGCTCCGCCTTCGCGGTTGCGGGCCATGGGCAGAAGAAACTTTCGGAAATAAGTTTCAAATTCAATTTCCAGGCAGGACTTCAGGCCGTACTCGCTCTGGATGCGTTCCTTCCAGTAACGGTTCAGCTCGCCGGCCAGAGCGCGTCCCCGCGTTTCAGGATCGACGGAAGCGTCTTCCTCGAACCGGACAAAAAGAGAGTCCGTATCGCCGTAGAGCACTTCCAGACCTTTTCGTTCGAGGTAGTCGCGGCTTTGCACCAGCAGCCATTGGCCTGTTGAGGTGATGGCTGCCGGAAGATCCGGGTGGTAGAAGCGGCTTAGCGGCGAGCCCATCACGCCGTAGAAACTGTTCATCAAGATTTTGATGGCCTGCGCCAGCGCTGTATCGCCGCTTCGTTTGGCCTCGGCGCGCTGCTCCATCAGCTCTCCGATGAAGTCCGGGAGCAGCGATTCAGTCCGCGAAAAAGCGTAGCCCCGGGGAGTTTTCAGGGGGTCTATCTGCGAGCGCAGACGCGACAGGGGATCAATCCGGAACGTTTGGATGATGGTCGGGTACAGACTCTTGAAATCCAGAACCAGAACGTGGTCGTAAAGGCCCGCTCTGGGGGAGATGACGTAACCGCCCGCGGCGGATTCGCGTTTGACACTATCCTCGGTGTTCGGGGCCGCGATGCCCTTGCGGTGAAGACGCGGCAGAAAAAAATAGTCGAAGGCTGCTGACGACATCCCGATCTGGTCCATTAAAAGTCCTGAGAGCAGCGTGCGTTTGACAGCGAGGCGGATCAGCCCGGTTTTTTCGAAAATCCTCGAGACGAGAACGGCATCCTGAAGGTTGTAACGGGCCAGAGCCTCCTTATCGTCCTGGAACATGCGGTTGATTTCGGCCATTTTATCGTCTCCGGGACGGATGCTTTTGCCTTCGCCGAGCAGAGTCTGAGCGACTGTCTCGAGTTTGTAATCGTCGAAGGTATAGAAAGACGCGCGCAAGGCGGCGGGGCCGTCGAGAATCACGCGGCCTGGAATCAGCGCCAGATCGCTGCCGTCTTTACGTTTTTTCATCACCATCGGACGGTTGGCCCGCCCGATCAGAAAGGGCATCCAATGAGCGCGGGATCTTTGCTCGAGCACGGCCAGGTCAAAGCCCACCACGTTCCATCCCAGCACAATGTCGGGATCCCGCTCCTCAAACCATTGGAGCAGGGCCGTGATAAGCGCGGCTTCCGTTTCAAAAAAGACAAGGCTGCCGTCAGAGCCCCCGGCGGGCGCTGGCCCCCGCATGAAAACTTTCCTCTCCTCGGTGCTTCCGTCCGTGAAATGCACCGCGGCGGAGTAAAGAGAACGTGCCCGTGATTCGGTTTCGATGTCAATCGAGGCGGATGTCAGAGAGATCTGACCAGGAACTTCCGGCACAGAGCACTGAGGATTCAGGAAACTGAGGAGCCGGTTTTTCTTTTCGGCCGGGCCGGTGACGCGGATCCAGCCTCGGATGAAGCGTTCCATCAGGAAGCGGTCACAGGGATGCACGTCGCTTTCAAAAACCGGAACCCGCGCCTCGCGAAGCCTGTCCCTGGCCGCATAAAGTTCCTTCTGCGTCCTGAAATAAAGGGCGTCGGTCTTTTGAGAGTCCATGGAGCGCAATTTCACCGGATGGCGCGTGACCGGAAAAGCGAGTTCCGGCAGTTTGGCGTCATGAGCGATGAAGAAGACGGGCCGAACCTCGTCCAGCACGATCTCGACGGGACCGTGCACGGGCGAGCGGCCGTAAAAACGCAGCTTGTGGCGTCCGCGTACGTCCTCGTACTCGGAGGTCAGGATGAAAACATCGGCGGTTACGCTCATGGTGTGTGATTTTACTTCGTTCCTCCCGGCTTGTCACGGAGCGCGCGGGTCCGTATAATCC
>VFQY01000069.1 GCA_018883425.1 Candidatus Omnitrophota bacterium | reverse complement strand
GCCTCAACCGCCGCCTTGACAACTTCGGTCAAAAATTGCGGTTCTGTCCGCGAGGCATCTTCGGGAGAAAACTCGAGCTGATCAAAATCTTTTTTCGCCGAACGAATCATGGCTGAGACGATCCGGAGGATTTCACCCTTGTCTTTCTTCAGCTTGTACTGCCTGTGAATCTGTGAAGTCGCGAGAAATACGTGGAGTCTTTTACGCCTGGCTTTGGCGAGGGCCTGACGGCAGGCGTCGATATCCCTCTCAACCATGCGGGCTAAACCGCAGATCACGGGCTTGCGGACCGTCTCCGCGATCCTCGCCACAGCCTTCATTTCACCGGGCGAAGACGCGGGAAACCCGGCTTCAATGACATCCACATTCAAACGCTCAAGCTGACGGGCAACCTGAAGTTTCTCATCCGGAGTCAGCGACGCGCCGGGCGACTGCTCTCCGTCGCGAAGCGTCGTGTCAAAGATGTGAATCTTTCTGGCTTTGGCTTTCACTTTACCTTGTTGCAACCCCGGCTTTCGCAGAATTCTGCTGAACCGGCTGCTTGATCCAATGCATCATGGAACGCAGTTCGGCTCCGACTTTTTCGATCACGTGGGCATCGGATTCAGCGCGCCACTTGTTGTAATTCGGGCGGCCGTTTTTATTTTCGTCGATCCACTCTTTGGCAAACGCGCCTGAACGGATTTCCTGAAGAATCTTGCGCATTTCGTCTTTCGCCTGAGCGTTGATGACACGCCGTCCGCGGGAATAATCTCCGTATTCAGCCGTATCGGAGACGCGCCGGTGCATACCGCTGATCCCCTCAGCAAACATTGCATCAACGATGAGTTTAACTTCATGGAGACATTCGAAATATGCCATTTCAGGCTGATATCCCGCCTCGACAAGCGTATCAAACCCCGCGCGGATGAGCTCGCTCAAACCGCCGCAAAGCACGACCTGCTCCCCGAAAAGATCCGTCTCAGTCTCTTCTTTGAAATTGGTTTCAATCACGCCGGCCCTGGTTCCGCCGATCGCCTTCGCATAAGCGAGAGCGTATTTCATAGCGTTGCCGGAGGCGTCCTGATAGATAGCCACCAGACAAGGCACACCGCCGCCTTCAAGGAACTGCGTCCTTACTAAAGCGCCCGGACCCTTGGGCGCCACCATGAAAACGTCCACATCTTTCGGCGGCTTGATGTACCCGAAATGGATATTGAAGCCATGGGAAAAAAGAAGGGCTTTCCCCGCTTTTAAATGAGGAGCGATACTCTGCGCGTAAAGATCGCCTTGAAGGTGATCCTGAACGAGGATCTGAATGATGTCGGCCTCCCGTGCGGCGGTGTCGGCATCCACGGGCTTGAACCCGTCCTCGACGGCAAGGTCATAATTTTTCCCGCCTTTGCGCTGAGCGATAATCACCTCGACACCCGAATCGCGAAGATTCAAAGCCTGTCCTCGGCCCTGAATTCCGTAACCCACAATCGCAACTTTCTTACCCTTTAAAGCGTTCAGATCAGCATCTTTTTCGTAATACATCTTCGCCATATCCGGCTCCTTTTTTCAAAATCTTGGGAATTTTAGTACCAGTCGTCGCCGATGGCTTTCTTGCCCGCCGCGGCTTTTTTCTTTTCTTTGCCAGCTTTCGGTTTTTCATCGCCCGCGCTGAACCGGGTCGTTTTGGCCGTGATCTTTTCAGGAGCCGCGAGTTCGGCCCTGCGCGAAATCGCAACCAGCCCGGTGCGGACAACTTCGAGAATTCCAAAAGGGAGAAGAAGCTCAAGCATCGCGTCCACCTTGCTTTCGCTTCCTGTTACTTCGATCGTGAGCGATTTGGGATTGACGTCGACCACTTTCGCCCGAAACGTGTTGACGATCTGCATGATGTCATTGCGGGTCGCGGGATTCGCGCTGATCTTCGCAAGCACCAGCTCACGGTCGATGATCTCATCTTCGCTGATGTCGACAACCTTGATCACGTCGATGAGTTTGCCGAGCTGCTTGATGATCTGCTCAACCACGCGGTCATCACCTGTTGTCACAATCGTCATGCGGGAAACATCCGGATCCTGCGTCTCTCCCACAGCCAGAGAATCGATGTTAAAACCGCGCCCGGAAATCAAACCCGAGACCCGGGCCAGAACTCCCGAGTGATTTTCAACCAGCGCTGAAATAATGTGCTTCATACCAGACTCCTTCTTTTTTTCTTGTCGCGATGAGTTTTAGGCCATATCCATCACTTGGTCGAGCGCATGCCCGCTCGGAACCATCGGATAAACGTTATCTTCCTTGGCCACGACCATGTGAACTAGAACGGGACCGTCGTGTTCGAGAGCCTTCTGGATCGTCGGGACGACGTCGTCTTTCTTGTCGCAGCGCAGAGCCTTCACGCCGTGACTTTCGGCGAGCTTCAGAAAGTCGGGATTCGAGGGGCCCAGCACGGAACCTGAAAGGCGGTTGTTGTAGAACAGCTGCTGCCACTGACGGACCATTCCGTGATACTCGTTATCCATAATGAAGAGTTTGACGGGGATTTTGTAGTACGCCGCCGTCGTCAATTCACAGATGGTCATCTGGACCGAGCCGTCTCCGTCAATGCACACCACGGTCTCCTTGGGACGCCCGAGCTGAGCGCCGATCGCGGCGGGAAGTCCGTAGCCCATCGTTCCCAGACCGCCGGAGGTCAGCATGCTTCGGGGCGCCTTGAATTTGTACCATTGAGCTGCCCACATCTGGTGCTGACCCACGCCTGTCGTAACGACAGCCTTGTGCTTCGTGACTTCTCCGATCTTCGCGATAGCGTATTCCTGGCGAATCACATCCCCGCTGTCTTTGTATTTCAGCGGATGCTTTTTCTTCCACTCCGCGATCTGATCCGTCCAAGCCGTGATGTCCTGGCGCTTGTCGCTTACGATTTTATTGAGGTCCTTCATGACGTGCCTGACATCGCCGACGATCGACACATCAACCTTCACCGTCTTCGAGATCGAGGCCGGGTCAATGTCAATGTGAATGATTTTCGCGTGCGGGCAGAATTTTTCGATGTTGCCCGTTACGCGGTCGTCAAAGCGAGCCCCCACAGCAATCAGCAGATCGGAACGCTGAACCGAGTAGTTGGCATACACCGTCCCGTGCATCCCGAGCATTCTCAGAGAATCAGGATGATCCTCCGGGAAAATACCTAAACCGAGAACAGTCGTCGTAATGGGAATCCCGGTTTTTTCCACGAAATCAAAAATCTCTTTGTTAGCTCCCGAGCCGACCGCTCCGCCCCCGACATAAAGGACAGGTCTTTTGCTATCTTTGATAAGTTCGGCAGCCTTCTGAATCTGCGCTTTATCGCCTTTGGAGGGGATTTCGTAGCCGCGGATATGCACTTCTTCCGGCCACTCAAATTCAACTGTCTGACGGCTGATGTTCACCGGAAAATCGATGAGGACAGGACCGGGGCGTCCGGTCCTTGCGATGTAAAAAGCCTCGCGGACTGTCCGGACAATATCGCGCACATCACGGATGAGGTAATTGTGTTTGGTCACCGGGCGTGTAATACCACACACGTCCGCTTCCTGAAACGCATCACTCCCGATGGCCGTCGTCGCAACCTGACCGGTGATGCAGACCATCGGCGCCGAGTCCATGAAGGCCGTTGCCAAACCCGTGACCGTGTTGGTCGCGGCCGGCCCGGAGGTCACTAAACACACACCCGGCTTGCCGGTTGCGCGGCCGTAGCCGTCAGCCATGTGCGAGGCTCCCTGCTCGTGGCGGACAAGAATAAACTTAATCTGTTTCGAATCATAAAGAGCATCAAAGGTCGGCAGAATTGCCCCCCCCGGAAGACCGAAAATGGTATCCACACCCTCCATTTCCAACGCCTTAATCATTGCTTGAGCACCCGTCATCTTCATAGCTCACTAACCCCCGTTCCTTTAAACATGGAAAAAATTTTCAAACCACCGCTTGGATTTTTCTTTCCAGGATTTACGGCTCTCCCGGACTCGGCTCTGCCAGGTTTCCGACTTGGTTTCCAGCCACTCCAAAATTTTCTTGCGGAACTCATCCGACTGGGTCTGATCCCAGTTTTCGACTTTCATCAATGCCACCGGATAACCTCGGTTCTCATAGACCCGGGCCTCTTTTTCGATCTCGCTCAAACGTCCTTCATCCTGCCCCGAGGCGACAACTAAAAAGGGGATCTGCTTGGCTGTCCGCTTTTTAGGCTTCATGAGCTCTTCGAATTGCCCGCTCCACGCCCCCTCGATCAGAACCACTGATGAGAAATTTTCAGGGTGATTCGTGCCCAAATACGCGGCGTAATGCGCCCCGCTCTTTCGGCCGACCAGGAACGTTTTCGAAGAATCGATCCGGTAACGTTTTGCCACGTCGCTCAGAATCCCCAGCAGCCATTCGTCCATGCTGTAGGGCACGTCCTCCGGCCAGAGATTCGTCGGAGCGAGCACAAACATGCTGCGCCGCTTGGCAATCCCGGCCCAATACTTCAGCTGACTCTCGGGTCCCTCACCCTCATCGGGCACGCTGACAATCATCGGATAATCGCGATCCGGTTTGTACCCCTCGGGAACGTAGAGATAAACCGGATAACGGTAATTCTGAAGTTCGAGAGGCCCCGTGGGAAGCTCTCCAAAAAAAGTATCGCTCCAGGCTTTCTCATAAGCAGGCACGGCCATTCCCGAGAAAACCAGCACAAAAAGGACAAAGACTGACACAGCTTTTTTCATACTGAAGCTTCCGAAAAAAAAGAAGTGAGCTCGGAAAAAAGACCCTGACCCGAGAGCGAGAGCTTTCCTGCTTCTGCTTTGACGTAACTTCCTGGAAATAAATAGTTTATTTTATTCATCTTCTCTGTCTTGTCAATGCCCACGGCAATTTTCGGAAGAGTCTTCACCGGCACAGCTGGGGATTCTTATGACGGGAAGGGAACCCCTGAAGCCGTGGTCGCCAGGGCTTCAGCGTTCATTGCAGAGATTACGGAGATAAGCCGTCTTAGCGAGAAACCTTGATGGTTTCGAGCTTCTCGCTGAACTGACGGGCTCGCTCGGTGATCTGCTGCCAGTTGTCGGTGCGTACAAGAGGCTTCTCGAAAAGCGACTGCTTGACGCAAACCGCAAGACTGTCTTTGAGATAATCAAAGACGCTTTCGAGACTCACACCGCCGGCAACAATGAGCTTGGTCGAGGATGGCACAGCGTTCTTAAGGGACTTGAGGTACTGAGGCCCGCCTGAGGAGGCGATCGGGTTGATCATCACGAGATCTGCACCCATTTGGTAAGCGCTCATCACTTCGGTCGGGGTCAAAGCGCCCTGAATTGCAAACGAGGCATTGTGCTTCGCGACGATAATCACTTCGCGGTCGGTATACGGGGTTGAGACAAAGCTCGCTCCGGATTTAATGGCCCGCTGAGCAATTTCGCCGTCCGTGACAGTCCCGGCTCCGACAAGAATTCCTTCTTTTTTCGAATAAGCTTCGATGATGCGCAGAGCCTGAGGGGTCTGGAGAGAAACTTCGAAAATCCGGAAACCGCCGGCTAACGCGGCCTTAATCATTTCTTCGGCGTCTTCTGCCGAACCGGAACGGATGACTGCGATCAATCTGTTTTCTTCAATTTTTTTGAGGACAGCGGACATGGTCGGATCTCCTGGCTCTAGATGGCGGATTATAGGGTCGGCGCCGGAAGACTGTCAATAGTCTAATCGCGGTTTTTTCATTGTTTTTTCAGGGGTTTGACGGGGGCCGGGGCTCCCAAAACACTCTCGCCCAATCCTGCTTTTTCTTCGACCTTTCGAATTTCATCACGGTAGCGGGCTGCTTTGTCGAATTCGAGCGCGCGGGCCGAGGTTTCCATCTTTTTTTTGAGGTACGCAAGGTAACTCTTGATTTCATAAGCTTTTTGATCTTCCCCGACCGCCTCGGCAACCTTTTCTTCGGCGGCTCTCCATCGCTCAATACCCTCGCGTATCGCTTTGCGGACCGAAGCGGGCTGAATCCCGTGACGTTCGTTATACTCTTGCTGAATCTGCCGTCTGCGCGTGGTCTCGTCCATGGCCCGCTTCATCGAGTCTGTCACCTTGTCGGCGTAAAGAATCACCTTCCCATTCACATTGCGGGCGGCACGGCCGGTGATCTGGATCAGAGAAACGTCGCTTCTCAGGAAGCCCTCTTTGTCCGCATCCAAAACGATAACCAGCGACACCTCCGGAAGATCCAGCCCTTCCCGAAGCAGATTGACACCGATCACGCAGTCGTATTTCTGAGTCCTGAGATCGCGCAGAATCTCCACCCGCTCAAAGGCGTCGAATTCCGAATGCAGGTAGTGCACCGCGATCCCGACATCTTTGAGGTAACGGCTCAAATCTTCCGCCATTTTTTTGGTCAGGGTCGTGATCAGAACCCTCTCCTTTTTTTTGACCCGCTCTTTGATTTCTGAAATCAAATCGTCGATTTGCCCCCGGGAGGGACGCACTTCAATCACAGGATCCAAAAGTCCTGTGGGCCGGATGATCTGTTCAACCTTCTGATCGGATCGCTTCAACTCGTATTCCGACGGCGTTGCCGAAACGTAGAGCACCTGCCCCAGCTTGCGTTCAAACTCGTCAAAGCGCATCGGCCTGTTGTCCAGCGCTGACGGGAGCCGGAAACCGTGCTCCACAAGAACTTTTTTACGGGACGCATCCCCTTGATGCATGCCGCGTATCTGGGGAAGACTTTGATGCGATTCGTCGATCACTGTGAGAAAATCACGGGGAAAGTAATCCAAAAGCGTGTAGGGCGTCGAGCCCGGAGCGCGGCCTGTCAGGTGACGTGAATAATTTTCAATGCCCGAGCAATAACCGACTTCGCGCATCATCTCCAGATCGTAGCGCGTGCGGGACTCGATGCGCTGAGCTTCGAGATCTTTGCCCTGCTGGGTCAATTCTCTCACGCGGGCGGCAAGTTCAGCTTCGATTGATTCCAGGGCGCTTTGCATTTTTTCGGATGTCGTGACGAAATGTTTGGCCGGATAGATCGCAAGTCTTTCAAATTCCCGAACCGGCGTTAACCGGACTTTGTCGAGCGCGAAAAGTCCGGCCGCGCGCTCACCTCGAATCTCAACGCGCTGGGGCGCCTCGCCGTAGGATGGAAAGAAGTCGATCCTCTCGCCGCGGACGCGGAAGGTCCCGCGGGTCAGTTCCGTCTCGACCCGCTGGTATTGAATTTTCACCATTTCCGAAATGAAATCTTCCCGGTCGAGAGCAGCACCTTTTTCCAGCTGAATCAGCATGCCCTGCCAGTCTTCCGGCGCGCCGAGACCGTAGATGCACGAAACGCTCGAAACGATGATCGTGTCGGGCCGGGAAAGCACCGAACTGGTTGCCGCCAAGCGCAGCCGATCAAGGTCGTCGTTGATCGAGGCGTCTTTTTCGATATAAGTATCTGATTTAGGAATATACGCTTCGGGCTGATAGTAGTCGTAGTAAGAAACAAAATACTCCACCGCGTTTTCGGGAAAGAGTTCTTTGAGCTCCGCGTAAAGCTGAGCCGCCAGCGTTTTATTGTGAGAAATGACAAGCGCCGGTTTTCCCAGCTCCGCAATCACATGAGCCATCGTCAGGGTTTTTCCCGAACCCGTCACTCCGATTAAAACCTGCTCTTTTTTCCCTTCCCGAAAACCTTCGAGAATTTTCCGGATTGCCCCGGGCTGATCGCCCCGGGGTTTCATTTTTTCGGAAATTCGATAAACAGACATGCGGCTCCCTTATTGAGGCTCTCATTGTAACTCCGGGGATGAAATTCAGGAAGGCTTTAGGTCAAAAGCAGGGAATAATCCTGGGCCTTGACCGAGTGGGTCAAGGCTCCCACAGAGATCCAGTCCACACCCATGGCGGCAAAGTGGGCAACGTTCTCCAGCGTCATGCCTCCCGAGGCCTCGAGGGTGGTTTCCGGACTCATCTTGCGGCAATATTGAACTGCCTGATTGAGGCGCGCAGGCGTAAAGTTGTCGAACAAGATGACGCGGGGCTGATATTTCAGCGCATCCTTCAGCTCAGTTTGATTCCGGACCTCGATCTCAAAACGTCCCCTCACGCTCTGCAGGCGCTTGAGATCGCCGAACGCGCGGTGATTTTCCTTCACAAAAACCGCATCGTAAAGCCCCATCCGGTGATTCTTACCGCCTCCGCACCGAACAGCATATTTTTCAAGTTCTCGCCAGAGCGGCGTCGTTTTGCGGGTATCCAAAATAAGGACCGGATGGCCCCGAACAGCTTCGACGAAACGTTGGGTCTGCGCTGCGATTCCCGAAAGGTGCGCCAGAAAATTCAAAGCCGTCCGCTCCGCTTTAAGAAGAGCCCGCACGGGTCCGCGCAGGTCTGCAACCAGCGCGTTTTTTTTGAACGCTCCCCCTTCAGGGATCGGAAATTCGAGACTTACGGGACCGGCCAGACGGAAGACCTCGCGCAGCACCGGAGCTCCGCAAAAAACGCCTGCTTCCCGCGCAAGAATCCGAGCATGGCCCCGGGCCGAAGCAGGTACGAGCAGGTCTGTCGTGATATCACCCTGTCCGAGATCTTCCTCATAAGCTTCCCGTACGCGTTTCAGGCAGGCTGCAGAGAGTTTGAAGGGCTGTGTTTTGAGAGTTCGGGAAGACGGCTTCATCGTTGATTCCAAGGGATTCTATTCAAGCGACTGAAAAAACGCGGTTTAAAAAATTCTGACGCCGGCCGATTTGAGCAGTTTTTTGCGAGGGTCAAACGCGCGAAAAGAAAAAAATCCCGCAAGCTTCGGCCTCAGCGCTTTAGGGCTGTCCGGATTCAAAGGTCTTGCGGATTTCTTCAAATTTCCTCTCAAAATAATCACGCACCAGACGGCACTCCGTTTCGATCCGGCGATATTGGTCGCGCGCCTCATCCATGGCCTTGAGAAAATCCGCAGCATTCCCTTCAGGGGCAGATTGCTGGGCAGCTCCCGAAGCTTCAGTAAGACTTCCGGCTTTCTTCTGCCATGACTGCGCATCCTTGAGAAGGGCCGCATAGAGACTTCTCGCCTGGAGAAGAGACCTTTCAAGACCGCCCCGGTCCGTTTCAAGAATCGCCGCCATTTTTCGGCTCAATTCCCACTGCGTCTGGGTCTGGGCCAGGGCCTTTTCGAAACTGTCCCGGGCGTCTTCAAGCGCTTTGATTTCGTCGGCCATACCCGCGAGCTGAACCTTCAACTCCTCGGAAGCCTGCATTGCGTGACGTTTGCCGTCATGAGCGGACATTGCGGCATGTTCGAGTTTTTCACGTTCGATTGCAAAAAGACGGTTCTGCTTCTCGGCGGCATCAAGTTCGGATTTCGCACCCAGCAGAGCGCTCTCAAGACGTTCCTTCGCCCGAATCAGGTCATGCACCTCTTCACGGAGCTTGAGAACCTCGGCTTCGCCCCCGCCCGCAGGCTGAAGCGGCAGCGTGCTCGGAGCCGCCGGAGGCAGCTTGGCGGCGCGGCCTTGCTGAGCTTCGCTGAGACTGCGCTGAAGCTGATCACGAGCCTCCGTGAGAACCTGCACATCGCGGCGCAGAGCCTCGCCCCTGTTCTTCCAATCCTCAAGCTCGCGCGTCACCTGAGTTATTTTTTCATCCGCAATGCGTTTCTCGAGCTGTCTGTCGGCCTCAAGCTGCCTGAGTTTGGTGTCCTTGTCCAGCAAGGCGCTTTCCAGAACCGACCGGTCAAAAGATGCCGCCGAATCAGGTCTGGAAGAAGGACTGAAATCCGACAGGAAATCCAGCGGCGGTGTGTTTCGCCATTTGACCCGGTAGCAGATTTTTTTGACGCCCCGGTTTTGCGTGCAGCAGGCCTCGACGCCCTGACGGGAGAAATATTCCTTCACCCGGAGCGCGTCTTCCGCACTCAGACCATCGAGCAAAATAACAGGCGTATTCATCATGAGCTGTGCCGCAAAATCATCGGAAACACGGAAGGCTTCTGCTAAAACCGATGAAACTGAATCCCGGGCAGCCAGGGACGAGAGAATGAGGATAATGCTCCAGCTCTCCTCATCGCCTTCGGCAGGATTCATTTTGTCTTTGAATGAAAACATAAGATTTCCCTTGGTCAGGACCGCACGTTAGAAATACGGAGATTCGACGTCCGCCTCTTCTCTCATAAGGCGTGTCCAAGTAGATCGGCAGTTTCCGGTGAATCTGAACCTCCAGATTCTTCCTCCGAACGAATTCAATCTTTGTTTTCCCGGGAACACACTAGACCCGGTTCGACTCAAGCAGTCACGCTGACGGAACAGCCCATGAAGCCCTACAGCAGGCCGCCAGGAACGCTCTTTACTGTCAGCCTTTCTATGCCCCTTGAGCCTTGACCGCCGCCGGGGCTCCGATGATGACGCGCGTACCGACCGGAACCCAGGTAAAGAGTTCTTCGACATCTTGATTGTACATGCGGATGCAGCCGTGACTTGCAGCCGAGCCGATAGAACCGGGAAGTCTCGTTCCGTGAATGCCGTACCCCTTATGATCAAGCCCGAGCCATCGCGTCCCGAGAAGATTCTCGGGGCTTTCCGGGGGGAAAACCTGATTCATTCGGTACCAAACGGGGTTTTTGATTTTATCTTTGACCCGGAACTCGCCCTCGGGGGTTTCGGTCCCCTCTTTGCCGACTGAAACCGGATAGGATTTGAGAATCTCGGGACCTCTTTTCCAAAAAAGCTTTTTGGCTTTCTTGTCCACGACAAGCGTGTAGCGCTCTTTGGGAACACGAATAGTTTTGCCTTCGACAAGGAGCTTTCTGCCGTTGATGCGTTTGAGCCACTCCTCGCTGATCTTCCGGCGCGCGGCGATTTTGGCGTAAGTATCCCCCTTGGCAATTTTGTACGCTTCGTAAAAACCAGGGGATTCGGGCACAAGGCTCCTCTGGAAACGCTGCTCCTCGGCGAGCCTTTTCAGGATGCGGGCTTCCTTGATAGGCATTCTCAGCTTTTTGTAGAGCGCCGCCAACCCCCGGCAAGCCCGGATACGGTCCTCAACATGAGGACTCCTCAAGACCTTCTGAAATTCTTCCTGCGAGCGGTCCCACTCGCCTTTCTTCAAGAGCGCTTCTCCGGCGTCCAAAGACGTCTCGATCCAGGGCTCTCGCGGCGCGGCCCAAGAGGGCGTACTGGTCAGGATCATCAGATGAAGGGCCAAAAGGGTTCTAAAAAAATAGCGTCGATTCATAACACAACTTTATCGGCATAAGACCTCTGTGTCCTGAGTCCTTTGAAGGTCTTGCGGCTGCGGAGTCCTTGTGCTAAACTCCGCGCCCATGGCGAAAATCAATACGCACTACGAAAAACTCAAGGCCGGCTACCTGTTCCCGGAGATTGCCCGAAGGGTCCGGGAGTTTTCGTCGCTCCGCCCCGATGCAAAAATCATCCGGCTCGGCATCGGCGACGTGGTCCTTCCCCTGCCGAAATCAACCCGAGAAGCCATGAAAAAAGCCGTCGACGAAATGGCTGAGGCTTCGACCTTCCGGGGATATGGTCCCGAGCAGGGTTATGATTTTCTCAGAGAGGCCATCGCCCTGCACGACTTCGGCGCCCGCGGAGTTAAAATCCATGCCGATGAGATTTTTATTTCAGACGGGTCCAAGTGCGATTCCGGCAATATTCAGGAAATTTTTGACGGGGCAAGCCGCATTGCCGTGACTGATCCGGTGTACCCGGTCTATGTGGACACCAATGTGATGGCAGGAAGAAGCGGCGAGGTCGACAGCTCAGGACGCTACGCCGGCATCGTTTACATGCCGTCGACGGCTGAGAACGGGTTTTCGCCCGCGCTGCCTCAAGAGAAAGTCGATCTGATTTACCTTTGTTCTCCGAACAATCCCACGGGGACCGTGATGACGCATGAAGAACTCAAACGCTGGGTGGATTACGCCCGCGCTCAGGACGCCGTCATTTTTTTTGATGCCGCCTACCACGCTTTTATCAACAATCCCGAACTGCCCCATTCAATCTACGAAGTGGAGGGAGCCCGGGAGGTCGCCGTCGAATTCCGGAGCTTTTCGAAAAACGCCGGATTCACGGGCATCCGCTGCGCTTTCACCGTGGTCCCGAAGGAACTGACCGCTCTCAACCGTTCCGGCGGACGGTCCTCCATTCACGCGCTGTGGAACCGGCGCCACTGCACCAAATTCAACGGGGTCTCCTACCCCGTTCAGAGAGCGGCGGAGGCCGTCTACTCCGCCGAAGGTCAGCGCGAAGTTGCCGAAATGATCCGCTACTACATGGAAAACGCACGCATCATACGCGAGGGACTTGCCGCCTTGGGTCTTAAGGTTTACGGCGGTGTCGACGCCCCGTACGTGTGGGTGAAAACTCCTCAAGGTCTGGGTTCGTGGGAATTTTTTGATCTTCTCCTGAAAGAAGCTCACGTTGTCGGGACTCCGGGAGCGGGCTTCGGTCCGAGCGGTGAAGGTTATTTCCGCTTGAGTTCCTTCGGCTTCCGTGAAAATATCGAGGAAGCCCTCCATCGCGTCAAATCCCGCCTCAGCGGCGCCGCACTGCGCTGACCTTCTCCGCGTTTCATTTAAACTGAAAAAGAGAATGCATACGTGTGCCGATCAGGCTCTGCCTTGATGAGCTTGTACGCGTGGCAATTGAGCGGCTTGGCGGGGTCAAGCGCCCGCACGGGAATGTGCCTTAAAAACCAGACTTCCCGGGCCTTCAGATTCGCGACGATTTTACGGCTCTTGCGTATCGCAATCTCAAGACTCGTCTGCGTGGCCAAATCTGCGATGACGTGAATGAGGAGAATCAGACCGCTGTAATCATGGATGATCTTGGTGAGTTCACCGCGCATGATGACGGTCAGTTC
>VFQY01000068.1 GCA_018883425.1 Candidatus Omnitrophota bacterium | reverse complement strand
GCGCTACGGTGTGGTGACCTTCGACGCGGCAGGGCGGCCGGTCAGCCTTGAGGAAAAGCCTGCCCAACCCCGTTCTAACTGGGCTGTCACGGGACTGTATTTTTACGACGCAGGGGTCGTGGACATCGCTCTTTCGCTAACACCCTCCGCGAGAGGCGAGCTTGAGATCACGGATGTCAATCGGGCCTATCTGAGCCGGGGACTTCTTCACGTTGAAAAACTTGGACGCGGTATCGCGTGGCTCGACACAGGAACACCGCAGGCGCTCCTTCAAGCATCGCACTTTATCCAAGTCCTCGAAGAACGCCAGGGCCTCAAGGCAGCCTGTCTCGAGGAAATAGCTTACCGCCGCGGATACCTCACCGACGCGGACATCCGCGCCATTGCCGAGCCTCTCAAAAGCAGCGATTACGGCAGACATCTTCTAAGACTTCTCGAGCAGGGTGAGTTTTGAAAATTTTAATTACCGGTTCTTCGGGCCAGCTTGGTCAGGCCCTGCAGAAGGCGCTCAGACATCATGAGCTTTTTGCGGCGGACCGCCGTGAGCTCGATATCAGAAATCTTGATGCCGCTCGGTCTTTGCTTGACCGATTCAGCGCGGACTGGATTGTGAACGCGGCAGCGTATAATTTTGTCGACCGAGCAGAATCAGAGCCGGAAGCCGCGGAGGCCGTGAACTCGTCGGGTGCCGCAAATTTAGCGCGGGCAGCCGCTGAACGAAAGGCGGCCCTCGTTCACGTTTCTACAGATTACGTTTTTGACGGCCTCTCCGCCCGGCCTTATGTCGAAAGCGACGAGCCTCATCCGCTTTCGGTTTACGGCTGGTCGAAACTCAAGGGTGAACGGGAGGCCGCCGCAGGAAATCCGCGGCACTTAATTGTGCGAACGGCGTGGCTCTTCAGTGCTGCGGGGCACAACTTTGCGAAAACGATTCTCGGGCTTGGATTAAAAGGAGACGTCAGAGTTGTTTCGGACCAGGTCGGCTGCCCGACCTATGTGCCGCATCTTGCCGAGGCGATTGCGGGTCTCATGGAAAGAGGAGCCCAGGGACTTTACCATCTGGCTGGAAGCGGGCAGGCAAGCTGGTATGAATTTGCCCGGACGCTTTTCGAAGAAATGGAAATTCCGTCAAAGGTTACCCCGATAGCATCTTCGGATTATCCTCAGGCGGCCAAACGCCCGAAGTTTTCAGTTCTCGCAAGTGCGCGGCAGCCCGAGGTTCGTCTTCCCGCTTGGCAGGAGGGGGTCCGCGCGTTTGCTCGTGAACTCCAAGATCGAAAGGAGCGGTTTCAGCCATGAAAGTTCTTGTTACCGGGGGAGCAGGCTACATCGGGGCGCACATCGTCCGTCAGCTGGAAAAAAGCGGTCATGTTCCGATCATCTTGGATGATCTCAGGCGTTCCAAACCCTACCGCATCGGGCATTACCTTTGGGAAAACACGGCACTGGAAGACTCGGCGGCCGTGATGAAGGTTTTTGAAAAACATCGTCCCGAATCGGTGATCCACCTGGGCGGCTATATCAGCGTCGGAGAGTCCGTGCGCAAACCGGACCTCTACTGGGAAAATAATCTGGCCGCGAGCACGGGGCTGCTGCTGGCGGCAGCGCGCTATCCTGTGACAGCCTTCTTGTTTTCATCGACAGCGGCTGTTTATGGGATGGCCGAAAAAGTACCGATCCCCGAAACCGCGCCGTATGCGCCCACCTGCGCTTACGGTTCATCGAAACTTGCTTTCGAGAAGACCCTGCACCGAGCGGGTGAGGCTTTAGGGATCAAGACAACGGCTCTGCGCTATTTTAACGCCTCCGGAGCCTGCCCTGAATGGAATGTCGGCGAAGATCATGAGCCCGAAGAGCATCTTATACCGCGGATTCTTCAGGCGCTCCTGGACGAAAAAAAAGTGCAAGTTTACGGGAGGGATTACCCGACGCCGGACGGCACGTGTGTCCGGGACTACATCCACGTTCTCGATCTTGCAGACGCGCATGTGAAGGTCATCGAATCCTCGGTTCTCAGCGGAGGCCAGAGTCTGAATGTGGGAACAGGCCGGGGCTATTCCGTGTTGGAGGTTGTCGAGGCCGTCGGTCAGGAGTTGGGTCTGCGGCCTTCGGTTGAATTTCTCGACAGGCGTCCTGGAGATCCCCCCAGCCTTGTCGCGGATTCTTCTCTTCTGCAGGTTCTGCTCGGCTGGAAAGCCCGGCATTCCGACCTCCGCACCATCGTTTCTTCAGCGGCGGCCTGGGAGAAGGTTCGCCGTTCAGCACTCGGCCGCTAATCCTGGCCGAAAGAGACACCGTCTTGACAGCCCCTGAGGCCTTTTGGCATAATCTAGTTCAGAATTTATCTGAATAAGATTTTTTCTTTCCTGAACCCTAAGGGTGCCCGCATGAGTCATTCAAAAAAAGTTCTGCTCTCCTTTGCCGTGATTCTTGCCTGCTTGGCAGGAGCTTGTGCCTGGGCCGACGAACGCGAGCTCGTCGTGTATTCCGCCCGCAACGAACATCTCATCAAGCCTCTCTTCGATGCCTATACGGATAAAACCGGTGTCCGAATCCGCTTCATCACCGACAAGGAGGGACCGCTGCTTGAGCGCCTGAAAGCTGAGGGAGAAAGCTCTCCGGCGGATCTTCTCATGACGGTAGACGCGGGTAATCTTTGGCATGCGGCTCAGGAAGGAGTCTTGCGCCCGGTCAAATCCGAAGTTCTCGAGAAAAGTGTCCCCGAGGCTTACCGGGATCCTGAGGGGCGCTGGTTTGGATTGTCTCTGCGTGCGCGGACGATTGTTTACAACAACCGCCGCGTCAAGCCCGCTGAACTCTCGACGCTCGAAGCGCTGGGAAATCCTGAATGGAAAGGGCGTTTGTGTCTCAGGACATCCAAAAAAGTTTACAACCAGTCTTTGGTTGCGATGCTCATCGGCCTTTATGGAGAAGCCCGCACTGAAGAAATAGTCCGTTCGTGGGTAGCCAATCTGGCAGCTGAGCCTTTTGCTAACGATGATGCCGTTTTGAGTGCCGTTGCGGCGGGGCAGTGCGATGCCGGAATCGTCAACACGTATTATTACGGCAGAATGATCGAAAAAACGCCCGATCTGCCGCTTTCGCTTTTTTGGACGGACAAAGATTCCGATCACGGCGTCCACGTGAATATCTCCGGCGCGGGGATCACCCGATTCGCTCCGCATCCTGAGGAAGCGCTAAAATTTGTGGAGTGGCTCGTCTCGCCTGAGGCGCAGAATAAGTTTGCCGATGCGAACCTTGAATATCCGGTCAACCCTTCTGTTTCTCCGCATCCTGACGTTCAGGCCTGGGGATCGTTTAAGGCGGACAGTCTTCCCGTGGCCAAGGCGGGTGAGTTTCAAGAGCGGGCGGTAAAGCTGATGGACAGAGTCGGGTACAAGTAATCCTGTGAAGAGTCTCCTTCCCCGTCCCGGTCTGTCTTGGAGTACATCGGCTCTTCCTGGTTTCGTTCTAGCAATTCTCACCGCCGCCCCTATTCTGGTTTTGGCGTCCTCGATTTTTCAGCCTCTGCCCGATTTGTGGGAACATCTGGGCCGTTACGTGCTGATGCCCGCTTTGAGCAAGACGGTTCAGCTGACGCTGGGTGTTTGTCTCGGGACGTTCGTGATCGGCACACTTCTCGCCTCGCTCACGGGTCTGACTGAATTCCCGGGCCGGAATTTTTTTGACCGAGCACTGATTCTTCCGCTTGCGATGCCCGCTTATGTTTTTGCTTTCATTTATGTGGGCAGTCTTGAGTACTCCGGACCCGCCGCTGTATTTCTGCGCTCGGCCGGATTGGATCTTAGCACACTGCTTCCGATCCGATCCTTCGGCGGAGTGGTCGCCGTGATGTCGCTCGCCTTTTATCCCTATGTCTATTTGACCGTTCGGCAGTGTTTCCTTTCGCAGAGTCAATCGATTGTGGAATCGGCGAGGGTTTTAGGCATTTCCGGGGCAGGTCTTTTTTTTAAAGTTCTGCTGCCGGCTGCGCGGCCCTGGATTGCCGGGGGGGTGGGTTTGACGGCTATGGAAACCGTCGCCGATTTCGGCACGGTGTCCGTTTTCAATTACGATACTCTGACGAGCGCGATTTATAAGGCCTGGTTCGGTTTTTTTTCTCTGACGGGAGCGGCCCAGATTTCAACGATGCTTTTCTCAGGTGTTCTTCTTCTCATCCTGCTGGAGAAAAGCTTCGGCAGAGGCGCCCGCTTTTGGCTTTCCGGAAAAAAAAGTGTTCCTCTTCAAAAAATACGCCTGCGCGGAGCGGCGGCTTTTTCGGCTTTCGGAGTCTGCAGTCTTGTGTTCCTTCTCGGATTCTGCCTGCCTGTGATTCAGCTCATTCTCTGGAGCCTGCGCCATCTGTCGCAGGACTTTGACAGCCGTTACTGGACCTATTTTGGCCGCACGGCGGCCGTCTCTGCATCGGCCGCGATTCTGATCACTCTGGCAGGACTGGCTCTGGCCTACTCCGCTCGCCGTCACCGCTCACTGGGGATGCGTTTCCTGGTAAGCACGGCCACTCTGGGCTACGCAGTACCCGGTGCCGTACTCGCCGTCGGGGTTGTGATCGTTTGCGCGCATTTCGATCGGGCCTTGAGTGCCCTCATCGGGGGAGTGCTCTCCTCCCAGCCTCTCATGACGCAATCCGTCCTCTTGATGCAGCTTGCCTATCTGGTTCGTTTTTTGCGGGTTTCTTTTGCTCCGTTGGAGAGCGCGATGGAACGTTTGCCTGTGCGCTACGATGAAACCGCACGGATTTTGGGAATGAGCGGCAAATCGATTCTCGCGCAAATTCACATCCCGCTTTTAAAAAGCGGGCTTTTGACATCTGCGGTTTTGGTTTTTGTCGAGGTCATGAAAGAATTGCCGATGACCCTCATGACTCGGCCGTTCGGCTGGGAGACGCTGGCCGTGCGGATTTTTGAAATGACTTCTGAAGGGGAGTGGGAGAGAGCCGCTCTGCCATCTCTTGTGCTTGTTTTCTGCGGCTTGCTACCGCTGTTGCTTCTGCCTAAAGACCGCCCCGATGGGGCGAATCTTCCGGAGGCTCTGCGATGACGAGGCCTACGAAGGTCCCTGCGCTCCAGGTCCGCGGACTCGAAGTTTTTTTGGGATCCATTAAAGTACTGGACGGCGTCGATTTTTGTATTACCGCCGGTCAGATCGCCTGCCTCATCGGGCCGAGCGGATGCGGTAAAACGACGCTTTTGCGGGCCGTTGCGGGTTTTGAAAAGAGTTCTTCCGGGAGCATCGAAATCGGCGGCGCTGCGCTCAGCCGAGCGGGGGTTCATGTGCCGCCTGAAAAACGAAATGTTGGTTTCGTGTTTCAGGACTATTGCCTCTTTCCCCATCTGACTGTTGATGAAAACATTACTCTGGGTTTGCGCGATCTTCCGCGTGAAGAAAAAATAAGAAAAGTCCGGGAGTGGACAGGGATTTTGAACCTCAAAGGCACGGAATCGATGTACCCTCATCAGCTCTCCGGAGGTCAGCAGCAAAGAGTGGCGCTGGCAAGGTCCCTTGTAAGAGAGCCCGGGGTTCTTCTTCTGGATGAACCTTTTTCAAATCTGGATATCGATTTAAAAGAGTCCGTCAGCCGAGAGATCAGGGATGTCCTGAAGGCACGAGGAACGGCGGCCCTGTGGGTGACGCATGATCAAAAGGAGGCCTTCAGCGTCGCGGACATCATCGGAGTTCTTGCCGGCGGAACTCTCGCGCAATGGGGAACGTCCTACGAGCTTTACCACGAACCGGCCAGCCGCTTTGTCGCCGATTTTGTGGGGCAGGGGGTTTTCATACGCGGCCGGATGCTCGGCCTGGATCGAGTCGAGACTGAGCTGGGAGTTTTGAGGGGAGAGCGGAGTCTGGAGATCTCGCCCGGAACGCCTGTCGAGGTGCTTCTGAGACCGGATGACGTTTTTCATGATGATGCCAGCTCGTTCAAAGCAGAGATTGTCAGCCGAATTTTTCAGGGGCCTTACATTCTCTATACCCTGCGCCTGCCGAGCGGTCAGATTCTGCTTTCTCACGTTCCGAGTCATCACAACCATGCTCTCGGCGAAAAAATCGGAATCAAACCGGATGTCAGTCATTTGATCGCATTCCCGGCCGCTTAGGATGACGTCTTGCCAGATCAATTCATAGGCTTTATACTTCCCGGGATTTTATCTTACCTTCAGCAGGCGTGCTGATACCATTTCCTCAAGCTCTCGCGCCCGTAGCTCAGTTGGATAGAGCATTTGCCTTCTAAGCAAAGGGTCACTGGTTCGATTCCAGTCGGGCGCACTCTTGATTTGCCCTCCATGATAGACTGAGCTCATGAAAAAAAAGCCCGAACCCAAGAGCTGCTGCGACGGCCCTCAAAAGCCGGCCGTTAATTCTTTTCTGCTTCAGCCTATTTTTCTGATCACGGCGGCCCTGGCCGCCGGAGTGTTCTCCTCTCAGTTTGTTCCGCTTTTGATACCGTTCCGCGAAACCCTTGTCACTTTTTTCAGGATGATGTTCTGGCCGCTCGTTTTGGGCTTTATCCTCGGAGCCGTGATAGACGCTTTCGTGCCCTCAGAATACATTTCCAAATACCTTGCGAAGAAGCGTTCATCCACAGTTTTTTACGCGGCGATTTTGGGGTTTCTCATGAGTGCCTGCAATCATGGGATCCTTGCGCTTTCCATGGCGCTTCACCGCAAGGGGGCCTCAGGGGCCGCTGTGGTGAGCTTTCTGTTGGCCAGTCCTTGGGCGAACCTGCCCGTGACCTTCCTGCTTCTGGGATTCTTTGGTTGGAAGGGACTTTTGGTGATCTTTCTGGCGCTTCTGATCGCGATCATCACGGGACTTGTATTTCAGCGGCTTGAGGTGATGGGGTGGGTAGAAAAAAATCCGCACCAAGCGCAAGTCCCTTCCGATTTTTCAATTCAAGCGGATTTGAGGTCAAGATTGAGCGGAGTCCGTTGGTCCCCGGGCTTCTTAGCCGGATGTTTCGGACGTGCGGCCCGAAGCGCCGCGGGTCTCGCCAACATGGTTTTGTTCTGGATTCTTCTGGGCGTTTTCATAGCAGCCGCAGCGGCCGCAGTCATTCCCCATGGGTGGTTTGAGAAGTTTCTAGGTCCGGATCTTCCGGGTCTCATGGTGACACTTTTTTTTGCTTCGATCCTCGAGATCTGCTCGGAGGGAACATCCCCGCTCGCATTCACGATCTACCAGAAAACCGGCGCCTTCGGCAATGCTTTTGCTTTCTTGATGGCGGGTGTTGTCACGGATTACACGGAAATCGGTCTTGTGTGGAAGAATCTTGGAAAGAGAAGCGCGCTCTGGATGCTCTTGATCAGTCTTTCCCAGGTCATTTTGGCCGCGATTCTTCTGAACAGAGTCTTCGCTTCATGAGCGGCGGAACATTCCCCGCCAGCCTGGTTTGACCGGCGTTTCCCGAAAAAAATCTTTCAGCTCCTCGCGCTGAGCGCCAGCGTCCGCGTACCCCAAGTCTACAAGTTCGCGGATAAATTTTTCATGAAACATAAAACGCGTTGAGCGGCCTTTCTGGTTCCCGCTCTTGGTGCGGTTCTCGGCAGGCAGGGGCTGGATTCTTCTGGAAGGATGAATTTGCAGAATCTGTGCCGGCCTGTAATGATGAGGCAGGGCCTCGTCATGAAACAGGGGGAGGGGATCTTGCCCCAATCCAAGCCGCAGAGTTTTCTTGGAGAGAGCCTCGTAAAACTGATTAAAAACAGCGATCTCTTTCGCTTCATCGACTGCGGCGTTGCGGCTCAGGCGATTGAGGAGCATGCGGATAACGTTGCTGGTTCTCGGGCGGAAGTGCGCGGAATAATTCGGCAAATCGTCGGGAATGGGTTTTTCCGTAGAAATACTCAGCACCTTGGTCGCGCCCATGGTGATGGCCGCACTCAGCGGGCGGCTTAGAGCTACGGATCCATCCAGAAAAAAACGCTTTCCCACCCTCACCGGAGGCATGAAAATCGGCACGCTGCAGCTGGCCGCTATGTGGGGTGTCGATATCTTTTCAGGCGACCCCAGGGAATGAAAAAGATTCCAGGGATTAGCCTGAGGTCCTTCGATGAACCAGGTACAGCGGCCTGAGAGAAGCTCTGTTGCGACGACGCCGATCCCGAGCGTTGTGCCCGCGTCAAAGGATCGAAGAAGATTTTGACGGATAAATCCCTTCTGAATCACCTCAATCATAGGCGCGGGATCCAGCAGAGACCATGTGGGATGACGTTCCTCGCGCGGTTTGCGCCACTGCCGCCAGAAAAGTTTCGCGGTATTCTTGAAAATGTTTCCGTGATAACTCGGGATGTGAAAATCAAGCCAAAGTTCTTCCAGCCAAAGAGAACTTTTCCGGGCATCTGACGATTGGGCCGCAAAAAAACTCGTATTCAGCGATCCGCAGGAACACCCCGTAAAAATCTGGAAAGGGCTGAACTCCCCGAGGCAGAAGTGCTCGTGAATGAACTTGAGAACACCCACCTGATAAGCCCCATGGGCTCCGCCGCCCGTGCACACAAGTCCCCAAATATCCTGTTTCTTGGTCATAACCAGGGATCCCTAAATCCTCATCTGCGGTTCCGAGATGTGTAAAAACTGTCAGCCGGGGCAAGCCCCTTTAAGTAGGGTAAAGGAGGGGATTCAGGAATGCAAACGCGCGGAATCAAACGAGGTGCTTGCAAGAATGCCCTAATCCTAATACTATTAGGGGCTTATGAAGCCGTCCGCCGGCAATGCGGGGGCGGCATTTCTCAGTCCAAGGAAAGAGCGGGGGCCTCCGGGTCTGCCGTTGGAGATGCGAAACCGGAAGAGTAACACGCGACGCGCGGCGAGACGGCTTGATTGTGCTTAAGGAGCCGGGTTCAGACAGGCGGGTTATCGAACCTGACAATTCGGGAGTCCCACAAAATCCGATTGTCCGAGAATTTCATGGATCGCATCTCAAAACCAACAGGAAACAAAGAGAACTATGAAAACCAAACTTTTCGTCGGTAATTTGAGTTTTGATGCCACCAGTGACGAGCTCAGAAACCTTTTCGAGAAATACGGACCGGTTCACGAAGCTACGGTCGTTGTTGACAAGAGAAGCGGGAAATCCAAAGGTTACGGATTTGTCCAGATGGTGGAGAGCAAAGATGCAGCGATGGCGCTGGAACTCAGCGGGCATGATTTTAAAGGCCGCGAGATCGTCGTGACCGAGGCGGATTCTCCGGGTGAGGGGCAGCGCCGGCGTTCGCGCGGGCAGCGAGACTCGGGACGCGGACGCGGTTTCCGGACAGGCACGGAAGGGTGGCGCGATAACGGAATTGAGACGTTCGTTCCCAAAAAGAAACCTTCTCTTCTCAGCCGGCTTTTCGGCTGGCTCAAGCCCAAGAAAAAGTCTGCCCCGCAGGAATCCCGGAATCAGGCCGCGCCCCAGCGCCCGGGAAACGGAGCTCCAAGGCATGAGCGCGGTCGCGGAGGCCGCCGCCGGCGCTACAACGGCAGGCCCCGTCAATGGAATCAGCCCCGGCATCAGCGTCACCATCGTCCCCATGACTCCAATCAGGGGGGGGATGTTTCGCAGTCACCTCAGCAGCCCCAGCAGGGTTAAACACCTACGGGCCTGAGGCCATGTTCGAAAAGGAACTCTTCATGATGCCAAAGTTCTGTGCGGACCCGGCTGCAGGCCCGGGGGGTTTTTTTGGGAAATAAAATTTTAGACCGTTCCCGTTTCACACCGCTCTTTCTGTTTTGCTTTTTCTTTTCCGGAGCATGCGGTCTGATCTATCAAGTGGCATGGCTGCGTATGCTCTCGCTTTTTTTCGGCAACACGACGTTTGCCACGAGCACGATTCTGTCCAGCTATATGGCGGGCCTTGGCCTCGGGGCACTTTACTTTGGGCGCAGAATTGACTCGGATTCAAGGCATCCGGTCCGGGTTTATGCCTGGCTTGAGGGAGGCGTTGCTCTCTACGCATTTCTGACGCCGCTTCTCTGGAAATTGATTGAAATTCTGCATATCGGGTTTGTCAGAAGTTTCAATCCCGATTATCTCACGGCCTCGTTATTCAAGTTTGCCGCCGCATTTGCCGCATTATTTCTTCCGACATTTCTGATGGGGGGCACGCTGCCTGTGGTTTCCCGTTATTTTGTCAGCCGCCGTGAGGACACCGCGAAGCATGTAGGAATGCTCTATGCGCTGAACACACTGGGCGCTGTCGCAGGTGTTGTCTTCAGCGGATTTTATGCTCTTTACTCCTGGGGTGTTTGGCAGACAGTTTTTTTTGCCGGCGCGGCAAATCTTCTCATATTCCTCCTGATGAAAGACTTCGGCGGTTCTCAGGCCCAGCCTGCGCTCAAGCCATCGAAAAGCCCCTCCTCCGCGGCGCCTGCCGCGGCATCGGCTGACCCCGCGTCGGGCACGATTTCCCAGACGATGAGAGTGATGCTCGTTCTCTTTGCTTTTTCCGGGGCCGTATCGATGCTCTACGAAATTGGATGGACGAGGGTTCTAGCAATTGTCCTCGGAAGTTCGACCTATGCATTTTCCGTGATGCTCGCGACATTTCTCTTGGGAATCGCTCTGGGCAGTTATCTCTTCAGTCTCGCCGCGCGCCGTTGGCGTCTTGATTTTTTTGCCTTCACGGTGATGCAGGGGCTCACCTCACTTTCAGTCCTTTGGGGCCTGAACCGATTCGACGATATCCCGTATTGGTTCGTACAGGTCTATGTCCGCTCACAAGGCGACCCGCTCCTCATGGAATTGGGCCGATTCATGATTTGCGCCTCAGTCATGCTGATCCCGACATTGCTCATAGGCGCTCTCTTTACGAGTTTCATGCACGCATTCCGGGGCAGCGGCAAACTTGGCCATGATGTCGGAGCGGCTTATTTTTCCAACACGGCCGGCACGATTCTCGGCGCCGCACTCGCCGGTTTTGCGATTGTTCCGCTCGTTGGTATTCAAAAAACGCTGATTCTGGGAGCCGCACTCAATGCGCTGATCGGAGTGGTTTCCTTCGGCTTGATGCCGGAAAACCGGACGCGCAGGCGCTATGCCGCGGGAGGCGCTTTGATAGCCGCTGTGCTCCTTGCAGCTTTGCGGGTTGAACCCTGGAACATCCATGTCATCTCGAGCGATACCGCGGTCAATCCGGCGAGAATTCAGGGACTCACGAGAGAGCAGTTTCTAGCGTCGCTCAAAGAGAAAGAAATTTTGTTCTACAAGGAAGGTTTAAGTGCGACGGTGAGTGTGGCGCGCGTTAAGGACAACGTCTCGCTGGCTGTGAACGGCAAGGTCGATGCCTCGAATAGCGACGCATTCACGCAGTATCTTCTGGGGCATTTGCCGCTTCTTCTCCATCCCGATCCCCAGAGAGTCGCAGTCATCGGATTGGGAAGCGGTTCCACGGTAGCCGCAGCCGCAGCTCATCCTGTCAAGGTGATCGATGCGGTTGAACTCGAAAAAGCCGTTGTTGAAGCCTCTAAATTTTTCCCGGATCTCAACCGCAATGTTCTCGAGGATTCCAGGGTGCGGATGCATGTCAATGACGGACGTAATTTTATCCTTGTGACCCGAGACCGCTACGACGTGATCATTTCCGAACCCTCAAATCCGTGGATGGCGGGGGTCGCTAATCTATTTTCAAAGGAACATTTTGCAACGATGCGCGAAAGGCTTCTGCCGGGCGGCCTTGTTTGTCAATGGCTTCATGCCTACAGCATGGCCCCCAGTGACCTGGCGATGATCATGCGCACCTTCTCAGAGGCCTTTCCCTATGTTCAGCTCTGGACCTCCTACTATCCTGATTTGATGCTGATAGGCTATACCCAAAAGCCCGCACTCGATCTTGAAACCCTGCGGTTTAGAATGAATGCGGTCCCTCTTGTTATGAAGGATTTAAGGCCGCACGGGATTACATCGGCCGAAGCCCTCATGTCGTCATTCTGGCTGGATGATGCCCAGATTCGCGAACTTTCAAAGCGAGCCGAACTCCATACCGATAATCATCCCCGTTTGGAGTTTTCTGCACCAAGAAATCTCTATGCGCGGACATTTGACAAGAACTACGTTCTCCTGGATTCTGTCCGAAGACTCGATTATCCCTTTTTGACGGCCAGTCCAAGCGCGTCCGAAAATCTCGGGCTCTATCAGGAAGTTGCGGCCGGTTTAATCACAAAAAAAATGTACCGCGATGCCGAGAAAGCCCTTCTGGAAGCCTTTCGGATATCCCCGCAGGATCCCCGTAATTTCGCGCTTGCCGGACTCCTGGATCTGAGAATGGAGAAACCCGCAGAGGCTAAAGTGAAATTTCACCAAGCTCTGGGTCTGAACGGATCTTTGCCTGAGGCGTGGTACGGACTCACGGTTCTATACACGCAGGAAAAGCTGAAGGATGAAGCGCTGAGCGCTGCCCGGAAAATGCTCGAAAGTGAACCGGCCGACGAGGTTTATCAGGAGGCGGCGGCCGAGGCCTTTTTCGCTTCCGGACAATGGCAAGCTGCCAGGGAAATCTACGAAAGGCTTTTAGAAAAAAGAGGCGGAAAGTCTTTTCAGCTCATGACGAGGCTCGTAGATTTGACGATGATGACGGGCTCGGATGAAGATAAGCTTGCGGCGCTGAGAAAAATGGCAGTGATCTACCCTCGGACTCCGGTGCTGCAGCTTGAACTGGCCAAGCGCCTCGAAGCGATGAACCGTCTGCCGGAGGCCCTGGAATCCTTCGAGACCGCGGCTGAATTGCTCCCGGAAGATCCAGGATCGTATCTCAACCTCGCGCGTCTTTACGACAAGCTCGGCATGCCTGACCTGATGATGAGATCGGTCAAGAAAGCCGTAAAAAAGAATCCTGCTTTGGCACAGCATCCTGAGATCCGTAAGATTTTAGCCCGGGCCTAGAGTGCGTGTC
>VFQY01000067.1 GCA_018883425.1 Candidatus Omnitrophota bacterium | reverse complement strand
ATATGGGGGAGGAGGTATTTCCCCTCCGTAGTACTTGGCGATGGATTCAAGGTCATACTTGACGTTGTGGCCAATCTTTGTGCGACCGCTAAACAATAAAGGACGCAGCATGTCGAACACCGTGTCTTGCCTCAGTTGAGGACCGGGATCCGCAAAAGTAGCAGGAACTGTATAGGACTTCTTGAGATTGCTAAGTTTTCCGCTCTTTAAGGGTTTCCGTTCTTCTTCTGGAGGGTCCTGGCAGAACGGTTAAAAATGATTGCAAAAAAGGAATCGTGAGAAACTCTCGATTTATTTTGCCCCGATACCCAGAATAACAATCGGAATTGTCTTCAAGAAGAGCTTGAGATCCAGCCCAAGCGACCAGGTATCGATGTATTCAAGATCCAGTTTCATCCAATCTTCAAAACGGATGATCTTGCTTCTCCCCTGAACCTGCCAGAGGCAGGTTAGGCCCGGCCTCAGGCTAAGGCGCCGCCTTTGCCAGGGCTCGTACTTCTTCACTTCAGAAGGGATCGGCGGCCGCGGTCCGACAAAGCTCATGTTTCCTTCTAGAATGTTAAAAAGCTGGGGCAGCTCGTCGATGCTGAACTTTCGCAGCCATTTTCCGTGCTTGATGAGCCTGGGGTCGTTCGACATTTTGAATGCCGGCCCCGACATTTCATTCTGTTTTCTTAAACTTTCCAGCCGATCTTCGGCGTCCAGCACCATGGTTCTGAATTTATAGACCGTGAAGAGCCGGCCGTTGAGGCCGCACCTTGTCTGCCTAAAAAGGATAGGCCCCCCCGAAGAGCTTCTAATCAGGACGGCGGTGACCAGCATCAGCGGTGACAGAGCGGCGATTCCGATCAGAGAAAAGAGAATGTCCAGGAGGCGTTTCACAAACAGCTGCCAAACCACATTCGACGTCGTTTCAAAGGTGAGAAAGGGGAACTTTTCGATGTTTCTCTGAAGGGCACGGGCAAAACGCATGTTGAAGAGATCGACGGCGATGCTGACTTTTTTTCCGAGCTGTTCAGCGTAAAGAACGGAGTCCTCGATTCTTCCCAGCCAGCTCCGGGGAACAATGAAGACCAGCTCATCCACGACGACATTTTCCAACAGAAGCGGAATGTCCGCCAAGGTTCCCAAAACGCGGTGACTGAGGATCTCGGTTCCAACTCTGTTTTTTTCGTCATCGACCAGACCTGCGATCTTCAGACCCCACTCGGGATTTTTGTCGATGAGAGTTACAAATTCGAGAGCTCTCGGACCTGTCCCCACAATCAGGAGCACGCGCGTATTAAAACCCTTCTTGTAAAGTTCGCGAACGGCTTTGAAGATAATCCATCGCTGAACGGTGATGCCCAGCCAAGTCATTGCGCATATGATCGATATCAAGGATCGGCTGACATGCTGAATTTTCAGGAGATAGGACAGACTTCCGAAGAGAAGCGTTGCGAGCACGGCGGCCTTCAGAACGGGGATAAGAACAGAATAGATTTTACGGGTTTGAAGGGGCCTGTAGGCCCCTGAAAGAAGAAGTGCAAGAAGCCAGAACAGGACCCAGTAAGGAAGAATAGGGTAATAGGTTTCAAGCGAATAAGTGCGGCTGACATCACCGATGTAATTGATGACGTAGGGCTGATTGCGGATGAAATATCCGAGAAAGAAACAGCCGAGGATGACGGCCAGATCGCAAACGGCCAGGAATCGTGTTAAAAAGCTCTGATGTTCTTTCAGCATGAAAAACTTAAGGACTCATGTTTAGCCATGGATCTTTTATCGGCTATTTATTTGTTTTTTATGCTTTTTTTGTTCGGGATGAGTTTGAGGATGCGGCCTTTGCGGGTTTCCTCGGACAAAGCGGTGATGGCCGCTCTGGACCAATCCGAATGAATCGCGGAAAGAAGTCCTTCAAGATTGTCTGCCTGGAATTTTTTGAGGTCGCTTCCGTCGATAGCGCTGTACTTCCCATCTTCGATGTAAACGCAGATCGTGTGCGCATAACCGGACCCGTAGATATTTACAGTGAAGGCTGTGCGGCCCGCTTGCTGCAGCAGGGCGGAAGCCAGGAGCGCGAAGTCCTCGCAGTCGCCCCGCCTGTTTGCGAGAAACTCTTCGGCGGACTGCCAGTATTCCTCGGCTCCGAATTGCGTTTGATCTTTTTCATAAGCGAAATGGCGCCACAGATACCGTGCGATTTTTTCGGGCGTAGTCAGTTCGGACGAGAGGTTTTGAAGAGAGGGGACCGGTTGACTGAAAAATGAGGCATGCGCCTCGGCGCCGCTCATCATCGTGAACAGCGCGGCGCAGAAAACGGAAATCCTAATACTGGTAACGAAGTTTTTCATGCCGAATCTCCCCTCGTAAACGAGAGGTTCTGATTCGGCCAAATCGTCGGATTTGGCGGCCCAGCCATCCTCAACCGGACTTTCTTCGGAAGTAGGATCTGTGACTTTGCGGACCCGAGTTACCTCGGGGGTGCCCTTAACAATCCTTGCCAGTTTCCTTGGATTTGGCGGCCCAGCCATCCTCAACCGGATTTTTACCGGAAGTAGGATCTGTGACTTTGCGTCCCCGAATTACTTCGGGTTTGCCTTGGTCAGAATCCTCAGTGCATTAAAGATCAAGGTTGATACTTCGTTTAATCTAATAGAAAGATAGCACGCTCGATCTTTTAGACAAGGCTGTACATAAAGATGCTATAACGCCGTAAATGCTTTAAAAATATAGATTTATATTAACCCATGAGCGTTCTTTCCGTTTGACACTCCGATTTGACCTTGCTATCATCCCTTTGTCTTCAGGGCAGGGTGTAATTCCCTACCGGCGGTGTTTTTTCGCAAGAAAAAAACGAAAGCCCGCGACTCCTTTCGCGCTTATATCGAAGGGACTGAACCTGTGAAATTCAGGTGCCGACGGTAAAGTCCGGATGAAAGAGGACTTAATCTCGAACACAACTTTCCAAGTTCGAGAAGGAACATACTTTCCGCCCGAAGCCAAGACGCTTCGGGTTTTTTTTTAGGAGGAGTTGTGAAGGTAAACTCGATCGAAGAAGTTCTCGATGAGGTGAGACACGGACGGATGGTGATCATCGTGGATGATGAGCATCGTGAGAATGAGGGAGATCTCGTGTTTGCCGCAAGTGCCGTCACGCCCGAAAAAATAAATTTCATGATGATGCACGGCCGCGGGCTCATCTGTGTGCCGATCACGGAGGACCGTGCTCTGGAGCTTGGGCTGAAAGATATGGCGCGAAGATCCAGTGATCCGATGAAGACGGCGTTCACGATCTCTGTAGATGCCCGTTTGGGAATTTCAACCGGAATATCCGCCTTTGACAGGGCCCGTACTGTAGAGCTTCTCGGGGATCCCAAGAGCCGGGCTGGTGATTTTGTGATGCCCGGACATATGTTTCCCCTGAAAGCAAAATCCGGCGGTGTACTTGTGAGGGCTGGACATACAGAGGCTGCCGTTGATCTAGCAAGGATAGCGGGTTTTTATCCCGCGGGGGTGATCTGTGAAATTGTCGGCGACGACGGCAGCATGCTCAGGCTTCCAGACCTCTGTGATTTTGCTCAAAAGCATGGATTAAAAATCGGAACGATCAAGGATCTTATCGACTACCGCCGCAGACGCGACAGACTCGTGGAGCGTGTCAGTCAAGCCGATGTTCCAACGGCTCAGGGTGTTTGGAAAGTTTGTGTCTACCGATCGGTTGTCGACGGAGCAGAACACGTAGCCCTTCTTAAAGGTAACCCGGGCCGGGATGCCACTCTCGTGCGCATGCATTCTGAATGTTTTACGGGCGATATTTTGGGATCTCTGAGGTGCGACTGTCGTGATCAGCTTACGTCGTCCATGGAGATGATCGAAAAAGCGGGGCAAGGGGTTGTTGTTTACCTGCGCCAGGAGGGTCGGGGTATTGGTCTGGCCAATAAGCTTCGAGCCTATGAGCTCCAGGATCGGGGACTCGATACGGTCGAGGCCAACGAGGCGTTGGGTTTCAAACCCGATTTGCGCGACTATGGTATCGGAGCGCAGATTCTCAGGGACCTCGGACTCCATAAACTTCGGTTGATCACCAATAATCCTCGTAAAATCGTCGGCCTCGAGGGACATGGTCTGGAGGTCGTGGAGCGTGTTTCTCTGCCGACGCCCGTTTATCCTCACAATGAGCGCTACTTGCAGTCTAAAAAATCAAAACTTGGACATTTCCTGAACTTTTAGCCTATGGTCTTAAACGGTAAAATTCATCATCCTCAAGGCCGATTTGGCATTGTTGCCGCTCGATTCAATGAGTTTATCACCCGCAGATTGGTTGAGGGTGCTCTGAGCGTTTTTGAACAGGCCGGAATTCAATCTTCCCGCATTGATATCGTCTGGGTTCCTGGAGCTTTAGAGGTTGCCTACGCCTGCAAGAGACTCGCATCTTCGAAAAAACCCAAGGCTTTGGTTGCTGCGGCCTGTGTTCTCCGCGGTGACACCTACCACTTCGAATGTGTTTCTAACGAAGTTACCAGGGGAATTGCTCAGGTTTCCCTCATGACGGATGTGCCTATTGCAAGTGCGGTGATTACCGCAGACTCTCTGGATCAAGCGATCGACCGAGCAGGTTTGAAAGCCGGAAATAAAGGCGCCCACGCAGCGTATGCTGCTCTCGAGCTTGCTGGGATTGCCCAGGTTTTTTCGAAGGTTTCTGTCTGATGCGAAAGCGCTCCTTGGCGCGCGAGTGCGCCCTCCAGCTTCTTTATCAGCACGAACTCAATCCCAAACCCGCCGGGGAGCTTTTTTCTGGTTTTTGGGAGCAGAATCCGGATATGGGCGATGAGGTACGAGTCTTTGCGGAGATGCTGGTCAGAGGAACTTTAGAGAAGCTCCCAGAGATCAATGAGATCGTTGCGAAATATGCTAAAAACTGGGAAATTAGCCGTATGGCCGTTGTTGACCGCAATATTCTCCGCTTTGCCACGTACGAGCTGGTTTTTTGTGAGGATATTCCGCCTAATGTCACGATCAATGAAGCTGTGAATATCGCGAAGAAGTTCTCGCAGGAAGACTCAGGTAAATTTGTCAACGGAGTCTTGGATCAAATCAGCCACTCCGAAAAAATCAAGACCTCTCCGCCCAACTCCCCGCCCTCTCAACAGCCCCTTTGAAACCTGCGATGCCAAGGCTGTCTGAAGCGAACTCTCTCCGACGATCGAAGCATGACTCGAAGTGGATGGGCTACGCCTTGGACTTGGCTGTCCGCGGCGGCCGTTCTGTGAGCCCCAATCCGCAAGTGGGCGCATGCGTCGTTAAAAACGGCAGGCTTTTAGGGGCAGGCTATCATCGTGTTTTTGGAGGCGACCACGCCGAAATTTGCGCCCTCCGTGAGGCCGGAAAAGAGGCCGAAGGAGCGGATCTTTATGTGACGCTCGAGCCCTGCAGCACCCCCGCCAAGACACCGCCATGCGTGGACAGCATTCTTGCTGCCGGCGTTTCAAGGGTGGTTCTCGGAGTGCTTGACCCCAACCCCCGCCATGCCGGGCGTGCTCTCAAGATTCTTGAGGAGGCTGGGATCGAAACTGTTCATGGGATTCAAGGGGACCGTGCGGCTCGTTTGATCGAACCCTTTTCAAAGTGGATTCGCACGGGATTACCTTTCGTCACTCTCAAAATGGCCCAATCCCTGGACGGCAAAATTGCCTGCTTCAACGGGCGGTCCCGCTGGATAACAGGCCCGGAGGCTCGCCGCTGGGTGCATGAGCTGAGAAAGACGTCGGATGCTATTCTCGTGGGAAAGAATACGGCGAAGCTCGACAACCCCCGCTTGAGGGCCGAGCTGTCGAGAAGCGCGCTTCAAGAGACAAAGCCCTGGCGTATTGTGGTTGACCCAAGGATGGAGCTTCAGCCCGGTTGCCGGATTTTTCAGGGCAGGCAGATCACGCTTCGGGCGGTCGAGAAAAGTTATCTGCCGAAGTGCGCTGTGCCAAAAAGAGCATCGGGCTTTGCGAACATTTTAGCGGTTAAAAGCAGAAGAGGCAGGATTGATTTTAAAGACCTTCTCAGTCAGCTCGGGGGGCTGGGTATTTCTAAGCTGCTCGTGGAAGGCGGAGGCGAGACGGCGTGGACACTTCTTCATGAGGGACTTGTCGATCGAATCTGCTGGATTGTTGCACCCAAGTTCATCGGAGGCCGGTCGGCTGTCAGTTCTCTCGAGGGAGACGGCTACTCAAATCCCAACACTTGCCCTTCGCCGAGGACATTAAATTGCCGTCCGCTCGGATCGGATTGGCTTTTCGAAGGATCTTTCTGAATGTTCACGGGACTCATCCTGGAGAGGGGCAAGGTCAAGCGGATTGAAGAGCTGCAGGGAAGGCGCCGCATTCATTTTCTTTTTCTTGGTTCAAGGCGGACGAAGGCGGATCTGGGGGAAAGCATCGCGGTCAATGGTGTCTGCTTGACCGCAGCAGCGGTGTTGCCCGGAGGTTTCGCCGCGGATATTCTTGAAGAAACATGGAGAGCCACAGCTCTGGGCACGCTCAGCGCTGGGGATTGTGTCCATCTCGAAAGAGCTCTTAAATACGGAGATCCCCTGGGAGGACATTTTGTGACGGGGCACGTCGATACTCGATGTCAAATTCAGAGGATTGAGAAGTTTGCCGGACAGCGTATTTTCTGGATAAAAGCTCCGCGCCGTTTTTTTCGTGGAATTGCCTTGAAGGGATCGGTTGCCCTTGACGGAGTCAGTCTGACCGTTCAGGAGGTGAGGCGAACGAGTTTCAAGATAGCGATGGTCCCCCATACACTTCAGAAAACGAACTTTGAAAGCAAAAAAGAAGGCGATTGGCTTAATCTTGAAATGGATATGCTCGCGCGCTATTCCGAGAGGAAAGCCTCACAGCAAGAGAGCCTCCGCGATCGAAACAGCAGAATAAGACGTTTACGGGAGCAGGGATTTTGACTTCAAACGCTTGCAGAGCTCGAGGACCTCGCATACAATCCGCTGGTCTGAACCCCTAACGGATCCATTTGGGATGAACGAAAAAAAACAGTTTGATTTGCTTTGTGAGAGCGGCGCTATCAGCCGTTTCAGGACGGCTCTCAAGGAGCTTCTCATTCGCTCGGAGCTGGACGAAAAAAAGCTTCACGAAGTGACTCTCGCCGTGGATGAAGCCCTCGCGAATGTGGCGCGGCACGGTTACAAGGGAGAGGCCGGGCGCATTCAGGTCGAGGTCGCCGATTGTGAGGACAGGATCGAGATTCTCATCCGGGACTTCGGAAAATTTTTTGATCCGACCAGCATTCCTTCCCCCGAACTTCCGCCCAGTAAACCCGGCGGGCTAGGGATCTATTTCATGAAGACTGTGATGGACGGGGTTGTCTACCGCCGAGGTAAAAAAAACGCCAACGAATTGATTTTAGTAAAGCGAAAGCAAGCATGAAAATCCATCAGCGTCAAGACAAGGGCGTCCAGATCTATGAGGTTGAGGGGGAGATCAATTTTCACAACTCTCCTGATCTTCGCGACCGCCTGCATGAGGCCATCGCCCGCAGGGAGCAGAAAATTTTGATTCAGCTTCGAAAGGTAAGTTATATCGACAGCTCGGGCCTGGCTACGTTTGTGGAGGCCCTTCAAAAGACAAAAAAGTATCAGGGGCATCTTGTTTTGACCGAGCTGATGCCCGCTGTAAAAAGTGTTTTCGAGATCGCGAAACTGGACGGAATCTTTTCTCTGGCCGGCTCTCTGGAGTCCGGTCTTAATCTCCTGCGGTCGCCGGGATAAAAATTCATGAGAGACTTTTTGGGAAATATCGGTTCTGCTGCGGGCTTACTCCTGGCGGGCGTTTGCCGTCTTTTCGGTCTGGGTGTGCGTATTCTGGCTGTCTCCGTTCAGGGATCGCCGACGAAGCGGGGCGCCCGGCGTGAAGCTTTTGTGCGCCAGATGGTCCTCTGCGGATTTGACTCACTTCCGATTATTTGTTTGGTCGCCTGTTCGATGGGGATGGTTCTCGCGCTCCAGGGAGCCTATCAGCTCAAACAGTTCGGTGCCGTCATGTATACCGGCAGTCTGGTGAGTGTCTCTGTTGCCCGCGAGTTAGGTCCTCTGATGGCGTCCATTGTGATAGCTGGCCGAATCGGAGCCCGCATGGCCGCAGAATTGGGGACGATGAAGGTTCAGGAAGAGGTTGATGCCCTGACGACGATGGGAATAGACCCCGTGAGGTTTCTTGTCGTGCCCAGGTGTCTCGCTCTTTGCGTGATGCTCCCTTGCCTGGTCATTGTGACGGATGCCGTGGCCATCCTCGGGGGATTCGTCATCGGCGTGATGAGTGTCGGCATCAATCCGGATCTTTACCTGGCGAAGAGTTTCGATGCCCTCGTCTTAAAGGACATCTATACGGGGCTAGCCAAGAGTTTCTTGTTTGCGCTCTTGATCGGGCTGGTGAGTTGCCACCAGGGGCTTTCGGTCCAGGGCGGGGCGGATGAAGTCGGCCGCGCTACGACGCAGGCGGTCGTTACATCCATTGTCCTGATTATCGTCGTGGATTGTCTCGCAACAGCGATTTTCTATTATGCGCTACCTACGTGATCGGCAATGAGCCCCTCGATTATTCAAGTTAAAAAACTCAGCAAGTCCTTTGGGGACCGCCTGGTACTGAATGGGATTAATCTCGTCATTCCTGAGGGGAAAATCACAGTCATCATGGGCGGTTCAGGAGGCGGTAAGAGTACGCTTTTGCGGCACATGGTGGGACTGACCAAACCCGATGCCGGTTCTATCGAGATTGAGCGCGAGGACATTGTTCGTCTGGCACCGGAGAAGATGAACGATGTGCGCCGCAAATTCGGCATGCTCTTCCAGGGATCGGCGCTGTTTAATTCTATGAGTGTCTTTGAGAATGTTGCCTTGCCTCTGCGGGAGCACACGGACCTCTCTGATGAAATCATTCTCATTATCGTGAAGGTTAAGCTTGAGCTTGTCGGGCTGACAGGATTTGAAGATTTCCTGCCGCACCAACTCTCGGGCGGTATGAGGAAACGTGTCGCTTTGGCCAGGGCGATAGCTCTGGATCCCAAGATTGTTTTCTACGACGAGCCGGGGGCGGGCCTAGACCCTATTACAGCCAGCATGATTGACCAGCTGATTCTCGATTTAAGCCAAAAGCTGCAGATCACATCGGTCGTCGTCACGCACGAAATGCAGAGCGCCTTCAGAATTGCCGACCAAATTGTGATGCTCCACAAAGGCAAAGTTCTTGAAGTGGGCCGGCCTGAAGATATCAAAACTTCGTCCAATCCGTTTGTTCAGCAATTTATTAAGGGTGAGCATGAGGGGGCGATTCCCTTCAGGCAAACCCGTGAAGCTTACTTAAAGGGTCTTCTCGAAACTTAGTTTAGGTTCGGGGCGGCCGGAGGTGCCAATGAAATACACTTCGGCAGAAGTCAAAGCCGGTTTTTTGATTGTTCTTTCATGTGTTCTGCTGTTCAGTCTGACCTTTGTGGTGGGGCGTTACGTTTCAGGAAAGACGAATGTTTGGAATATACGGTTCGGCTACGTGAGCGGCCTTGAAGAAAACGCACCTGTTTATTTTGCAGGACGTGAATGCGGGAAAGTTGAAAAAATCGAGATCCTTTCTGGAGAGGAAAGGCCCATCAGGGTTCGAATCCGGCTGTCGGATGAAATTACTCTCCGCCGGGATTCCCGCGCGACGATTGACATGCTCGGTCTCATGGGAGAGAAATTCATCGAGATCACGCCGGGAACGGCTCAGGCTCCGCGGGTTCAGCCGGAATTCGAAATTGGGGGTTTTGATCCCATCCCCATGCACGAGATGATGTCCAAAATGTACGTTCTTACGGATAAGTTCGATGAGATGATGACGCTGATGAATCCGATGATGGAAAAAATGAACGGATTTGTCGAGGGACATGAAGAAGACATTGCCCGATCTATCGCCAACATCCACGAGATCACGGCCAACATCAGAGACTTGACGTATGATTTGAAGCATCGTCCCTGGCGGCTCGTCCGAAAGAACTCTTAAACGCATGGCCGTCAGCGCTCGGGGCGTTTTTCAGAGAAATTTCCTGATCGCTTTTCTCATCGCGGCGCTGATTTTTCTTCTTCATTTTCTTCAGATCGTCAATTTCAGGGAGCTTGATGCGGTTGATTTCCGCCAGTGGCTTCGGGGGCAGCAAAAAACTGACAGCCGGCTCCTTCTTGTTGAAATAGATCAATCGAGCCTGGATCAGCTTGGCTCGTGGCCCTGGCCAAGGAACCTCCATTCAGAAATGATAGATCTGCTGCGCCGTTCAGGAGCGGCTCTGGTCTTTTATGACGTTTTTTTTAAAGAGCCGGCTGAGAACCAAGATGACCGCCGGTTAGCCGAAGCGGTTGAAAAGGCCGCTAATGTAATTTTGCCCTTCATTTACATCGAGGATCAGCCCCTCGAGGCCATCTATCCCCAGAAGGCCCTCAAAGAATCCGCCCGCACGATCGGTTTCGTCAATACGCTCGCGGATAACGACGGCCGAATCCGCAGAATTCAGTCTTATTTGAAACTCGATGGAACGGACTATTTTCATACGGCTGTGCTTTCCGTTCTTGCCGAAATTCGCGATGAGGAAACAGCCCGCAAACGCCTGAGGTCCCTCCCGGTTAACCATCGAGGAGAGATTTGGATTAACGACCCCGGCGGAGAGAGCGTCTTTCGGCGAAAATCCTTTTCAGAGATCTTGGAATTAAGCCGCGGCGGCCAAGATAGCGAGCTTAGGAAAATTTTCGAGGGTAAAATTGTTCTCGTGGGACAAAGTCATCCTGCTGCACCGCAGGCACGCCAAATGCTCTACTCCCGAGAATCCTCCGGCTTTTGGATACAAGCGGCCGCCATGAACACGCTTTTATCGCGAAGCTACCTCGTAGAGACGGGACCTTTCACGGTTTTTTTCCTGCTCTTGATCGTGAGTCTTTGGACGGCTCTGCTTGCCGCGGCGTCTCCGCCTAAAAGGGCATGGGTGGGGATGATCGCAACGATGGCCGTTTATGGCGTCTTCAATATTTTGGTTTTTTACCTGATGGGCATTTTCTTGCCGCTTTTTATGCCGCTCACAGCGATGGCTGCCACCTTTACGGCGCTTATCTTCTACAAAAATTCCGACATGAGTCTGCGGGATGAACTGATGAAGAGGGAGCTTGCGATGGCGGCTAAAATCCAGGCGACCTTTCTTCCGGATCTTCCGCCCGCCTGTCCGGGAATCCAAATGGCATTCAAATGTAAATTTGCCGAGCATATCGGAGGGGATTTTTATGATTGGGCTGATTTGGGAGGGGACCGAATCGCTCTGGCGGTAGGCGATGTTTCCGGCAAGGGGATTCCGGCTGCCATCTATATGGTTTGTGCGATAAGTGAATTAAGGCGAGAGGTAAAATCCGGGCGGAGCCCGGCGAGGACCCTTCAAGCCCTCAATCTTCAGCTTGCGACACAGACCTATTCCGGGATGTTTTTGACGATGACGGCTGTTGTGATTGATCAAGCGCAGCGGAAATTGAACATTGCCTCGGCGGGTCACGAACCTCTTTTCTATTTCCACGCGGCAGAGAGGCGGGTCGAGTTGGTGGATGCCCTCAAAGGACCTCCGCTAGGGCTGTTTACGGATGCTGCGTATGAGGATTTGACGCGCAGCTACGAAGAGGGAGACATCCTCATGCTTATCAGTGACGGCGTGAAGGAGAGCCGAAACCCCCGAGGCCGTCCGCTGGGTTTAGAGGCAGTCAAGAATTTCCTCAAAGAGCAGGGTTTTTTTCTGAACCCTCAGGAGCTTGTGGATGGAATCTTCGCGCTCATGGAAGAGCATCTCCAGGGCAGTGAGGCGCATGACGATAGAACGGTTTTCTGCATCAAACTGGGGCACAGGTTTTAAGCAAGGTTTACAATGTTTTTGGAGTGTGCTAGTTTCAGGAAAAATAAGGGGGATTAGGATCATGCGATTAAAAAAGACGGCGTTCTTGATGCATTTTCTGTGGGTTTTTTGCGGCGCTCTTGCTGTTCCGCATGCGGCGGCTTCGGAATCGACGGCTGGTGATTATGCTTACGGGGCAGGCGCGAATGTGACCCGCGGACTTTGGAATGTCATCAGCAGTCCTGCGGAGATTCCCTGCGCGATTCGGGAGGATGTCAAACAGCAAGGGGGAGCCGGCGCTTTTATGGGATTCGCTAAGGGGCTTGCCTTCATGGTCAGAAGAATTGTCGTTGGTGTTTCCGAGATCGGTACTTTTGTCTTGCCTGCCGAGGCGACTTTGCCCGGTGTCTGTCAGTCTCGGCAAGGACAAGCAGCGGTTTCTTGATGCGCACCGCGAAGCCTTACAAAAAAAAGCCGGAATCTTCGGACAAACGGGCGTTGCTGCTTTTAAGCTCAAAAAAAATGAACTGCAGTGAGGATCAGGTTTTTTTTCTGCGGGATAGACTTCGTGCCTCGAAGATCGTCTGTCTCTCTGAGTGGGGGGCTAAGAGTCAGCTTCTTCAAACTGAGATGAAGAAATTGCTTGCCGAGGGGGTTCGATCCTTCTTCTTCATCAGAGCGGGATGTCTGCCTAAGAAGCTAACGCGTAAACTCCCTGAAATCCTGGAGGGTTTGAGGCGAGAGTTTCTCGATGCTGATTTTTCATATGGAGTCATCAAGAGCTTTCAGGGGCGAGGGGGCCGGGTATGAGTCTTAGCCCGGACAAACAAAAACCCGCAATGCTGCCCTACGATAAGCATGTTTTAGTCTGCACCGGGACCAAGTGTGCACCCGGCGAAAGTCCGGAGCTTTATGAGTTTTTGAAAAAGAGACTCAAAGAGCTCGGTCTGCAGGGGCCGAATCGGCGGGTGGTGCGCAGCCAATGTCAATGCCTTCAGGTTTGCCAAGGCGGTCCGCTTGTTG
>VFQY01000009.1 GCA_018883425.1 Candidatus Omnitrophota bacterium | reverse complement strand
CCCTCAAAGGGTGTGCTTAACCAGGTTTCAACAAGTGTTTCCACAATGGACGTATCGAGAAAACCCGAACCCAGGATCAGCATATTGGCGTCATTATGAGCCCTGGATAATTTCGCCTCTTCGACGCTTTTGCAAAGCGCCGCGCGGATTCCCCTGACTTTGTTGGCGGCGATTGCGCTGCCGATGCCGCTGTGGCAAATACCGATCCCGAAGCGGCAGTCACCCCGGGCCACTTTTTCAGCGGCATCAAACATAAAGTCAGGATAATCGCAGGATTCTAAGGTAAACGGTCCGCAGTCCACCGGCTCGAAACCCTTTGATTTGAGAAACGCAAAGAGCCGAGCCTTCATCTCAACGCCGCGATGATCACCCGCCAGAGCTATTTTAACCGTCATAAGAGCCTTTCTTTTTCAGCCGACAATATCGAACCAAAGCGATGTGATTTTCTTTTCGATGAGATTCATCACATCTTCATAGACGGAAAGGTTCATCCCTATCGGATCCATGACATTCAGTATTTTAATCTTCTCCCGCGCCGAAGGCATCATGCTGGTGATAAAAAGCGCGTGCTGCTGACTCATCGCCAGAATCAAATCGGCGCCGAGAATGTCTTCCCTTGTGCACTGTTTTGAGCGGTGATCGGCAATGTCGACTTCCCGGTTTCTCATGACGTAGACAGCCTCAGCTGTGGCAGGCATCCCATCGCGGGTGCCTACCCCGCAGGACGACACCTCAACTTCATCCGAGAGCCCCCGGCGCTCAAGCTCATCCTTCAGCCATCCCTCCGCCATCGGAGAACGGCAGGAGTTGCCGGTGCAGACAATTAAGATTTTACGGCGCGCGAACCGGCCTGCCCGGATTTTTTCAAGAACTTTTTCGATCTCTGCGGCCCGCGGACCTTTCCGCGTGATTCGCGGATTTTTTTCATCCGTAATATCCACCACGGTCGAATCTTCCCCGATTTCGCAAGGGCCTGAGTCGACGACATAATCGGCAAAACCGGGCACGCCGGACAAAACTCTCTCCGGAGTCCGTGCCGGCTCGTCTCCGCTGGCAGAAACTGCAAGAAATGGCTCTCCGACGGAATTGATCAAGGCTGTTGCCAGGAGATTTCTCGGGTAGCGGATCTTAAGAATTTTACCCGCTGAATCCTTCACGGTAAGCGTCAGGGGCCCCGGCCAAAATGTTCTCGAAAGGAAGCGAAACACAGGTGTTATGAAAATCCGCAGGTGATCGAGCATCGCCCAGTCACCGATGTGGTAAACCACCTCCGGCTCTTTCCGAGGATCCGCTTTAAACGTCTTGAGCTTTTCACTCAGGCCCGGAACACTCATGGGTCCCCCGATCCCGTAAACGGTTTCGGTCGGAAAACACACCGTCTTGCCCTCGCGGCTGGCTTTAGCCACCTCACGAAGTCTGGCGAGATCGGGATCGCGTGCGCTCATGCTCACCCTCTGAGTCTCGGCCATAATCTAGCGTTCCAGCTTCCTCGAATAAATCATTTGAGAACTTCCAAAGCCCTTCTTCCGATGTCTCGGCGGTAATGCATGCCTTCAAATTGTATTTTTGACACCGCCTGATAAGCCTTATCCTGAGCCTCGCGCAGAGTATCTCCTAAACCCACAACGGCCAGAACCCGCCCTCCGGCAGTGACAACTTTACCCTGAGCATTCAATTCAGTTCCCGCGTGGAAAACATGAACATCTGCGGCTCCCTTGAGGGCTTCAAGCCCTGTAATCAGGCGCCCTTTTTCAAAGGCTCCGGGGTATCCCCCTGAGGCCAGAACGACCGCGACGGAAGCCTTGTCGTGCCATTCCAGAGTTTTAGTTTTGAGTTTTCCTTCCGCAATCTCGAGCATCACGGGAATGAGGTCTGATTTCAGTCTTGGAATCACCGCCTGAGCCTCCGGATCTCCGAACCGGCAATTGTATTCCAGGACATAGGGTCCCTTTTCGGTGAGCATAATCCCGGCATAAAGCAGACCTCGATAGGGTTTACCTTCAGCCGCCATTCCCCGAATCATGGGCTTCACGCTTAAGTCGACAATTTCCTGAAGCTTTTCACGGCTGATCTGAGGACACGGTGAATAGGCGCCCATGCCGCCAGTATTGGGACCCCGATCATAATCATAAACGCGCTTGTGATCCTGAGAACTGGCCAGCGGAATCACCGAGTCTCCGTCGGTGAGCGCCAGGACGGAAAGCTCTTCTCCCTCGAGCATTTCTTCGATGATGACTTTCTTTCCGGCATCACCGAAGGCGCCCTCACTCATCATGCGCCCCAGGGTCTCCACAGCTTCCTGTGAGGATTTGCAGATCACCACGCCTTTGCCGGCAGCGAGCCCGTCGGCCTTGATCACCACCGGCATCTCGGCTTCAACCGCATAATGCTTCGCCTCATTGACGTTGGAAAAAACTTCGTAGTGGGCCGTGGGGATAGAGTACTTGTGCATCATGTCTTTGGAAAAGGCCTTACTGCCTTCAAGCTCAGCAGCATCACGGCTGGGTCCGAAAACCTTCAGGCCAGCCGCATGAAAACGGTCCCAAACCCCCTCGACAAGAGGAGCTTCGGGACCCACAACCGTGAGGTCAATGGACTCTTTGAGGGCAAACTCAACCAGGCCGTCGAGATTGGACAAAGACAGGGGCACACATTCGGCAAGATCGCTGATGCCGGTGTTGCCGGGAGCAACAAAGAGTTTGGTTAACAGCGGACTTTGGGCAATTTTCCAGGCCAGCACGTGTTCACGGCCGCCTGAACCAAGAAGCAGCACTCTCATGACAATCTCCGTACACCCGGAATCAGACGGGACTTCCGTCTTCGAGAACCCGCACTCGCGCGTCTTTTTTTCCGGTCTTCGTAATTTTGCCGATAACCCAGGAGGGAATTTTGTGTTGCTTAAAATGTTTCTGAGCACCCAGAATATCTTGACGGCGCATCACGATCACCATGCCGATGCCCATGTTGAAGGTCCGGTACATCTCAGAAGAAGCTATCTTACCAGAATCCTGAACGGTTTGAAACAGCTTTGCCCGGGGCCAAAAGGAACTATCAATTTCCGCGCCGAGCCCGTCGGGAATAACCCGGGGAAGATTGTCGATGAAGCCTCCTCCGGTGATATTCACAATTCCCTTGAGCTTCGTCTTTTTGAGGAGACTCAGCACAGGCTTTACATAAAGCCTTGTCGGAGTCAGAAGTTCCCGGCCGATTGCTCCCTGAAGCTCTTTTTTGGAGAAAATTTTCCTCAGTAGAGAATAACCATTGGAATGAAAACCGCTTGAAGCAAGCCCGAGCAGAAGATCCCCCTCACGGATCGTCTCCCCGGTCACGGTCTTGCCTCGTTCCACAAGACCGACGCTGAAACCTGCGACATCGTACTGAGAGGGCCCTTGAGCATGCGTCTGATAGAAACCCGGCATAATCGCAGTTTCACCGCCGATCAGGGCGCATCCGGATTCCCTGCATCCTCGCACAATGCCGCTCAGGACCTCCTCGGTCACCTCAGGCTCGAACTTTCCTGCCGCAAAATAATCGAGAAAGAAAACGGGTTGAGCCCCGCAGGTGATCAAATCATTGACGCACATGGCCACTAGATCGATGCCGATCGTAGCGTGATGGTTTTGTAAAGCCGCGAGTTCCAATTTTGTTCCGACACCGTCCGTCGAAGCCACAATGAGGGGATCTTTCATACCCGCTTTGCGGGGATCGAAGAGCGCCGCGAATCCCAGAGCGCCTCCCATCACACCCGGGACGCGCGTCGAACCGATCATCGACGCAATTTTACGGTTGTAGACGGGATCACCCTTCAGGTGAGGTACGCCGGCTTTTTCATAGGTCATTTTGCTCATAGGATCTCCTCGAAAATTCAGAACTGCCGTTCAGCAGCGCTTCTGTTCGAGTTTGAATTTGTTCACATCGTCAAAAATAGGGGTCGGGTACTTGCCCGTAAAACACGCTGCGCAATAATCGGACTTGCCGCGGCTTGCCGCGGCAAGCATGCCCTCAACGCTCAGATAGCCGAGGCTATCGACATCCAGAAACTTTTTAATCTCTTCCAAGCTCATCTTGCAGGCCAGAAGCTCTTCTTTCGAGGGGAAGTCGATGCCGTAATAACAGGGCGACAGATGCGGCGGACAACTGATGCGCATGTGCACTTCTTTGGCTCCCGCCCTGCGCAGAAGCGCAACACGGGAACGCGCGGTGTTGCCGCGGACAATAGAATCGTCCACAACCACGACGCGCTTGCCCTCGATCATCTCGCGAATCGGATTCAGCTTGATCTTCACCTTGATTGACCGCGAAGATTCCGAAGGACTGATGAACGTCCTGCCGATGTAGTGATTACGGGTAAAACCGTGACCAAGCAGGATCCCTGATTCGTGGGCATACCCTGCCGCGGCAAAATTTCCGGAGTCAGGAACAGGGATGACCAAATCAGCCTCAGCAGGATGTTCTTTGGCAAGGTTGCGGCCCATTCTCTCCCGGGCTGCGGCAACGTTGTCTCCGAACACAGTCGAATCGGGCCGGGCAAAGTAAACATGCTCAAAAATACAGTGTGCCCGGGGCTTGTTCTGATCCTTAAACGGATAGAAACTGCGCAGGCCCTTGTCATCAATCACGAGAACTTCACCCGGTTCGATTTCTCTCAAGTATTCGGCTCCGGTAAGATCAAAGGCACAGGTCTCTGAAGCGACGACATAGCCGTTCCCAAGACGGCCGAGACACAAGGGGCGGAAACCGTGCGGGTCACGGATCGCAAAAAGCTGTTTTTCGCTAAGCATCACGACACTGAAAGCCCCCTCGACACGACTGACGGATTCGACAACGGATTCCTCAACGGTCCGATAATTGGGTTTCGCCATGAGATGGATGAAAATCTCGGAATCTGTTGTGCTGCCGAAAATTGATCCATAGGCTTCAAGCTCAGCCCGAAGAACCTGGGCATTGACCAAATTTCCGTTGTGGGCAATCGCGACCTGTCCGCGTGAGTAATCGACGCAGTAGGGCTGAGCATTGATCCGGCTTGAAGATCCGGTCGTCGAATAACGGGTGTGCCCGATCGCATGGCTTCCCTTCAGGTTCGCAATGCGGGCCTCTGTAAAAACTTCACCAACAAGCCCCATGTCTTTTTCCAAGAAAAGATGATCACCGTTGCTCGAACAGATCCCCGCAGCTTCCTCACCGCGGTGCTGAAGGGCAAAAAGCCCCAGGTAGGTCATCCTTGCGGCCTCCGGGTGATTGAAGATGCCGAAAACTCCGCAATGGTCTTTGACGTTTTCTCCGCCCATAATCTCCTAACGGGCCATCCGCCTGGGGATAGCCGATTGATAAATGCTGAGAGCTTCCTGAACATCCACCTGTATCCGATCGCCGATGCAAATCCGGCTCCCGGTCACACATCCGATCTGAAAGAGCGGTACTCCGTTCTCACAGGCGCGCTTTAACACCTCTTCTTTGAATTCAGGCTTAACGGAGAGGAGAGCCCTCGACTGGCTCTCACCGAAGTAAACCGCATCCTCCCGCACGGCACCGCGCACAGCCAGCTGCAGCTGGTCGATGACAACGCCCTTGGGCGCATGGGGATCAAAGCAGGACTCTGCAAGCGCCAAAGCAAGACCTCCGTCAGACAGGTCATGACAGCTCGACAAGTGCCCCTCGGCTGCCATCCCGAGAATAAATTTGTGCAGCCGCCCCTCCTTCTCAAGATCAAGCCTAGGAGGAAGACCCTTTTTCAATCCGTGCTGAATCATCAAATACTGAGTTCCGCCGATTTCTTCAAAGGTATCGCCGGCTAGAAAAACAAGATCACCCTCGTTCTGAAAAAACGACGGGACCCTTTTTTCGATGTCTTCGAGAAGTCCTACCATGCCGACGGTTGGCGTGGGGTAGATCGCCGCAGCTGGACTTTCGTTGTACAAACTGACATTTCCGCCCGTGACCGGCGTGCCTAGAGCCTTGCAGGAAGCAATCATGCCGTTGACGGCTTGGTGGAACTGCCAGAAGATTTCCGGTTTCATGGGATTGCCGAAATTCAGACAGTTCGTTATGGCCAGGGGTTTTGCTCCGGAACACACGACATTGCGCGCCGACTCAGCCACAGCAATTTTACCTCCCTCGAAGGGGTCAAGGTAGCAGTAGAGACTGTTGCAATCCGTGGAGACAGCGATGCCTTTTTGCGTGTCCTTGATCCGGATGAGCGCGGCGTCGTGACCGGGATAGAAAACTGTATCGGTGCGGACCATGTGATCGTATTGCTTCCAAACCCATGCCTTGGACGCCAGCGTCGGATGATCCAGCATCTTTTTCAAAACGGCCGTAAAATCGTTCGGAACCGCAATCGAGGCCAGATCCAGCTTCTGCGCATCCTCCAGATAAGCCGGACGCTTTTCCTCACGCACATAGACGGGGCCTTCGTCAGCAAGAGCTTTGGCCGGAATTTCGGCGACGATCTCAGCCCCGTTTTTCACTCGCATGAGATGCCCTTCTTTGACTTCGCCGATCTTGACGGCGTGAAGGTCCCATTTTTCAAAAATCTCTTCCACTTTTCTTTCATGCCCTTTGCGCGCGATGATCAGCATTCTTTCCTGTGATTCCGACAGCATGATCTCGTAGGGAATCATTCCGGACTCGCGCTTGGGCACTTTCTCGAGATCGATCTCAATGCCGGTCGAGCCGCGGGCCGCCGTTTCGCAAGTCGAGCAGGTAAGACCGGCAGCTCCCATATCCTGCATGCCCACGAGAGCGTCCGTCTTAATCAGCTCCAGACAAGCTTCCATCAAAAGTTTTTCCATGAACGGATCTCCCACCTGAACCGCGGGCCGATCCTCGTGGCTTTCTTCGGTAAGCTCTTTGGATGCGAAAGCGGCTCCGCCGAGACCGTCCCGGCCCGTCGCTGCACCGACATAGTAAACCGGATTACCGACTCCGGATGCCTTCCCCTTGACGATCTCATCGGTCCTCATAATGCCCAGCGCCATGGCGTTCACCAGCGGATTGCCCTCATAACACTCGTCGAAATACACTTCCCCGCCGAGGGTCGGGACTCCGATACAATTGCCGTAATGCGAAATGCCGGCGACAACGCCGCGGAAAAGACGCTGGGTCGCGGCATCGTCAAGCTTGCCGAACCGAAGCGAGTTCATCAGGAGAATAGGGCGCGATCCCATGGTAAAAATGTCCCTGAGAATCCCTCCCACTCCGGTCGCAGCGCCCTGAAACGGCTCAATTGCGGACGGATGATTGTGACTTTCAATCTTGAAACATATTGCCAAACCGCCGCCGATGTCGACGATGCCGGCGTTTTCCTCGCCTGCCCGGACGAGAAGATTGGGCCCCTCCGTCGGAAAAGTTTTCAGGATGGGCTTGGAATTCTTGTAGGAGCAGTGCTCACTCCACATGACGCTGAAAATCCCGAGCTCCGTAAAATTGGGTTCGCGGCCGAGAATCTTGGTAATCTTTTGGTATTCGCCCTCGGTTATTCCGTGAGAGGCGATCATTTCAGGCGTAATTTTGATTTGGGCTTCAGTTGTCATAGTCTCCTCAGGCTCCGGCCAAACTTTCGAAAATTTTGCGCCCGTGATCGTATCCCAGGATCGGTTCGCTCGCCCGTTCAGGGTGAGGCATCATTCCGAGGACATTTCTTTTTCCGCTGAGAATGCCGGCGATGCTGTCACGTGACCCGTTGGGATTAAAGGCCTCTGAAACTTCACCCGTCTGGGAAGCATAACGGAACGCTATGAGTGAATCATCCTGAAGCCGTTTGAGCGTATCATCGTCGCAGAAATAATTGCCCTCACCGTGCGCGATAGGGACACAAAGCGTTTCGCCCTGTTTGAGATTTTTGGTGAACGCGCTGCGGTTTTCTTCAACCCTCAGCCATACGTGCTCGCAGACAAAGGATAGGGATCGGTTGCGCAGCATCGCCCCCGGAAGAAGACCTGATTCGAGGAGAATTTGAAAACCATTGCAGATCCCCAGAACCAAACGCCCTTCATCTGCATGTTTGATGACAGATTCCATCGCCGGTGAGAAGCGCGCGACGGCCCCGGTGCGCAGATAATCCCCGTAACTGAAACCTCCGGGAAGAATGACCAAATCAACTTTGGGCAGAGTTCTCTCTTTGTGCCAAACGTAGGAGACGTCCATTTTCATGACACGGCTCAGAACGCTGAAACAATCCGTATCGCAATTCGACCCGGGAAAGACAACCACGGCAGCTTTCATCGGGCAGATTTCTCCTCTCGAAGCGTCAGGGCATACTCCTCAATCACAGGATTGATGAGCAGTTTATCGCACATTTCGCGCACACGCGCCTCCGCGCGGTTCCTGTCGGCCTCATCCACCGTCAGTTCAAAGAATTTTCCGACCCGGAGATCCTGAGCCTCTTTGAAACCGAGAGTCGACAAGGCGTGCAGAACGGTTTGTCCCTGCGGATCAAGTACAGATTTTTTGAGCGTGACGTTAATGGTAGCTTTGAACATAAGACCCCTTTCAGATTTCCAATCCTGTCAGCCTTTTGTAGACGTCTCGGTAGGCCTGGGAGGTCTTCTGCACAACCTCCTGCGGAAGCTCCGGGCCCGGGGGCGTCTGATTCCATCGAATATCGAGCAGATAATTACGGACAATTTGTTTATCGTAACTGGGCTGATCGTGCCCGGATTCGTAACCTTCCTTCGGCCAGAAGCGCGAGCTGTCGGGAGTCAGAACCTCGTCGATCAGGATCAGCTGCCCCTGATAAACGCCGAATTCAAACTTCGTGTCCGCAATCAGAATCCCCCGCGACTCGGCGTAATCCCGGCCTTTTTCATAGAGTTCCAGAGTCATGCGCTCCGCTTCCCTAGCCAAGTCCTCGCCTTCAATCCGAATGGCCTCATCCCTGCTGATGTTGATATCGTGCCCTGAGGATTCCTTGGTCGCAGGGGTGAAAATGGGCTGCTGCAATTTTTCACACTGACGGATCCCCCGCGGAAGCTCGTGCCCGCAGATGGCTCCCGTCCGCAGATAATCCTTCCACCCTGACCCGGCAACATACCCTCGCACCACACATTCGATCGCAAGCGGTCTGGCCTTTTTGACCAACATCGTTCGCCCTTCGAGAACTGCCCCGTGTTCCTTCAGCACATCCGCCGGAAGTCCCATTTGAGAAATGTCGGCCGTGATGAGATGATGCGGCATCCAGTTCTCGAAACGCCTCAGCCAAAACACAGAGAGCTGTGTCAGCACGCGGCCCTTGAGCGGAATGGGGTTCGGAAGAACGACGTCGAAAGCGCTGAGCCGGTCCGTCGAGACAATCAGGAGCCTGTCTCCGGGCATTTCGTAAATATCACGCACCTTGCCGCGGCCGGCAAGCGGAAGAGGAAGACGCGTTTCCATAATCGGCTCAGAATTTGATATCAAAACAGCCATCCTTGATCCTGTTAGGCCTTAGCGGGCTGCAGCCGTTTTGCGGCGCCGCACCTGCTGTTTTTTTGCCGGAATACCGACGCGCTGAAAAATCTTGTTCACGTTCTTGAGATGGTAACCGTAGTCAAAAACGCTCTCGATTTCCTGACGGCTGAGATGCTCCTGGATTCCGGCATCCGTGAGCACAGCTTCGCGGAGAGTTACTCCGCCTTCATCCCAAACCTTTTTGGCGGCGTCCTGAACAAGTCCATAAGCAGCTTCCCGGGTAAGGCCCTTCTCCACTAACTTCAAAAGCAGGCCCTGCGAAAACACAACGCCTTTACTTTTCGCGAGATTGGCCAGCATGTTGTCTTTGAGGACGACAAGATCACGGATGACGCCGTGCATCAGGGTCAGCATGTAGTGAAGAAGAATCGTGCTGTCTGGGAAAATGACGCGTTCGACCGACGAATGCGTGATGTCGCGTTCATGCCAGAGAGCGACGTTTTCCATTCCAGCCAGAGCATTCCCGCGAAGAATCCGGGACAAACCAGCAATCCTCTCGCAGGTTATCGGGTTGCGTTTGTGAGGCATCGCAGAGGATCCCTTCTGTCCCTTTCCGAAAAACTCCTGAACCTCGAGGGTCTCCGTCTTTTGGAGTCCCCGGATCTCGGTCGCAAGCTTTTCCAGAGAGCACCCGATGACAGCTGCCGTGTTGAGATACTCAGCATGGCGGTCGCGCTGGATCACCTGCGTCGAAATGGGCGCATGCTTCAGCCCCAGACGGCGGCAGACATCCTCCTCGACCTTCGGGTCAACATTGGCAAATGTGCCCACCGCTCCGGAAATTTTTCCATACTCGATGTTCTCCGCCGCGGCATCAAAGCGGCGGAGGTTTCTTTTGAATTCCTCGTAGAAGAGCGCCATTTTCAAACCGAAAGTCGTCGGCTCCGCATGAACCCCGTGGCTGCGGCCGGCCATCACGGTCATGCGGTGTTCGTCCGCTTTCTTGGCAAGCTCATCAAGCAGGATGACGATTTCCTTGCGGATGAGTCGCGAGGCATCGCGTATCTGCAGCGCCAGACCTGTATCCAGAATGTCGGAGGAGGTGAGCCCATAGTGAACGTAGCGCCCCGCAGGACCGACGTATTCAGCAAGATTGGTGAGAAAAGCAATGACGTCGTGATTGACGACTTTTTCAATCTCCCGGATCCTTTCGAGATTGAAGTCCGCCTTTTTGCGGACTTTCGAGGGAATATCTTTCGGGATGTAAGCGAACCGAGCCAAGGCATCGAGAGCCGCAAGCTCGACCTCCAGCCATTTGGCGACCTTGTTTTGTTCTGTCCAAATGGCGCCCATTTCAGGGCGAGTGTAGCGAGAAATCATGTCGGTCTATCCCGGGTTCAACCATCGCTGCCCCACGCGTAGCGCTAACGGGATTTAAACCCGTGTTTTTGCCTTGAGAGGGCAACGTCCTAGATCGGGCTAGACGATAGCGCCATGATGCGTCATGGATTCAGTATGGTTTTTTTGGAAGCGGAAATGTTAGAACCGCAAGTGCGGTAAGACGGTCGGGAGTATAGCGAAGGAGGGTTGTCCTGTCAATTGAGCCGTGTGATCAGCGGCGGCGTTTGAGATCATCGATCATGCGGTCGAGAATCTCCTGGCGGTCTTCGAGGCTCTTGACGGTTCTCTCGAGCTGCCCGACTCGGTTTTCAAGCCGCTCGACCTTTGAAGCGCCATCGAGGGCGGGCCGGTCTTTTAAGGCTTGCGGACTCTGCGCCGAAACGGATCCAACCGGACGATTCACCCTTGCGGAAGGCGTTTCAGGACGGGCCGGGGCCGAAGCGCCGGAACCGGTTTGAACGGCCTCAGGAGAGGCCAGTGAGCTTTTAAATTCCTGCTCCCATTGCTGGTATTCAGCGCTGACGGCATCAGGATCCATCCCTTCATCCGCAAACGAGGAAAAGCTCCACAGAGTTAAAACCATCAGAAAAAAAATTGTCGGCTTCATGAGAACCTCCCTAGGTCTGCAGTCTATCGAACTCCGGCCGTTAGCCTCCGGCTGAAAATCAGCCTCGAGGGTGATAAGCCGAGTGGACCGACTTAAGCCGGTCCCGGGAAACATGCGTGTAAATCTGTGTTGTGGCAATATCGGCGTGCCCGAGCAATTCCTGAACAACGCGCAAATCCGCTCCCCGTTCCAGCAAATGGGTCGCAAAGGAATGCCTGAATGTATGGGGAGTAATCACTTTCGAGATTCCGGCCGTGCGGGCGTATTTCTTAATCAATTGCCAGATCATCTGGCGGGTCAAACCTTTTCCGCCTCTTCCGAGGAAAAGATGATCGGAGCGCGGTTTCTGACAGGGTCTTGTCCTTTCAAGGTAGTCCCCGACAGCGTCGCAAGCGGCTCGGCCCACCGGAACAACGCGCTCTTTACTTCCCTTGCCGATGCATTTCAGGAAGCTGCCCGCAAAATTAAAATCCTGTTGCTTCAAACCGGCGATTTCAGAGACTCGGATCCCGCTTGAGTAAAGACATTCCAGGATCGCATAATCTCTCACACCCAAGGGTGTGGAACGGTCTGGCCCTTTGAGGATTCTTTCGACTTCCTGAGGCGTTAGGAACTGGGGCAGTTTTTTCCAAAGTTTAGGAGACTCCAGCACACTGGTCACGTCCTCGGTAAGATGCCGCTCTTTGACTAAAAAACGATGGAAGAGTTTGACGGATACGAGGCGCCGGGCAAGGCTCGAGGAGTCCAGGGAGCGCTTGCGCTCGGCCATGAGAAACTGCAGAATGTGACCGCGATGGACCTCCTTCCAGCCCTGAAGTTTCAGTCCCTCAAATAGAAATCGCCGATAAAAAGCCAGATCCTGCCCGTAAGCCGAAAGAGTATTGGCGGCCAAACCTCTTTCCACTGAAAGATAGCTCAAAAAATCGCTCAAAAGAGGGTCCGGGACCGGCGGTTCCTGATTTTTTAATCGAAGTACCATGTTTAGGCTATCGGCCGAAAGGCTTCGATCCTGAAAACCGGAAACTCAGATTTCGGCGCCGTTTCGGCGTAAAAGTGCGAGAAATTCCTCCTCGCTCAGCACCCGGATCCCGTACTCCTCGGCTTTCTTGAGTTTGGATCCGGGGTTGTCCCCGCAAATGAGGAAATGAGTTTTTCGGCTGACCGTCGAGCTCGGGTGCCCGCCCATCTGGCGTATCCATTTTTCAGCTGAGGAACGCTCCATGGCCGCCAGCGTGCCGGTCACCACAAAAGATTTGTCCTGAAAATCTCCCGAGGTCCGAATTTTTTCAACGAGATCAAAGCGCACCCCAGCCGCCTTGAGCCGCTCCAGTTCACGCCGGTTTTCCGCACGTCCAAAAAAATCACAAATCGATTGCGCTGTGACAGGACCGATTTCTCGGATGCCCTCGAGATCCTCCCTGCCGGCAGCCGCCAGAGAGTCAAGAGATCCGAATTTCTGAGCAAGTAAAAAAGCCGCCCTCTCTCCGACATCCTGAATGCCTAAGCCCATAATCAGCCGATTGAGGGTCCGCTGTTTGCTGGTCTGAATACCCTGAAAAAGTTTTTCCGTGGACTTGTCCCCCATGCGCCGCACGGCCCTGACTTCCTGCGGGTCAAGCTCATAAATACCGGCCAAATCACGCAGCAGACCCTGGTCGACAAACTGCTCGACCCACACCTCCCCAAGCCCTTCAATATCCATCGCGTCGCGGGAAGCAAAATGACGCAGTCGGCCTTTCAGCTGCGCCGGACAAGAGAGATTGATGCATCGCAGGGCTACTTCTTCGCCGGAACGGGCCGCCGGACTGGCACACACAGGACACCGAACCGGAAACTCAAATTCAGGAAGCCGGCCCTTCCTGCGGTCTTTAAGAACTTCCGTCACTTTCGGGATCACCTCACCGCTTTTCTCAACGCGGACGATATCTCCGATCCGTGCATCCAAGCGCTTAATTTCATCGGCATTGTGAAGACTGGCTCGGGAGACCGTTGAACCGGAAATGTGCACCGGCTTGAGCACAGCGACCGGCGTTAGAACACCGGTCCGGCCCACCTGGACCTCGATATCCAGAAGCTCGGTCTCGGCCTTTTCCGCAGGATACTTGAAGGCGATGGCCCAGCGGGGCGATTTGTTGGTGGAACCCAAAATTCTCTGCGCCTCGAAGCTGTTGACCTTGACCACCATGCCGTCAATGTCGTAGCCGAGCGCCGAACGTTTTTCCCGGAAAAGATCAATCTCCCGGATCACGGCTTCCATACCCCGGCAAACCGCAGCATGCTCGATCGTCCGGAAACCCGCAGACTTCAGGTAGGCAAACGCCGCGCTCTGGCTGCCGACACCCTTGATCGGCGGATCCGCATCGGCCAAGCCATGCACAAACAAACTCATTTTGCGCGACGCAGCAAGCGACGGATCAAGCTGTTTGAGACTGCCGGCACAAGCGTTGCGGGGATTGGCGAAGGGTTCCTCGCCCTCCTGGATTCTAGCCAGGTTGAGTTTTTCGAATTGCCTGCGGGGTAAATAAGCTTCGGCCCGGATCTCAAGCCTCCGCGGAAGCGGTCCGTTGACGGATCCCCGGGGGCTGGAAATTTTCAGAGGCACGGCCTGGATCGTCTTCACGTTCAGAGTCACGTCATCCCCGCGCTGACCGTCGCCGCGAGTTGCGCCCAAAATCAGGAGTCCGTTTTCATAAACCAAGGATATCGAAACTCCGTCGATTTTTTCCTCGACAAAATACTCGACCTGATCTTGACCCAAAGTCTTTCGAATTCTCTGATCAAAGTCCTGAAGCTCTTCGGCTGAGTACGTGTTATCCAGGGAGAGCATCGCGACGCCGTGCGTCACCGTTTTGAATCCTTTTAAAGGCCGCCCCCCGACTCTTTGAGTCGGCGAATCTTCGGTCATAAGATCCGGATAGAGCCGCTCGAGTCTCATCAGTTCGCTCAGCAGAGCATCGAAATCCTGATCGCTGATTTCGGGCCGGGCATCCTCGTAATATTTCCGGTTATGGCGGGCAATCTCCTTACGGAGGCTGAGAATTTTTTTCTGAGCCGCTCGGCGGTCCGGAGCATTATCGGGCATAGGAAAAAGTTCGAGGTTCTTCATGGCCGCCAAGTTTACCAAATTCGATTCATGAACCGCAGGCTTAATTTTTAAAACGCAATCCCTTTAGGCGATTTTAAACCCCGCCCACCCTCTGCTCACGGGCAGCCAGGTGATTGTCTCCCGGACAATGAAGCGCCCAACGCGCGAGTTTCGTACGGCCTGAAGAAAGCTCTCCAATTCGCTGCGCGCACCCTCAGCCTCCAGCTCCACGGCCCCATCCGCAAGATTGCGGACATAACCGTCGACCCGAAAGCTTCGCGCGGCATGAAGACAAGCCGCCCGAAAACCCACACCCTGAACCCGCCCTTCGAACCGTGCATACACACGCTCAAGGTGTGTCAAGAGGCCTCCCGTGATCGAACGCCTGACGCCGAATCAGTTGTCCCCGATCATCATAGAGGGATGCCGGACCGTGTATGAAGTCGTTTACAAAAAATGACTCTTCGCTGATTTTTCCGTTCGGGTGATATTTCACATTCAGTCCTTCGCGTAAATCCTTATGAAAATGAATTTCTTCTTTCAGCTGACCGTCAGGGTAATAACGCTGGGACTTTCCCTCCAGCTTCCCCTGTTCGAAGCGCCATTTTTCTTTCAGCTGTCCCGAATCGTACCAAACCCGCAAAATGCCCTGCATCAGACCGCGGGAAAAACGCACTTCACGGACCAATAGCCCTCCGTCATTGAACCACTGAGCTTTTCCGTGCTGCATACCGTCCCGATAAAAAAGCCGCTCTCGAAGACCGCCTTTCTCATCGAACGTTTGGGTTACCCCGTTTTTCACTCCGCCGACCAGCTCGGACTGCTGTTCCAGGCTGCCGTTGGGGTGATAGGTCCTGCGGGTTTCCCGTTCAGACGGATCCCGCCGCCTGGTCGTTTTTTTCAGCACGCTTCAACCTCCTTTACCCCCTCATGTCAGGGGATCCAGCCTCTGTTTTTTTCGCGCTTCCAGGAGCTGAAGTTTCTTTTCTTCTGCCGCGCGTTCAATTATAATGCGCGCACCGCGCTGAACGCGGCAGCTATTTTAACCGTTACATACCGCAAAATCCGCCGCTTTCTTGATCTCCGCGAGGTAAGCGGGAGTTTTTTTGCAGTATCCAAGCATCAGGAGGAGTAAAAAAATGATTCAGCTCTATTACGCCGCTCCATCTATTTATGGCAGAAAAGTCCTCGCTGTTTTAGACGAAAAGGGACTCGACTACGAAATCAGAAAAATGAGTTTCGCTTCTCAGGATCATCTGAAACCCGAATACCTCGCGCTCAACCCTAACGGCGAGATTCCCACGCTGCTCGACGGTGATTTTGCCGTTTACGAATCCACCGCCATTATCGAGTACCTGAACGATGAATACCCGGAGCCCCCTCTCCTCCCGGAAGACTCCGAAGGCCGTGCCCGCGTGCGGATGGCTGAGGACTACTGCGACCTGCATCTCTATCCCGAAGTGATCCGCTGCTTCATCAAGAAAGTTCTCAAAAACGAAGAGCTGACCGCTGAAGACACGGATGCCGTCACTGAACGCCTTCAGCGCCTGGAAACTCTTCTGGCCGGTAAAACTTGGCTTGCCGGTGATTTCTCGCTAGCCGATTGCGCCGCGATGCCGGCTTTCGCAAGCTTGGAAGCCTTGGGCGTTCTTGACGCGTGCGTCAAGAGTTCGAGTCTGAAAGCCTACGTCTCAAAATTGAAACAGCGTCCCGGATACAAAGGTGCCAGCCTGATGAGTTTAGAGGCTGCTGCAGCATCCTAAAAACCCGATCTGATTCATAAAAAAGGCCGGCCAGCGTCAAGCTGACCGGCCTTTTTTATTCGGACTCTACTTGTATTTCTTTTCCGAAATAAGTTTTCCGCTGTCGTCATACTTCTTGCGCCATTTCTTGTCGCCTCGAACGTAAAAGTCCTCGAATCGCAGATTGCCTTTCGGGGTATAGTGTTTGGCTGTTCCCTCGCGAAGTCCCTCTTTGAACATAAACTCTGCCTTGAGCTTACCGTCCGAATGAAAAGCCCTCGTCTTGCCTTCAAGCACGCCGTTGCGGTAATGGCGCTCCCCGATCTTTTTATTAAAAAAATAGAGCTCTTCTTTTTGTCCATCCATCTGCTGAAATTTTTCTGTCCTGAAATTAACCAAGAGAAAAACTGCGGCGATCAGAATGAGAACGACCGCGCCAGCCAGAGCCTTAAAAAAACGAATCATACATTCTTCTCCCTCGGTGCCGATCCTTTTCGAGCGGCTCGGAATCGGCAGAAATTTTAAGCGGTTTTTTTATAGGAAGTGTTTCGCCTAGGAACGCACCGCCTGATGTGACCTATGTATCGGCAAACAATCGGCGGAATCCAACACTTTTATCACGAGACGCGGCGCGGCTGTCTCGGTTCTGCATCAGCGCGGTCAAACAGCCGCAAAGGGCTGCTTCCGGCGTTGATGAGGAATCACCTTGAAGCCTGCGGAAGTTAAAGTTAGTATTCCAGCAGTCATCTGTCTGATCTTAATGGATACGGCTCATCAAGTGCATTGGCATCGTGGAAAAAGACTCAATTAAACTTCTGCAGTTTTTTATTTGCCGGGATTTTGTCTCGACTCAGGATGACAGCTACCGCGCCGATTCCGTTCTGGGAAATCTTTATGTGCCCGCCTTCCCCGCATCTTTGGAAGCGCTCTCTGCCGTAACCTGCTGGCGCAAGGACAAAAAATTTCACAAAGAAGTCATCGAGTACGAAACGGACGAGGGGGAAAAAGCGAGAAGTCCCCACATGGACATCGAACCCGTGACCAACAGCGTCTTATTCCGTTGGCATAAGCATCGGTTTCCCCAAGGTCTCAAGGTCCGCAAGCCCACTCACCTCACGGTACGCGTCATCCTTGATGCGCATGCAGTCTGGGAATCCTATATCCTGATCGAGAAGAGACTCTAATCCTGCTCGCGCTTTCGATTTCTCAACCCGCAGCGGGGTCCCGTCATCACGCACTGCCGTTCGGCGAAATCACGCGTTAAGATTTTGCGCCAAGCTTCCGATGAATTCTTCTCATGCTGAACCTGGGTTCAGATCATGCTCACCCAAAGTCTAAAAACTCTAGCTTTTTTGGAGAGCTCATGCCGATTCATAAGACCTTATTCTGGACAGGATTCACCTCGGTCGGAATCCTCTTTTTCGCGAGCCTTCTGGATGCAAAGTCCTGCGTATCAGCCGCCAGGCAGGCACCTCCACACCTCTTGGCTGACGTCCGCCTTGAGACGAACAAAACCGCAATTGGGCGAACGGCTTACCGAAGAACCCGCCTCAGCGGCAGTCCGCACGAAGCTCGTCACGAGAACTAGGGCATTTTGACCTTAGGCGGCGTTAGAGTAGAGGCTGGACGTTTAAGCCCACGCATTCCAGCTCGAGCAAACTAGAACTCAGGAATCTTTTCCCTTAGGCAGGAATTTCTCGATAAACGCGAGGAGCTGTTCTCCGCTGGTGGGTTTCGTGAGGTAGGGTCTTCCGTGCAGAAGACTCGAAGAAGCTCCGGACTCCTGATAGACGCCCGTAAAAAAAACAATCGGAATGTCTTTCAACTCCGGATCTGAGGAAAGCTGATCTGCAACTTCGTAGCCTGAGATCTGAGGCATCGAGACGTCGAGCAGAATGATGTCAGGTTTAAAGTTTTTTGCCGTCTGATAGCCGTGAACACCGTTATTCACAACCCCGACATCATAATCTCCGGAATCCTCGATGAAGATTTTGGTGATGCTTGTATAATCCGTCTCGTCATCGATCATCAGGATCTTTTTCTTATCCATAGAAACCCTCTCGTGGTGTTTCATCATCGGAAAAACAGGGCCGGCCCTTGAGCGTTTTTCTCAGACTGTTTTGGGGGCCTTTCCGGCAGAATAGACCGCCCAGTGATTCACGGGCCCCGATCCCCCGCCCAAACCTGGAGCCGAGCGGATGGCCGCGGTAACATACTCTTTAGCCGCCGTCATAGCGTCATGCAAATCGAGCCCTAACGCAAGCCCGGCGGTAATGGCCGCCGAGGCGGTACAGCCCGTCCCGTGTGTGTGGACGGTCTGAATTCTGGGGGCCGGATAAAAAATCTCGCTGCCCGATTCGTAAAGGTAGTCTTCGGCATCGCCCTCGCGATGCCCTCCCTTGATGAGCACACGCCTAGGGCCCAGGTCTGAAATTTTTTCCGCCATTCCCCGCAGGGAATTCTTGCCGCGGTAGGGTAGACCGCTCAGCATTTCGGCCTCATGCAGATTAGGCGTAACGAGATAGGCCAACGGCAGGAGCTCCTGGATGAAAATCTGCAGCGCATCATGCGCCATAAGCGGAGCGCCGTGCTTACTGATCATGACCGGATCGACAATGAGTGGGAAACTGAAGAGACGGGCCGCTTTGGCGACAGCCCTGATGGCTTCTGCTCCGCCTAAAGCACCCGTCTTGGCGGCGCCCGGCAAAATATCTTCAAGAACAGCGCTTAACTGGGCTTCGATGAGTTCGGGGCTGAGAACCTCAACCCGTTCCACTCGGCGCGTATTCTGAACCGTGACGAGCGTCAGCACACTCATTCCATAAACACCCGCCTGATGAAATGTCTTTAAATCAGCCTGAATACCGGCTCCCCCCGAGGGGTCGGAACCTGCAATAGTCAGCGCGGATGCTTTTAGTTTCATGATGTCTCCCGGCCGAAGTTTACCTCGAAACAAAAAACTCTTCCAGCCTTTCGATATTCTCGTTTAAGATGCTCGCATGTTCTCACCTTCCGATTATCCGTTTGCCCTCGACGCCTTTCAGGAAGAGGCCATCCGCCATATTCTCGCAGACTCATCGGTCCTGGTCTCCGCTCCCACCGGAGCCGGTAAAACCGTTATCGCGGAGTGTGCCATTAAGCACGCCCGCCGTCAGGGGCTGGGAGTGATTTATACCGCCCCCGTAAAAGCGCTCAGCAATCAGAAGTACCGGGATTTCAAGGAGCTCTATCCCGGCGATGTCGGAATCGTCACCGGCGACGTGTCGATTCAGCCTGACGCTCCGATCCTGATTATGACGACAGAGATCTACCGCAACTCGCTCTTTGAGAATTCCAAGAGAATACGGGATACCGGATGGGTCATCTTTGACGAAATCCATTACCTCAATGATCCTGAACGGGGAACCGTCTGGGAAGAGGCCATCCTCTTTACCCCTGAGAATATACGCCTTTTAGCCTTGAGCGCTACGGTCCCGAATGTTTTCGAACTCGCTGATTGGATGCGGCAAGTTCACGGACACCCCATCCAAATCGTGACAGAAAGTCACCGGCCTGTTCCGCTAAAATTCACCTTTCAGTGCCAGGGTCAATTTTTTGAGGAATCCAAGGACTTGAAACGCTGGGGTTTCGGCGGCCGGGAACGCTGGGAGAATCCGCACCACCGTCATGCTCGGGGCTTTCCGGTCAAAACCAAGCCTAACCGGCTCGACGCCCTGCTTAAAATGCTCCGCGAAAAAGAACAGCTCCCGTGTATTTATTTCGTTTTCGGACGCAAACGGGCTGAAGCTTTGGCTTCAGAGGCCATGCTGTTCAATTTTCTGAGCACCGCCGAGCGTCAGGAGATACTCGCGCTCTATGACCGTCTTCTGGCGCGTTACAGCTTAGAGCAGGAAATCTCAGCCAAGGAAATGCGGCCCCTCATCGAATTGGGAATCGCCTATCATCATGCAGGAATGCTTCCAAGCCTCAAAGAGGTCGTAGAGCAAATGTTTACAAGCCGCCTGCTCAAACTCATTTTCACCACCGAGACCTTCGCCTTGGGCATCAACATGCCGGCTCGAAGCGTTGTCTTTGACGAGCTTCAGAAATTCTACGGGACAGGCTTCAAGAACCTCACGACGCGGGATTTCTATCAGATGGCAGGACGAGCTGGAAGACGAGGAATGGACGATTCAGGTTACGTTCTCATGCGGATTAATCCAGCTCACATCGCCTACCCCGAAGTCATGAGGGTCGTCTTCGGCGAACCCGAACCGATTTTAAGCCAATTCAATGCCGCCTATGCCACACTTCTGAATCTCTTCAGAACCATGGGGTTCGGCCTTCTGGATGTCTACCCCCGCTCGCTTCATTGTTTCCAATCCTCCCGAAAAAAACAAAAGGAGGCCCGGCATCTGCTGGAGCGCAAAATGGCGCTGCTGCGGGACACCGGTTATTTGTCGGAACAAGGTCTGTCCGAAAAAGGCGAATTCGCTTCGTCGCTTTTCGGTTATGAGTTTATGCTTGCTGAAATGCATCAGGGAGGCGTGCTGTCAACGCTGGATCCGGTTCATCTGTGCGTACTCCTGTCCTCGTTCGTCTTTGAGCCCCGCAAGGACACCTTCGAACCCAAGCTGAGTCCCTCCGTGCGGAAGCTTTCCCGCCTGGCCGAGGAATATCATCAGGGGGTCTGCGCGAGCGAGATCCGCTACCGCGTCTACCCGCTTACAAAAGCTCCCCATTTTCAGCTTGCTCCGGCGATCGAGGCTTGGGCCAGGGGCATGGAATTCGACAGCCTCTTCCGTCTGACTTCGTGTGATGAAGGAGAATTAATTCGAAACTTCCGGATGGTTATTCAGTTGCTGCGGGAGCTGATTCACGCCGAACCGACGCAACCGGCACTTATTCAAAAGGCACAGCGCGCTCTGACGCTGATCAATCGGGACATCGTCGACGCGGAGAAGCAGCTTAGGGCCTAACTCCTAGAAATAGCTGTAAAACCATTTCTTGACGGAGCTGATCGTTTTTTTGACCAGTCCACGGGGCGCGAGCAGATTCTCGAAATCCTTCGCTTGCCCGCCGAGCCACCGGTACATTCCCAGAGCCCCGATCAGCGAGGGATCGACAAGGACCTCTTGGGGCGCCTCCATCTTGCGGCTCAGTCCGATGCGCGCCTCCCGCTTGAATCTCTGCTGAAGAAATTCCAGAAAACCCGAGAAAGACGCACCCCCTCCCGTAAAAACCAGGTGAGGATAATTAATTCTTTCCTGCTGAGCGGCCTGATCGGCTTCATCCAGGACAGACCTCAGCCAGGATTCAGCCTGAACCATGAATTTTTCCTGAAAGTCCTGCCGCTTAATTTGAAAACTCGTCCGGCCGTTACGGCTGATCAGCGGGATCAGTTCTTCGCCAAAATGCGAGGAGGGTTCAAGCGTCGCAAAACGCTCCTTGACCTTTTGAGCGTCGTGAAAATCGATTTCCCAATCGCGCGCGATCCCGGCGGTCAACTGTTTACCCCCGAGCTCCAAGTTACGGATCGGGCCCATTTTCCCATGCTGAAACACCGCCAACTGAGTGATGTGATCCGCGATATCGATGAGAATCACGCCTTCTTCCTTTTCCTCGTCCGTCAGAACGGCTTCGGAAACCGTTAAAATGCGCGGCCAGTAGCCTTTGACGTTGACATCGGCGGCCTCGAAAGCCTTCGCAAGATTTTTGAAATCCTGGTAATCCATGGTAAACATTTTCAGGTTCACGCCCAAGCGCATCGCTTCTAGGCCAAGAGGGTTGCGGACATCTTCCATGTCATTCACGAGAAATCCTTCAGGGATAACCTGAAGGACATGCTGAGTCAGAGGGAGGGTTGCAACGCTGCGCGTCTGATCAATCACCGAGGCTACTTCGTGCTCCGACAGCGTCATCTGGGAGGCATAGAACTGCGCGCTCGAGAAACCAAACACCTGCAGTTTGGAATTCGCCAAAACCACCGATGCCGTTAATTCCGAAACCTGCCTGGAGGGCAGCATATCCGCGATGAGTTTACTCAGCGTGTTGGAAGCTGCCTCAAGGTTTGTGACAAAACCGTTTTCGAAGCCCTCCGGCTGATAAACTTCCCGATGAGCGAGAACACGCGGATCACGGCCTTGAATAACGCCCGTAAACATCGAAAGTTTATGGGTGCCCACATAGAAAACGACTTCGACACTGCCGGGTAAGGAATCGCTGGAATTCATGATTTCTTTCTCTTCACGATGACGTTGTCAAATTGGACATCAATGTATTGAATTTTATCCCGATCCCCTCCCTCGAGTAAATACATAATCTTCTCGAGAGTGGGTATGCGTGTCGAAGCACGCCTGCCTAGACGAATATCCGGTCCGGCCCCGAGCATAATAAAAACCTGTCCGTGGCCATCGAGGCTCACGCGCGTGAGAACCTCTCTCTTGGAAAGAGGGTGTTCCCAAAATGCGTTGAGAAATTTCATGGTTTCATCGAATCCGGCACTGCGTATCTGATAACCCAGCTGAGGCTCTTTGAGACCCAATGCGTAGGCCTCGATCAGAACCAAGGAATTATCCCGACCTTTCACTGTATTGAGAATCATGCCGTCTTCGGAAACCGCACCGTAAGTGCCCGCAGGAGAGAACTGAATGAAAGCTGCCGGTTTACGTGTCACGACCTCGACTTTCAAGGTGGAGGGCATCAGGCGGTGGACCTTCGCCTTTTGAATTTCGGGGCTTCGTTCGAGTTGGCGGGCAATTTTTTCTAGGTCCACCTTTAAAATGTTCCTCCCCAGAAGCTGTGTATCAAGGTCCTGACGCCGGCCGACGGAAAGCGCAGGCGCCGGTTCCACGGCGATTTCTTTCACGGATAAGAAGGGATCGGCGTAAAGGCAGTGACGAACGCCCAAAAAAAGACCGCTGAAAACCCCAGCAACCATGAACAAAGGGAACACTTTAACCGCCCCTCGAAAAACCGCAAGAATTCCGGTTCCCAGGAAACTCCCTGAACCCTTCTTTTTGCGTTTCGAATTCTTTTTAGATTTAGCCATGACCCTTTTCTCCTTTTTCGGAAGGTAACTCAGCGTTTGGCAGAGAGAGCCCGCCCTCTGCGCACGGCATATTTCAAGAGCCTTTCGCAGAGGTTTTCGAAAGGGATTCCCGCGTGGGCGGCTGCCTTGGGTACCAGACTGAGGGCCGTGAAACCCGGAATAGCATTCGCCTCAAGCACAAACGGCCGGCCTTGCCCATCGACCATGATGTCCGTTCTCGAGAAATCTCTCAACTCCAAAACTTTATGGACCGCAAGCGCAAGGCGCTGGAGCTTTCGCGTCAGGGCAGCAGGAATCGGCGCCGGCACATGATAATCACAGCGCCCCTTCGTGTACTTGGTTTGGTAATCGTAAAATGCCGCCTTGGGACGGAGCTCAATCACGGGGAGCGCTTTGGATCCTAAAACGCCGACGGTAAATTCCCGCCCTTCGATTTTTCTCTCGATTAACAGTCTGCGGTAACGGCGGAGAGCTTGCCTGATCCCGGCTCGGCTCTCTGAGGCATTCTCAACCTGGAAAATTCCAAGGCTTGAACCGTCCTGAGGGGGCTTCACAAAAAAAGGGGCTGGGAATGATTTCAGAATCCGCTCAAAGTTGTGCGTCGTCATGAGCCTCGAATCCGGGGTCGGGATCCCTGACCTGCGGAAAACCTTTTTGGCTTTATCTTTGTCGAGTGAGAGAGCGCATCCGCGGGGAGAAGAACCTGTGTAAGGGATACCCTTGCGCTCGAGCTGCTTTTGGATGAAACCGTCTTCACCGCCCTCACCGTGCAGCGCCACGAAAGCGGCATCAATGTCTCCGAAAACGCAACGATTCCCGGGAAAATCGGCGGGGTCAATTAAACTCACGGTGCAGCCCCGGGCAGCAAGAGCCTGAGCGACTGCCTGGCCGGATTTTATTGAGATTTCTCGTTCGGGCGAAGTTCCCCCGAGTAAAACACCGATTTTAAGGTTTCGCAATGAAGCGGACTTCCGGCTCAAGCCAGATCCCTTTGGCATCAAAAACTTTGCCTTGTATGAATTGAATAAGTTCAGCCATTTCGGAGCATTTCCCTTGTCCGGCATTGATAAAATAATTCGCGTGTTTGGGTGAAACCATCATCCCGCCTATCCGGGTGCCCTTCAGGCCAAGTTCGTCGATCAATTTTGCAGCGGCCGGAAGCGGCGCAGGTGGGTTTTTGAAGACGGAACCCGAACTCGGATGCTTCAAATCCTGCTTATCATTGCGGTAGCTAAAACACGCCCGGATTTCTTTCTCGATAAAGGCGGGCGTTCTTCGCCAAAGACGCATACGCCCCGCGATCACGATCCTGCCCGACAAATTCGATCTTCGGTATTGGAATTCAAGCTGGTTCTTCGTCAAGACCTCGGTAGACCCGTCAGCATTCATCACCGTGACCTCGGTCACGATGTCGCCGATTTCGCTCCGCTGACCGGGAAAACGGCTGAAGCCGGCATTCATGACCAGAGCGCCTCCGACCGTCCCGGGAATATTCGCAAGAAACTCTGCCCCGCCCAAGCCGCGGTCACGGCAGGCCAAAACAAATTTATATAAGTGGACGCCGGCAGAAACCGTGACTTCAGGGATCCCGGGATCAAATTCAATCTTGTTTTTTTCGAATTGAAGAAGCGTGATCACAATTCCGGGGAAACCCTCATCAGGAAAGATCACATTGGACCCCTTCCCCAGGATGACCGTGGGAATAGATTCCCTGCGGGCATAATCGAGAACAGCAGCAAGCTCCGCCTCATTCGAGGGTTCTGCAAAAGATTCCGCAGGTCCCCCGATCTGCATCGTGGTGTGCTGAGAAAGCTGGACTTTAGGCCGTAGCGAGATCTTTGAGCCGACTTGCAAACTCATCCGCAACACCTCCGATATTTCCCGCTCCGACAAAGGCGATCACCCCGCCCCGCTCACGCAATCCATCCAGAGAGGAAATAATTTTGTCCTTCGATACCACGCGTACATCGCCGTGTCCGAGTTTTACCAATTCATCATAAATCATTCGGCTGTCGATATTGCCGGGGTTTTTTTCCCCTGCCGGATAGATTTCCGTCAAAATCACCTCATCAGCCTCCCTCAGAGCTTCAGCGAATTGCCTGAAGAAAAAAGCCGTTCTTGTGTAGCGGTGAGGCTGAAAAATCATGGTCACCCGTCTGCCGATCGAGCGCAAAGCCTTCAGGGAAGCCAGAACCTCCGTTGGGTGGTGCGCGTAATCGTCGACCACGAGACAATTACCGTGATCCGCCTTGAGTTCAAGTCTGCGGCGTGCGCCGCGGAAGCCGGCCAAGGCCCTGCCGATATCCTCGATATCCAATCCCAGCTGACTGAGGACCGCAATACAGGCGAGCGCATTAGCGACGTTATGCCGTCCCGGAACGGAGAGCCGAACTCGGGTCACAAAGAAGCCTATCTCATAAAGATCGAACTCCACGCCGAAAGGAGTCATGGTCAAAGCGTCTGCTGAAAAATCACAATCTCTTGAGAATCCAAAACTGACGCGCGGACGGGAACTGTTTTTCAGAATTTCGGCAGACATCGCGTCTTCGCCTGAATAAACCACGAGCCCAGGCGATCCTAAGCCGGTAAGAAAACGCTCGAAGGACTGTTTCAGATCATCATGGGTATGGTAATTTTCGATATGGTCCTGCTCAAGGTTTGTGATGACTGCATAATTCAGAGCGTAGAGTTCGTGAGTTTTGTCACTTTCATCCACTTCTGCAACCCACAGGTCACGGCTTCCCAAAACTGCATTGCTCTGAAAATTCAGCAGGTCTCCGCCGATGAGACATGTGGGATTCTTGCCGAGCTCGCAAAGCACAAAAGAAATCATGGATGACGTGGTCGTCTTCCCGTGCGTTCCCGTCACCCCGATCGCCGTATCAGCCTGATTCAAAAGCGAGGAGAGAATTTGAGCCCTGTGATAAATCTTAAGGCCGTGCTTGCGGGCGGTTTCCAGCTCGGGATGATGGTAAGGAATGGCCGAAGAATAAATGAGAAGGTCACAGCTGGAGACGACCGTGGGAGCGATCTCCGAGAACACCTGGATGCCTGCTTTGCGGAGCGCCTGGGTCTGCTTACTTTCTGCTGAATCTGAACCGCAAACCTGAAAGCCCTGATGATTCAGAACCTGCGCCAGTCCGCTCATACCCACACCGCCGATACCGACGAAATAGATCTTTTTTGCGCTGCCGATCAAATCCTGATTTTTGGGGTTCACGGTTTTTGTCCTTTCAAATGGGTCAGCGCTAGTTCGACGAGTCTCAGAGGCGCGTCTTCAGCGGAAAATGTCCTCATGGCGGCCGCCATCTTTCTTCTCAGGGGCAAATTCCCCTTCACGTCACGCATCAGAGTCAGCAGCCTTTCCGCCGTCAACGCGGCTTCAGGCTCGCAAAAAGCAGCTCCCCTGTTCACAAATTCAGTCGCGTTTTCCTGCTGGTGCCCTCCCGCGTAAGGGTAAGGGATCAGGATCGCTGGAACACCGAAGAGAGCAAGTTCGAAGAGGGTATTCGCTCCCGCTCGGCAGACCGCCAAATCCGCTTCCGCATAAAGGGCTTCCATGTTCTCAAAGAAGGGAAAAACCCGCGCTTTGATATTCAGTCCGCGGTAAGCCTCAGAAACGGCTTCAAAGTCCGATTTTCCCGTGATATGAGTAACGGCGAATTCGTTTTTTTCTTCAGACGTAAGATTTGAAAAAGCACCGAGGACCGCGCGATTAATCGAGTTTGCTCCCTGGGATCCCCCGACAACGAGAAGACTGAATTTTTTTGAGTCCCGCGGTGCTTCAGACTGGAGCCCGCGGCTTCGGGCCGCCGCCTCTGTGAGCTGGCTTCGAAGAGGCAGCCCGGTGAGCGCCCGCCTGCGGGCCGGGATTTCGCTGAACGTCTCCGGAAAGCTTACCGCCACAGTCTTAACCCAGACCGCAAGATGCCGATTCGCCTTGCCCGGAACCTGATTTTGTTCGTGAATCAAGGTCGGTATTTTCTTGATTGAACTCAGCACGATACCCGGAAAAGAAACGTAACTCCCAAACCCAATACACAGATCAGGATGCAAGCGGGAAAGGCACCGGTAAGACTCCTCGAAGGCGCGGACCAATTTTAGCAAAAAGGTCAGCGTCCGCAAGGAAATTCCTGGGCTCGACGGAAAGTTTTCGAGAAAAATAATTTCCTCGAACACATGCTTCGGGAATCCCTGAATCAAAGGTTCGCCTTTGAGGCTGGTCACAAAAAAAAGGCGCGCTTTGGGTACTTTCTCTTTAAACTTTTCTGAGAAAGCTAACGCGGGAAAGAGATGCCCTCCGGAGGGACCTGCAAAAACGGCAATCACGGGAGGATCGTTTGACATCGGCATGTTTTCTATTGTTCTAAAATGCTCGCCTCTGATAGGACGCACGATCCAGACAAAGAAGAAACCCTACGGCCATCAGATTAAAGACAATCGACGTGCCGCCATAGCTGACAAAGGGAAGCGGCAAACCTTTTGTCGGAATTAAACCGGTTGCCACCAGGACGTTGATCAGAGCTTGAAACAAAATCAGCATGATAAGCGCAGTCGTCATCATTTTTTCATGATCGCTTTTAGCACGGCCCGCAATCTGAATTCCGCAGATAAAAATCACGGCATAAAGTGTGAGGACAAACAACATTCCGATGAGTCCGAGCTCCTCCCCGATCACAGAAAAGATGAAATCGTTGTAGCTGGAGGGTAAGTAAAAAAGTTTCTGCGTGCTCTGCCCGAGCCCGACGCCTTTGATGCCTCCCATGCCGAAAGCAAGAAAAGACTGAATGATCTGGAATCCGCTGCCCTGTGGATCTTCCCAGGGATTGAGATAGGCCGTGATGCGGCTCATTCGGTAGGGCACCCGCGCTACCAGCATGTAAAACACCGGGATCATCGCAGAAAAGGCGATGAAAACATAGCGCATCTTGATGCCTGCCATAAAAATCAAAATAGAGGTCACGAGAAGGATGATAACCGTCGAGCCAAGATCCGGCTGCAGGAGAGACAGACCGCAGACCCCTCCGATGAGAATCATAGGCGGGATCAAGATCGGCAGACTTCCCTGTTTAATCACCTTGATTTTCCGCGTCATATAATCGCTTAAATAAATACAGACAGCTATTTTAGCAAACTCCACCGGCTGAAAATTGATCCCTGCGCCAAGGCGGATCCACCGCTGAGCTCCGCCCGCTTCGCGTCCAACTCCCGGCACAAAAACAAGAATCATCATGAGGATGGCAAACAGAATGACTTCGCGGGAATGTTTCTTCCAGAAATGAACGGATGACATCGCAGTCAGAATCATAAAAAAGGTTCCAATGATGACGAAGATGAGCTGGCGGATGAGAAAATACATGGAATTGCCATAGATTTGCTCCGCATAAACAGCACTGGCGCTGTAAGTCATCACAATGCCCACGGAGACGAGCAGATAGACTGCAATGAACAGGACGCGGGCGGGAAAAGACATTTAGGACCCCACCCCGGAGGGTGCCTCGGCTCGGGATTTTCCGGAGATCCGGGCCTGAACGAGCTCTTTAAAGATCCGGCCCCGCTCTTGGTAATTTTTGAACATATCGAAACTGGAACATGCCGGCGACAGCAGAACCGTGCCGCTGCTGCCCGCCGCGGCGCAAGCCTCGCTCAGAGCATCGGCTAGATTGTCCGCTCTGTAGATCGGGGCAGCCCCTCCCCATGCGGCTTCCAGCACAGGAGCCGCGTCCCCCATCAGACAAACCTTTCTCACCTTCCTGCGGATCAACTCCCGAATCGTATGATAGTCGGCGCTCTTGGCGATGCCGCCGGCAATCAGGCACACGCTGCGGTCAGCGTATTTTTCGAGTGCCCAGGCGAGCGCCGCCGTGGTCGTAGCCTTAGAATCATTGACAAAGGTCACTCCGCCGAACTCAGCTACCCGCTCTAGCCGATGTTCAAGACCCGAAAAATCCGCCAGCACCCGATCGACGGCATCCGAGCGGATGCCGAGCCGGGCCGCAACCTTCCTGATCACACCCTCATTCGGGTTCCCTGTTAAATCAAGGTCAAAATAACAAACCTCTGCCTCGGATTTGAACTCAGGAAAAAAATTCTCCATGTCCTCGCGTCTTAAGAATGCGAAATCCCCGGGACGCTGATTTTGAAAAATTCTGAACTTGGCGCCGGCATAGTCCTTCATGTCGCGGTGCCAGTCTAGATGATTCGGAGAGATGTTCAGAAGAATGGCCGTGTGCGGACGGAAGCTGAAACATTGCTGGAGCTGAAACGAACTTATTTCGAGAACTACGGAGGTTTCAGGGACTATCCTCTCGAGCTCGCCAATCCATGGATTTCCGATATTACCGCAGCAGAGGGTCGGTGCTCCGGAAGCTTCAAGGACTCGGGCGAGGAGTGTTGCAACCGTGGTCTTGCCGGAGGATCCGGTTACGGCAAGAATGCGCTTGGACTGACAGAACCAGCTGGCAACCTCGATCTCACTGAAGACAGGCTTGGCGGCCCGGAGTAGGGTTTGATAAATGGGAGTCTTGGGAGAAATTCCAGGAGAAATGAGAACCCAATCCGAGGTTAAAATCCGCTCGGCACTGTGGGTTCCTGTCTCTGCTTCTACCCCTTGAGACCGGAGCATTTCAGCTTGCCCGCGGGCGCTCTCATGATCGGCTGATTCGGAGGCAAAAACTTCATAGCCCCGCTTTTTGAGAAAAAGCGCCCCCTGAACTCCGCTTTTGCCAAGCCCGAGGACAGACACCTTCCTTCCGGGATGCATCAGCGCACCTTCAAGGTGCTCAAACCCGCCACCGCCAAAATCAACGCGATGATCCAAAGGCGGACCGTTACTTTAGACTCCGGCCATCCCTTAAGCTGTAGGTGATGATGGAAAGGCGACATGAGGAAGATACGCTTTTTTGTCAGCTTGAAGCTTGTCACCTGAAGGATCACGGAAAGAGCTTCCCAGACAAAAACGCCCCCGACGATCACCAGCATTAACTCTTTTTTGATCAGGACCGCAACAGCTCCAAGCGCCCCGCCAAGTGAAAGAGATCCCGTATCTCCCATGATGACCTGAGCGGGATAAGAGTTATACCAAAGAAATCCGGCACTAGCACCCACCAGCGCTGAGCAGAAAACCGTAATCTCGCCAGCCTCAGGAATGTGTGAAATCGAGAGGTATCGGGCAAACTCTGCATGCCCGACAATATAGCTGACGATCGAAAAAGCCCCGATACAAAAGAGCATGCAGCCGATCGCGAGCCCGTCCAAACCGTCCGTCAGATTGAGCGCATTGGACGTGCCCACAAGCACGAACACTACGAAAGGTATAAAAAAAAGCCCGAATGACAGAGTTTCAGCTTTGAGAAAGGGGACATGAAGTCTGAGATCGAAGTTGGGATCAAAATAAAGGTAGAGGCCGAGCAGCAGGCCGATGATCAGCTGTCCGTAAAACTTCATCCTCGCGCTCAGACCTCGGGAGCTCTTGGATTTCAGCTTAATCCAATCGTCAAAGAAACCCACAACGGCAAACGCCGTCATCACAAAAAGAAGAATCCAGACAAATCGGTTGGTGAAATTACCCCAAAAAAACATCGAGGTCAGCACGCTGGCGACAATCAGGATTCCGCCCATGGTGGGCACATTCTTTTTGCCGGAATAGAGCTTGTGAAGAGCCTCGGCATGCTCCCGCTTCTGATGAGCGGTGATATTGATCCTTTCTAAGGCACGTATAATCGGCGGACCGGCAAGGAGACAAAACAGAAAGGCCGTAATGCTGGCCCCGGCGGAGCGGAACGTGATGTAGCGGAAAAGATTAAAAATTATCGAAACATCGCTTAAAGGCGCTAGGAAATAAAGCATGAAATCCGGTCTGCTTCAGGAGAGCGAACTCTCGGTTAAAAGTGTCTCTAGTTATCGTCCATTCCATCTAAATGTGAATGCCCAAAAGTAAGAAATGCGCATTGGCGTCCCTTCAGCCTGGATTTTTTTCAAGTCTCTCCAAAACCCGCTCGATCTTCATACCTCTCGAGGCCTTGAGAAGCAGCATATCCCCCTTTTCAAGCCTGCCGCCTAGATAGGCCGACAAGTCGTCAGGACCATCAAAATGACGGGCGTCAGAAATCTGACTCATGGCCTCGATGGCAGCCCGTGACTCTTGTCCAAAAGCATACGCTGCGTCGAGACCGCTTCGGTCAATCGACAAACCCAACGCACGGTGGAAGTCCGCCGAAGCATCGCCGAGTTCACGCATATCCGAAAAGACCACAATTCTCTTGCCTTCGCAAGGGATCATCGTGAGGGTCTCCAGCGCTTTTTCGAAGGACTTGGGGCTGGCGTTATAGCCGTCATAAATGACGCGAATGCCCCCTGAAAGGGTTTTGATCGTAAATCGCCCGTCAGGCAGCTGGAATCCCTCCCAACGATCGGGTAATTTCCCCGGTAATACACCCAAACTTTCCGCCAGGAGCAGGGCCAACGAGGCATTCAGCGCAAGAAATCCCGCGAGCCCCGGAAAAGAAAATCTCTTTTGTCCTCGGTAGAGGAAGGACACCCAATCACCCGTCACTTGAACGTCTGAAAAGCTTCCCTCGCAATCTTGCTGCAAACCCGCCTTTAAAACCCGCACGGGAATATTCTCCAGGATCCCGTCCATTTCAGGATCGCCCGCCGAGGTCACAGCGATTGCTCCGGGTTTGAGGGCCCGGAACAGATCCGTCTTGGTCTTGTAAATTCCCTGGAGACTGCCCATCCCCTCGAGATGAACAGGAGCAACACACGTCACAATGCCCGCATCGGGTTTGAGAATCCGGCACAGAAAAGCAATATCGCCCGGGGCATTAGCCCCCATTTCGGCTACGCAAAAACGGTGACCTTCATGGAGTTCAAGAAGCGTCAGAGGCAGCCCCAAATGATTGTTAAGGTTCCCCTTCGTTGCCAGCACGGATTCAGGCGGAGACTGCGTTTGGAGCAAATACCGCAAGAATTCCTTCGTGCTCGTCTTGCCCACACTTCCCGTGATGCCCACAAACGGGATCGCAAATTTAGACCGATGCCAGCTGGCGAGATCGGCCAGAAAAGCGGCAGGATCCTCCACGCAGAGGACATTCTTAAACCCATGCGGGAGCGCCTTCCCCTCTCCAAGGCTCTGAACATAATGCTGCGAAACCACAGCCGCAGAGGCGCCCAACGAAAAAGCTTTTTCCAAAAACTGATGACCGTCGACCGATTGGCCCGAAAGCGCAAAAAAACAATCTCCGGGGCGGATCGAGCGCGTGTCGATCGATGCTCCCCGACAAAGCGTTTCACCGGGGCTCGGCGCAAGAGGCTTCAGTCCAAAATAACGCGCTGCTTCAGGAAAAGAAAACACGGTTTTTACCTTTCAAAGCCTCGCGTGCAATAACCCGGTCATCAAAAGGGATTTTCCGGTCTCCTAGAATCTGATAATCCTCATGCCCTTTACCCAAAATCATGACGATATCGCCCGGCTCAGCGAGCTCTACGGCTCTCTGAATCGCCGACTCCCGCTGAAGTTCTTCAAGAATCTGACAGGTTTCCCCGGCCTCAATTCCTTCTTTCATATCCTTCAGGATGAGCGCCGGATCCTCAGACCTGGGATTGTCGCTCGTCAAAATGACAATGTCCGAATAACTGACAGCGGCCCGAGTCATCAGCGGTCTCTTGGCCCTGTCCCGATCTCCTCCGCAGCCGAATACTGTAATGATCTTGCGGGACGCCAATCGACGGGATTCACTCAAGACACGTTCAAAAGCATCCGGCGTATGCGCATAGTCGACAAAAACATCTATTTCCCCAGGCTGCCCGACGCGTTCAAGACGCCCCGGAATACCCTGAATATCCGGAAGAGCTTCTCTAAAGTCTTCGAGATTGAATCCCATCAGATCGAGCCCGCCCAACACGCACAGAATATTCGACACATTGTGTTTCATGGGAAGCCTCATTTGAAAATCAAGCTCCCGTCCGCGGTAAGCAAGCGTAAAGCGAGTCCCCTGAAAAGAAATTTCAACGTTTCGGGCCTCATAATCAGCATGTCCCTCGAGGCTGTAGCTCTTTGCCGACTTAAACTCTTCGAGCAGCCGGCGCCCATAAGGACAATCCTTATTGATGAGGCTTTGCCGGGGGGGCGGGGACCCCGCAAAAAGCTGGCGTTTCGCAAGGAAGTAATTTTCAAGTGTCTTGTGATAATCCAAATGGTCTTGCGTGAGTTGAGTAAAGAGGGCGAGATCGAATTGCAGTCCATGAATCCGGCGCTGATCAAGCGCGTGGGAGGAGACTTCCATCGCGCAGTAGCGCACCGCAGCGTCGCGCATCTCCGCAAGCAGCGGCACGAGAACTTCGGACCCCGGGGTCGTATTGACCGCCGGCAGTTTCTTTCCGTCCATTTCATACCCTAGCGTTCCCACGTAGGCCGACTTCTGGGACCGTTCGATAAGCTGGTGAAGCAGATAAGAGATCGTGGTCTTGCCGTTTGTTCCCGTGACGCCGATAAGTTTAACGTCCTGATCCGGATCCCCGTAAAAGCGGTTCAAAAGTTCTGAGAGGCAGGCTTGGGAATTGGGAACAAGAATGCCGCAAACGGCCGGAGGGAGCGCAAAAGCCGGTTCTTTTTCAAAAACCAAAACGGAGGCATGGGCATAAATCGCCTGGGTCAAAAAGTCATGCCCATCCATGCGCGAACCATGGCAGGCCACGAAGATGTCTCCCTTTTCAACAGCCCGCGAGTCCGATGTAATCTTTCCGAAAGATCTCGCCGGGTTCCAATGATATTTTTTTACGGCAGGAATTCCTTCGAACAGCTGTTCGAGTTTCACGCATTCCTCCTTGATCGGTTGAAGAGGCTCCGCATTTAACTCTGAGACCCTAATTGAAACTTGAGCTCAGGCGATTCTATCCTGATCGACGAGATCTCTTGAAGACCCTCCCGGCCGATCAAAAGATCGGCATAAAATTCATCCAAGATCACTTTTTCGCGGGGACTGATCCTGGAAAAGGCACCAAGAAAACGCACCGGAACCTTACGCCCCCGGATCTCCACGCGAAGTGCTTTGTTTTTCAGAAGCGTCCCCAACTCGTAACGGACCTCGATATCGCCGGACTCTATGCCGACTTTCTTATTCCAATTCAGCACGGCATTTTTGACCCTGAAGGTTGGGCTGAAAAAATGCGCTTCAAAACGTCCTTGGACGGGCGTTTTACAGACGCTCTGAATGCGGTCAAAAACGATCCAGCTTGAGACAGGATAAAAAAGTGCGAAAAGCAAAACCGCAAAAAACACCGCACCCACGCCAGCCAGCTTGGGGTTCTTCTTTTTCATAGGGCTCAAATCCATTTGTCAGGAGAGATGACAATTTCAACCCGCCTGTTTTTTTGACGCCCCGAGGGGGTGCTGTTGTCTGCGATGGGATGAAACTCTCCGTAACCGACCACGGCGGCTCGCCGGGGGTCAAGCCCCATCACATCGATAAAGAAGTGAACGACTTCAGCGGACCTGGCCGCTGAAAGCTCCCAATTGGAGCGCCAGCGCGAGACGCGGATGGGCACATTGTCCGTGTGACCCTCTACGAAAATCTTATTTTCCTTCACCTGATCGTTCAGCACCTGTGCGACGGTGCGAAGCGTCGACTGAGAAGTCTCTTTCAGCTCGGCTTTTCCGGAGTCAAAAAGCACCCGGTCAAGAACAGTTACAACAAGTCCCCTCGGCTGCATCGATACCGAGGCATCTCCTGCCGCCACAGGGCCCTGCAATTGATCTTCCAGTTCGCTCTGAGCTTTCAGCAAACCCTCCCGGGACGTGTAGAGCGTCTCAAGTTCCTGATTGAGCCGCGCCACTTCATCGCTGAGTGCCTGTAATGTCGCGGATTGCTCTTCCGCTGCTTTCAGGGCGGCTGACGCAGCGGGTTCAACGTTTTTTGCAGAGGAAGCGCAGCCGGCAGAAACAGCCGCTAGAGACACCGCGAGAGCTACGGATTGACAACATTCCCAGATCCTGCCAGGAAATTCCATGAAACCTGCTCTCCGCGCCGATTCGTGAGGGATAAAAACTCGAGTATTCTAGGCTTTTTGGCAAAAAAGAAAAGGACGAAAATGAAAAAAAATGCAGGGGTGGACTTTAAATTGCGAGAGCGGGAAAAGAGCCCTTGGAGGGAACGCGCTTGGGTTTTCTGATCAGGGCCTTGAGCTTATCGAGAATCGTCTTGCTGCGGGTCGCTTTGATAAAACAATCGACCACACGCGGATCAAACTGCGTCCCGCTATGCGCCTGAACCTCCCGAAGGGCCTGTTCAATCGACATGGTGTCGCGGTAAGCCCGCTCTGAAATCATCGCAAGAAAAGAATCCACCACGGCGACAATCCTGGCTCCGATCGGGATCTGCTCACCTTGAAGCCCTTGGGGATAACCTTGGCCGTCGAAACGCTCACGGTGGTGGAGGATAATCGGCAACACAGGCTTGAGAGAAGAAATCGAGCTGAGTAGACTCGCTCCCCGAATCGGAACTTTGCGGAGCGTCGCGAGCTCTTTTTTTGTGAGCTTGCCTGTCTTCTTGAAAAGTTTTTCAGGAAATGCCAGCGCCCCGGTATCGCGCAGCATGATAGCCCGCTGAATGTGGATTAATTCCCTTCCCGAGAGCTGGAGTTCACGGCCGATCTCCATCACAATCTCTCCGAGAAAAGGCAAATGGGTTCTGTCCGAGCCCTCTTTGAGTTCGAGGAGCTCATTGATCGTTTTGATACTTCCGAGCGTCAACTGTTCCGTTTCCTCAAAGAGCTGAGCGTTTTTGATCGCAGTGACGGCTTGTTCAGAGAGGGATTTGAGAATTTCCAAATCGGTCTTGGTGAAAGGCTTTCGGTCGACTTTGTCCCAGAGGCAGATCACCCCGACAATGTCCTCCTCGATAAAGGGAACCGCAATGGATCTTCGGCTCAAATGAAATTCCCCTGTGTCCGCGACCTTTCCCTCCAGCCCCCTTCCGATCCGGACCCGATGCTTGTGGACAAACCGCCCGCTGCTGCCGAACGAAAACGCGGGCATGAGAAAATCATGACTGCCATCTACCAGCATGATAGAACAGCCCTGGGCCTTGATGACCTGCGCACTCAGGCGCCCTATACGAGGCAGGAGATCTTTTAGCCTAATCGACGCACTGATCACGCGGTGAACCGAGTGCATGGTCGAGAGAGCCAGAGCTCTCGGATGGACGGTCTCATAAAAATTATTAAGTTCGAAGTTTTTATAGGCGAGCTCAAGCTGCGATGAAAGAAAAAACCTGAACGGCCCCAGGAAAGACTCATAGCGGTAACGGTTTTCTTTGAGCGAGGTCAGGAGCAGAAATGCCCTGAGTTTTCCCAGGTGGCGAAGAGCAAAAATAATCCCGTTTTTTCCATAGGCATCTTTGAAATGCGCGGGGAAATCAGGCAGGCCCTCCTGCTGAGAAACAAGCATTTCACAATACTTGCGCAGGAAAGTTTCCGTGGAAATCTGATTCTGTTTGGAGGCGCCGAAAAAAGAGCACTGATCCTTACGGTCCAGCCGAATAAGCTGACTTCGATCGCCTTTGTCGACGATGTAAAGCCATCCCAAAGGCCGTCCAAAAAGCTGATTAAACGAACGATACCCCTCCTGCCAATCAGCACTCGGGAGCAAAAAACGCTCAATCACAGTCTTTTTGTTTTTCGCTTCTGACATCAAGAGAACAGCCTCCCTGGATCTTTCAGTCTGAGCGCTCTATCTGAAGTATTTTAACCGACTTAAAGAGAGATTGTCACGTCCTGATTACACCGAACCAAAGATTTCATGAGGCTCAAACAGCCGCTTGTACTCCTGAACGGCGAATCGGTCGGTCATTCCGGCGATGTAATCGCAGATAGCCCGATGCAGCCCCTCTTCCTGTCCCCTTCGAGCCGTCTCCGGCGGAAGCAGTTTGGGTTTTTGCAAATAGGCGTTAAAAAGAGCTTTGAGGAACCTTTGCCCTTTGTCCGTCATGCGGACAACCCGGTAATGCTGATACAGATTCTGCATCAGAAATTTTTTAAGCTCCAGCTGACTGCGGGCCATACCGGCAGAAAAAACCAGAAGTTTACGGGAGGTCTTCTGAAGGTCCCGAAGACTGTCCAAACCGGCCTGTTCAATCCTCGCTCGGGAATTTTCGATGAGATCCATGACCATCAGGTTCAGCATGGCGCGAAGAACGCCGGAGCGGTAAGTTCCCGGGGCCAAATCCCGGGAGCCCGCATCCATTCGCGCGCGGGCTTCATTCCAGAGCTGAACCCCGCTCAGCTGCTCTTGCAGAATCAGCCCTGCCCGAAGGCCGTCGTCCAGATCATGGCTGCAATAAGCTATCTCATCCGCCAAATCGACAAGGTCGGCCTCCAGCGTCCGAAAACGGCTTGTCCTGTCTTGATAAAACCTCTCCGGATGTTTCTTGAGACCTTCAAGAGTTTCAAAACTGAGATTTAAGCCGCGAAATTCGGGATAACTTTCTTCCAGCAGCTCCACAATTCTCAGACATTGAACGTTGTGCTCAAAACTGCCATGGTCACGCATGACCTCCTTGAGCGCCCATTCCCCTGCATGGCCGAAAGGCCCGTGCCCCAAGTCATGCCCCAGGGCGATAGCCTCGGCAAGATCTTCGTTCAGTGCAAGTGCCCTGGCCAGAGTGCGGCTGATTTGACACGTCTCAAGGGTGTGGGTCAGGCGGGTGCGGAAATGATCGCCCTCGTGATTAACAAAAACCTGAGTTTTGTATTGAAGGCGTCTGAAAGCCGTCGAGTAGAGGATGCGGTCCCGGTCGCGCTGAAAACAGCTTTTGATGGGATGCTCTTTTTCAGAGTGCCTGCGGCCGCGCGACGCGTTTGCCCGCATCGCAAAAGGGGCGAGCCCATCGGCCGTCTTCGAAGCAGCTTTCGTTTTCAAATTTTCCGAGACCTCAGCCGCAGCGCTTGGGTCAGCTCCCGGTACACGGAACTGAGGGACTCGGAAATAACCTTGGTCCGGCCGACGATCGGCATAAAATTCGCGTCGCCTTTCCACCGGGGAACAATGTGCAAATGAAGATGCTCCGGTATCCCGGCACCCGCGAAAGCCCCAAGATTCAGGCCGATGTTGAAGCCATGAGCCCGCATGGAGGAGCGGATCGCCTCCTGCAGCTCCTCGCAAAGAGTCAGGAGATCCATTTTTTCCTCTCCTGACATCTCGCACAAATCGGCGGCATGCCTTCGAGGAAGAATCAGCGTGTGCCCGTTGTTGTAAGGATAAAGATTGAGGAGCGCAAAACTGTGGCGGGTTTTCTTCAGAATATAATTTTTAGAATCGCGTTTCGCTTTGAGAATACCGCAAAAAAGGCAGCCGCGCCTTTTCTTGCTCTCAGGACGAATATAGACTTTGCGCCAAGGCGCCCAAAGACGGTCCATAACTTTTGCGATCCTCGAATATCATGAGCTTGGGAAGATCAAAGGCTGCAAGAAGGCTGTTGAGCTCCCGCAGTCCCCAGAGCTGAATTTTTGCGGTCTGCGCCATCAGCTTCGCATTTTGATCGATGCCTGCTAGAGCGATGATGATCTTCTGCTGCGTTTTTTTGACCGGCTTGTCCCGCAAATCCATCAGAGCGAGGACATCTTCCTCGAGAACATGCCTATCGGCCACGAGGCAGAGCCAGCGCTGCTTCTGATTTTTTGCCTCAAGGAGAGAGAACCGCCCCTCCGCCGGATGACATGCCACCTCGAGAAACTGAGGGCATTTCATTTTCCGTGCTTCCATTTCTACGGCATCCTGCCGGAACTCCTTGAATAAACGCTCAACGCGGCTGAAGAAAAATTTCTCATCCTCGTGCGCCATGAGTTCCATCCTGCGCCGCATGGCGCCCAGGAGCTCCGTACCCACAGCGCTTTCATCCGGAACGCAAAGCTTCTGTTTTCTCAGAAAAACTTCTCTCAGCCAAAAACGGAAAAGAGGATCTTCCATAAGAAAGAACGTCCCCCATTTCCGCACGTGATCGTCATGCACAAGTTTCTGCAGAATTTTCTGCGCCTCTTGCGTCTTGATGCCTGCCGAAGATGCAATTTCACCCAGCCGATGGCGGCCCGAGGCCACAGCCGCCAAGACTCGAAGCGATGCTGATCCCTCTCTGCACTGGCGCAGTAAGGGATCTAAAATCCGCTCGAACAAAAGCGCGATTCTTCCCTTATGGTCGAGCAGCTCCTCGCGCAGCGCTAAAAAAAGCAAGCCGTCGGAAACATATTCTTCGGTCTCAGGGGAAAGATAAAATTTCAGACGGTCGAGTATCAGATCAAGATAAAGAGGATCACCGTTGGTCAGATCGATCAGAAGTTTTTTTTGCGGCGTCGAAAACGTAGTTTTCGGAAAATGCCGGGATATAAAATCCGCCGTTTCCTGAAAATCAAAAGGCCGCAGCTCCATCACTTCAAAATTTCCGAACAGCAGCGACAGTTTCTCTCGAAAGATCTCCCGCGCCCGCTCAGGATGAGAGCTCGAAACAAGATAAAGAGTATCTTTCTGAACCATAATCTCTCGGCCCAGCAGACCAAACGGATCGGCGCACGGAAGGCCTCCCATTTCTTGGAAATCATCCAGCATAAGGATCAGCTTCTTGCCCGACTCCTGCGTCAAAACCCCGCTCAGAGCAAAAAGATTTTGAAGAAGAGCCTCTTGAGGTTCCTTGTGTAGGCTCCTGCGGATTTTCTGAATCATCTGGAAGGTCTTCGGGATCCTGGCCTCCAAAGTATCCGAATGAACAAACTCCCGCGCATCAGGGATCTGTAAACACTCGCTCCTGCAGTACCCGGCCAGAAGAGCTCCGGCCCACCGATCAGCCAGATTCTCAAAATCAAGACTCTCCGCTCTGACGTAAGCACAGAGAAGATTGGGATGTGCGGAAAATTCCCGGTAAGCTGCGCTGAGAAGGTCCGTCTTGCCCAGCCCCGCAGATCCGAGCAAACCTACATTCTGACGGTAACCCTTAAGGTGCGCATCGACACGCTTGCGGAGGGCACTCGCGATTTGATTCCGGGCGAAAGTGGGCACTGAAGACCAATCCTGCTTTAAAAACTGGAGAACCAGCCTGCGTTAAATTGCACAGGGCCCCGGAAAAACATTCGCGAAGAGGTATAAGATCAGCCTGAATCAGGACGATAATGATGAACCGCGAAGATGTTTGCGAAGGCCCAAAATTGTGGGGTTATCTTAGCCGGAAGTTTTCGGAAAGCAAGCGGGAAACCCTCTTTTTTTTCAATCAGCAATCAAATTCCTTCAAATTGTATACGTCTTGTTTTTGCCCCCTAAATCTATGAACTGTTTTCGAAGAAATTATCGTCTTGCGATCGTATTGGCCGCCGTACTCAGCGGCTCTCAATCCGCGCAAGCGTCCTCATCTCTGATCGCTGATCTTAACGAGGCTTCAAAATCCATGGTGCGAGTATCTGCTCTCGCTGAAGGTTTTGATTCTTCGAGCGCAGGGACCGGTCTTCTCCGGATGGAGAAAACGGGCGCAGGCATTTTGATCACTTCCTCAGGCGTCATTGTGACGAATGCCCACACCCTTGCAGGCGCTCAAAAAGTCGCCGTTCAAACGCATGACGGTCAGCAGTGGCCTGCGGCTCTCATCGCTGTCTCGGGCGAAGATGATCTGGCGCTTCTGAAAATCGAAACCGGCAAAGCCCTGCCGTTTGCTCAACTTGCAAGCGCTGAACAACTCACAGCGGGCGACACCCTGTACACGATAGGCAATTCTATGTTTCTCAAGCAAACGCTCAGCGAAGGTATCTTGCTGGGAATCGGCAGAAAGGGCGCGGGGCCCTGGGGCGGCGGCGCGGATGCGGCTCTCCTGAGGATCAGTTTCAAGGTTTATCCGGGCGACAGCGGAACGCCCATCCTCAGCCGGCAGGGTAAACTCTACGGTATTATTTCTGCCAACGCGGGTCAGACCGCGATCGCAGTGTCTTCATCGCGGATCCTGCTGGGGCTGGAAAAGTTCTACCCTGAATGGAGCGGGTCGTAGACCCGGTCACCCGAAGAGGCTGTTTATAGGGCGGGCGCCGACGCATCCTCGGCGGTCATCACCTGATAGTCCTCGGGGAGCGCAAAAACAGCGTCGTCGATCGCGGACGCGATGTCGATATTCGAGAGCTCGATGGTCAGCACCCCTTCCTGCGACTGGACTTCGATTTTGATGGGCAGCATCTTTTCTTTCCACACCCAGGCTTTGGAGTTGCTGCGAGTCATGGGGTCCAAAAATTCGTAAATGTCCGTCTCTTTCTCCCCAAGCGTTTCAGATCCTATCCTCTTGGCCTGGTTCCTCTGAAGAAAAGCGCCGTAATCATCCAGATCATCCAAAAGATTTTTTGGGTCGTTGGAATCTGGCAGCTTCATCGCTGTCCGTTCCTCAGGTATCACACGGTACGTGCCTGTCTCGTTGCGGAGAAAAAGTTCGCGTCTGTCAGCTTCGAGAAATTCTGTTTTTACGAACTCGCCTTTTGCCGTGACTTTGAATTTCGCGATGCGCCGCTCCGACATTGTGAGGGTCTCTTCATAACTGCCAGTAAATGCCAGGGCAAAAGGCAGCCCGGCAGTCATCAAGATCAGCATCGTCAAGAAAGCACTCAGCGTTGGCTTAAGCATAGGGTACTCCTTCCTTAGGCCGGGCTAAGAGGCCCTTCGGATTTCCTGGATTCTCTGGATACATACCTGCATGGCTCGAATCGAATTTTCAACATCTTCCTTGGACGCATAATTGGGATAAAGCGCTTTGTAAAGACCCGCAGACTTCTCAAACATCTGGCCGGCCTCCGCCAATAAAGCCACCGCTGCTTCACGGCCTCCGCCCATGGGAGACTGCTGCAGCATCGTCATGGCACGTTCCATGAGCTTGCTGGCCGCAACGACTTGGGAATCGGCCTGGCTTTTAACCGCGGCCGGATCTTGCGCGAGAGCGGACCCCGCGAATAGGAGAGCGCTGAGGAGAGTTATCACGGCTGTCAATTTCATGGAATTCCTTTCTGGAAAGAGGGTTGAGAATCGCAAACCTTAGGGGAGTATAACACAGCTTGCGCAGGGACGCTTACTGCAGTTTCAGGAATAGAAGAAAGAGACTTCTTCAAAAAGAAAAGGTCCCGGATTTATCCCGTTCTAAAGACCCCCCATCTTTTCGAACGGAATGAACCCGAGACCTTGAAAAAACGGCCGGCGGCTCTTAAGAAACTGTAATCGAAGCGGTTCGGCTGAAAATCTCTTCCTGCTCAATCACCTCGCGAACTTCTTGAGGGGACAAAGCTTGACGGAGCCGCTGCCTAATGAAACGGTCTGAAAAAGCAATGAGCGCTTTTCTAAAAATCGCCCGCTTGGAGAGGCGGCCTGCCTCCGAGTCGGGCAGAAGCACAAGAAGAAAGACATAAACCCGCTGACCGTCAAGAGCACCCATCTCCTCCCCCTGACGGCTTATGCCCAAAACGGCCTGAGGTGTTTCGAGCCCCTCGACAAATGCATGCGGAAGAGCGAGTTCGTCTCCCACGGCAGTTGTTCCAGCCTCTTCACGCCGGACTAGCAGTTCGAGCAGCCACTCTTTCTTCTCTTCAGAAAAATGATTCTCGGGAAACCCGTCTAGAAGGGACTTCAGGACTTCGCGCTTACCCTGTCCCGAAACATCGAGTTTGAGAAATGCTTTACGCAGCAAAGGTAGGAACATGCTCTGCCCTTTCCTGATAACGGCGGTTCTTTTCCTGACTCACAAGCTGACGTTTCCAGCGCCGGCGGGCAAATCGAAGTTCGAGTTTATGCTGGCGAAGGGTTTCACGAAGATCGAAGGGATCCTCACTCGTTTGACTGGAAACGCTTTCGAGGTAGTAGTTCATCGCGACCTGGACAGATTCCATCTGGCGCAATTTTTTTTGTATGAAGGCCCTGAGCTCAGCAGCATCTTCTGTGTGCTGACAGGCAATCTCTCGGAACAATTCCTGATATTCCTGCTGGATTCGGTCTAGAAGCGGTCGGGAAAGCTGCTGCGTTATCTGCATTGTAAACTCCTCACTTGTTAGCGGGAGCTTACAAAATAAATAATTAAAATAAGATTAAAATAAGATTAAAATGTTTTAATCCCTGTGATCTTCTTCGACGAGCGGCAGACGCACGCTGAGGACAGTGCCTGCTCCAGGATCACTTTGAATCGCGAGAGTTCCTCCGTGGGCATCGCAAATGGCCTTAGCGATGTTGAGGCCCAGCCCGGAGCCTTCGTGAGCCCGGGCTTGATCCTCTCTGTAAAAGCGGGCAAAAACCTTTTCTTGAAGCTCGGCCTGTATGCCCATTCCGTTGTCCGCGACTCGGACCATCGCACAGCCCGGCTCGAGGGACATCGTCAGCTTAACCCACCCTCCGGAGGGCGTAAATTTAAGGCCATTGTCGACGAGGTTATGGAATAACCTCTTCAGGTGAATTTCGTCTCCGAGGACAGCAGCGCCGGGCTCCGCAGTTTCAAAGGATAAAGACAGTCCCCGTGCCGCCGCGGGCTCCCGAAATCGGCTCACAACATTCTCGAGCAAATCCGCGAGAAGAATTTTTTTCTTTTCAAAACGAAGCTGACGGGAATCGCTCCGCACGAGAAGCATCAGGTCATCGACGAGCCGGATCAAACCATTCACCTCATCCCCGATGACTTTCAAGGTCTCGATTAAAGCATCCGCCGTCCTGGATTTTCTCAGAGCCAAGTCGATTTCTCCGCGGATAATCGCAAGCGGTGTTTTAAGTTCGTGGGAAACATCAATACTGAATTCCCGAACAGCCTGCGTTGAGGATTCAATACGGCCGATCATCTCATTGAGCGTCGCGGCAAGACGGTCGATCTCGTCGTCTGTTCCCGTGCGCGGCAGCCGCCCTTCCGGATTCGCCCCCGTAATCTCCCGGGCTTTTCGAATCATCGAATCGATAGGACGCAGGGATCTTCGGGATAGAAACCAGCCCGCCGCCGCTGCGGCAGCAGCCGCCGCCGGAATCCAGAGAAAAATGATGATTCTCAGGCGGGAGAGAGAACTCTGAACATCCTGAAGGGAATAGCCCGTCTGGATCACATAAACGGGCCGGCCCTCGAAAAGCAACGCCTCATAGTAAAGGCGCACAGGCTTGCCTCTAAAATGGATCGTCTGGAAGGATCGTCCCTTTTCCATAAAGGCTGAATCGCGTTCAAAGTCCGGAAAGATAATCTGTGCTTGCCACCCCTCCAAGTTGGAAAGAACCAGAGACCGATCGTAAACAAGAACGCGGGCCATAAGGGTTGAGCGGCTCAAAAACTGGTTTGCACGTTCCCACTCTTGAAGCACGGCGCCCAACTGAACGCTGAGCTCGGGGCGCAGCCCGTGCTGAGGAAAACCTGAATTCATCAGAGGCGGCAAAGAACTGGATGCGGGGAAAATGCGAACCAGCTGCGGCGAAAGAGCTCTTTGAATGGAGGCCGCTTGCTGAGTGAGATTCTGATCGACATCTCTGTCCAAGGCCTTGCTCAGCTCGGCATGCATGAGGAACGCGAAAATCGAGAGAAAAAAAGTCAGGACAAACGCGTGCCAGAGGGTCAATCGAAACTTCACACTGCGGAAAATAAGACTCAGGTCTCGCACAGACGGTAACCTGACCCCCTCAGAGTTTCAATACGGCTTTTTTTCCGGCCCGTATCGATTTTCTTTCGGAGAAAGTTAATGTAAACGTCGATCGTGTTGCTCATGGGGTCGAAATGCAAATCCCAGACATGCTCGGCGATTTGCGACCGGGAAACCACCTGGCCTTTGCGCCGCATCAAAAATTCGAGCAGCGCGTACTCCTTCTGAGAGAGAATGACCGGCTCGTCATGGATGATGACCTTGTGAGAAACCAGATCGAGCGTCATATCGGCCGCTTTCAGGACTGTCTCAGCCTGAAGCTGACCGGGCCGCCGGGAGAGAGCTCTCAAGCGGGCCAGAAGTTCATCAAAAGCGAAGGGCTTGGTCAGGTAATCATCTGCCCCGCGGTCAAGGCCTCGAATCTTGTCTTCGACCGTGTCTCGAACGGTCAGCATCAAAATAGGCACCCTCGAGCCCGCCTCACGAATCTTTGTGCACAGGGTCAAGCCGTCAATCTTGGGAAGCATCCAGTCCAAAATTATGACGTCGTATTCGTTAACTGATGCGTAATCCCAGCCGCGCTCGCCATCCTCGGCAATATCCACAGCGTGGCCTTCTTCTCGAAGTCCGCGCTGAATGAAACTGGCCATCCTTTTTTCATCCTCGACAATCAGTATCCTCATGATCCCTGCCCGCCATGCTCAGAATGGCTGCGAGAAAATTTCTTTCCGCTATCTGCCGGCAGAAAAGGCTTCATGAGCGGCGAAACCTTACCGAGCATAATCGAATCGGCAAGCAGCCCCCCGAAGAAAGACGACAGCAGAATGCCGCTGCGGAAATATCCCGTGGCCGCATAAACACAGGGCTGACCCGGGACGGGTCCCAGAAGAGGCATTCCCCCGCCGCTTCTCGGCCTAAGACCGGCCCAGCATCCGACCTCCTTCATCTCGAGAACCTCCGGGCATACCTTCGAGATCCTCTTAAGGATTCCCTTGCGGCCCTCGACGGTGACCCTGTCCCGGTACCCCGCGTACTCAACCGTGGATCCTGCCAGGTGGATTCCTTTTTCCCAAGGAACAAGATATCCGCCGCTTAGCGAGTGAAGGATCACGGAATGCGAGCGCTGTGCTTTTAAAACAAGCATTTGACCTCTGACCGGTTTAACGCTTAAGCGTTTCGCGGAGAGTCCTTTCTGACCTGCCCATGCCCCCGCGGCGTTCACAACGAAACGGGCATTCCAAACCCGCCCGCGGAATCCGACCTGAACGCCTTTTCCCGGGAGCCCCGATTTAATGCGGGGAGGCTTCAAATCTTCTAGAAAATGAACGCCGTTTTTTTTGAGGTGTTTCTTGAAAATTCTGAGGAATTCAGGGGCGTTAATTTTGCCGACTTCAGGATAAAAGAGGCCTGAGAGAATTTTGGGATGAACGTTTGGGAACCGCTCAAGGACCTGGGATTTGGAGAGTAACTCGAGGGAGGGCATCCATTTTTTTTGCCACTTGAAACGCCGCTCAAGTTCCCGCCGTTCGAAGGGATTACTGGAAAGATAAAGCATGCCGGTTTGCCGGTAAAGAGCGTCAGAGCCCGTCGACTTTTTGAGCCGCTCCAGGAATTCCGGAAAACGGCGAAACGCCTCAATCGCGGCCGGGATAAGCGGGCTTTGCTGATTTTGTTCCAGAAGGGGATCCAGAATTCCGGCGGCTCTGGGAGAGGCGGCCCCCGACACGGACGACGGCGCCATCACCGCAGTTCTTAATCCCCGGGAGGCGAAAGCATCCGCGGCCCCTAAACCCGCAGCTCCGGAACCCAAAACGATCACGTCAAAAGAGGCTGAAGAGACTTTTTTCATGCCCATAGCGGCGAGAGTATAGCAGAATGTTTAGGGCTTTGCGACGGCGTAATCTCGTTTCAGGTCAGCTGGCCGCTGGTTTTGAGGCGCCACCCCTCCATGATGAGCGGAGTAATCGTTTTTTCAGGCACAGGCCTCGAGAACAAATAGCCCTGCATCCGGTCACATTTCAAATTTTTCAGCATTTGAAGCTGCTCGTTCGTCTCCACCCCCTCGGCGATAACGTTCAGCTTGAGACTGTGCCCCATCGCGATGACGGCCGCCGTAATGGCCGCATCATCAGGGTCGGTTGTGATCTCACGGATGAATGACTGATCGATCTTTAGGGCGTGAACCGGAAATTTCTTGAGGTAGGTCAGCGAGGAGTAACCCGTTCCAAAGTCATCAATTGAAATCTGAATGCCGAGGTGATGAAG
>VFQY01000066.1 GCA_018883425.1 Candidatus Omnitrophota bacterium | reverse complement strand
GAAGCGGATGTCTATCGTGGGTTTCAGGAGTCTGCAGTGCATCGTATTCTGGAGCATTATCAAAAAGACAGCTTTCGCGGCAGGGCGGCTTTTCTCGAATGGCGGGAGATTTATCAAAGAGATCGGAGGGATGAGCCCGATGATTTTGCGAGAAACTGGGGACTGCGCTTGATGGACCGCTCGCTTTACAGTTTACTCAGCGAAGAGGATCAGACAGCGTTTCGGGTGCAATGGCAGCAAAGGCTTCGGCGCTTTACCGATAGCCTGCGACAAATGCCTCGAGAAGAGAAGGCTCTTCAGGAATCATGGTCTGCTCTGACCGCGCGGTCCGGCGCTGTTGCCTGGCCCGCTGTGAAAAGCTTCGCGCCAAGAGGATCGCACGTCCCTGAGTCATGGCTGAAAGGACGTCCGCGGCGATCGAATCATGGGGAAAAACCCCGTGAACAGGCCGTAAGATCCGAGCTGAGATCAGTACCTGACGAAAGTTTAGAACGGCGTAAACTTCTCACCCTGGCGCTGAGCGGATTCGGGGTGATGGCATGGTTTCAATTCTGGATGACGCAGGCACAAAATGCCGATCCCGCGGAGCGCGGCCTTTCCAAGAAGCTCGATCCCAATCCGCTGCTCAGCGACCCGCTGTTTGCCGAAATTTTCGCCGACACATATCGGGGATTGTTCCGCATGAGAAATGAGCGCGGTTTACCCTTCAATCAGGCCTCGCGCGCCGAGACGCCCGCAACCGGGTGGATGAAGTCGGCAGATATGGGATTCCTTTGGAGTTCAGATCTTGCCGCTGCCCTTGCTCATCAAGACGGGAACCCCCGTCAGGGCTGGCAGGACATGTCGCCCAGGGCGGTCACAGCGCGGACACTTGAGTCCTTGAAGTATTTCAAAACGTTGGTGGATGAATTTGGTCTTCGAAGCCGCGGCATCAATACGGGCATTTTACCCGAGGTTCTGATTCTGGGCCGCTCTTCCGTCAAGCCCGAGATTCTGGCTATTCCTGACCGACCCGGTCAGTCAGGGGCCGCCTACGCAGCCTACGACATGGCTTTAACGCACGTCCGTTTGAAATTGCTTGCCGAGGTTTTCAGGGGAGGCTACGTGGAAGGGCTCAAAAACGCTCAGATCGTAAGGCTGGCGGAGTCTCTTCTTGCTCAGGCGGACTATCGGCCCTTCCTGGACAGTGAAGGCCATTTGCACAGCCAGGTCTTTCAGGCCGACGGAGCACCGGAGGTGATTTTTTCAAAATCCAAAATTGACAACCGTCACTCGGAGGCGCGCGACTTCCTGCTGATTGCCGAGTTGTTTGGGGACCCTCGCCGGGACCTTTCCGCACGCAGGGTGCAAGGGCTGCAGGCTTTGTCCCGGTTGAGGCATCAGTGGACTTTCGCGGAAGGTTCTGATGAGAGGGCATATCCGATCGGTTTAGGCGATGCGACGATGTCGGCATGGACCGAATATGAGGGACTGCAGTTTCTGGAAGCGGAGTCTGTCTCACCGGAGATTTTGGGTACGAGTTCAAAATACTATTTTGAAGCGGCGCGTAGGCAAGCTGACCAGCTGGGTTACCTGTTTGCCGGAACGGCACCCGGGACCGGGGTCAATCCGGAAATTTATGAACCCTATGGGCTGCTGATGCCTGAAGTCACAGTTCCAGCCGGAGTTTTTCTTGCTTTAAACTCCCAACAGCCCGCAGCCCTTGAAAATGCGCGGAAGCTTATCCTGGCGGCAAAGCGCGAGGAATCTTATGCTGCGGGATGGGGCTTGCCCGATGCCGTTGACCCTTCCTCAGGGAAAGCCTTCGGCACCAAAAGAATTTTCATGAACCAAGCTCTCATCGTGGAGGCTCTGGCTGCGCCTTATTTTCGTCAGATCGTCAAACGCTGGCCCGACTATCGGGAAATCGAAAAGGAGTTCCGGCAATTCGATGTCACTCATCCTGCTCCGAAGCCAGTATCCCGGGTGAGCCTGTTCAGGACCTACCGCAAAACGGGTTTCTTTACTCAGAATCCGAATCATCCCGGGAACCGAGAGACCCTCGATGCCGGGGGAGTCTTGCGGGTACGCTATCAAGTCGATGACAAGAACGCTTTCAGCGGATTCGTGCTGAAGACGGCGGGCCTTGAGCTTACACCTTACCGGACTTTAAAGCTGACCTTTTCGGAGGACTCCGTGCTTCCCGAAACATTCAAAATTGAGCTGAAGGGCAGCCGTTCGGGGCAGGCTGTTCAAGCCTCTCTCGAGGTAACCCAGGCCCGCCCTGGCCGAACTTTGAATCTGGATCTGACAGCACTAGCCCAAAAAGTTCCTCAGCCTGACGAGCTGCTCATCGTATTTGAGCGGGACAAGGCGGGACAAAACCGCGCGGGTTCATTCCAAGTCAACGGCGCCGAACTCACGGCAGAGCTCCTGCCGAGGCCTCGATCGGAATTACGAAATCTCCCGGATGATCCCGGCATAGAATGGGTGCTGACGGGCGAGTCCAGGAGGATGGCTGATGAGGAGGAGATTCTCGCGATTGTCGATGGGGTGTCAGGGGAGACAATCCCTGAGCAGGGAAGGACCAAGCCCGAGATCCATCGTGATGGGGATTGGCACGCCGTTGCCCACGTTTACATCTTCGATTCCGCGGGAAAGCTGCTTCTTCAGGAACGCAGTTCGAAGAAAGACATTTCGGCCGGAAAACTTCAGGTTTCGGCCAGCGGTCATGTCAATATGGGCGAAACCCGCCTCCAGACCATTTTGCGTGAAACGAAGGAGGAACTTGGGATAACGCTCGATTCCCAGCGCCTGCAGCTGATCAGTTCGGAGACAGGGTACGCACGCAGTTACGAAAAGGAAAATATCAAGAACCGGGAGTTTGTTACGGTCTATCTTTACCGGCTGACCGACGAAGAAAAGACTGCGATTCATATTAATTATGAGGAGATGGATAGGGCTGTTTTTCTGCCGATGGCTATCTTCGAACAATGCCTGCGCGAGTTTTCCGAAAGTTTTTCGGGCACACTCAACGGGCTGATGACTGAACAGCGTGATCTTTACGTAAAGATCAAGGAAGCATCGGAAACCCGCCGCAGCGAACTGAGGCAGTTCAAAGAACTCTACGGGGATCAAATACTTTCAGCCTTAGCAGAATCCAGGGCTATGGGACCCGAGGCTTCGGCGTGGCTCAAAAGAGTTTTGAGCGGCCCGAGTGCGGAGCCTGTAATCCGGGAACTCAACCGAATGGGTCAAGACCCGGCTTATGCCCGTTTGAGCGCAAGGGCTTCGGAAACTGCCCGTTTCCAAGTCCGGAACGATCCGGCCTCTGAATCTGTCGAGGCCGTTCCTGAAATCTATTTTCAGGATCTGCTCGGCAGAAAAAAAATCAATAGGTCCCCAACCCAGAAACTGCAATTCACCTTTGCCTATCGTCTGCCTGCCTCGCAGGCGGTTCGGGAAAATCTGTATCGGTATCTCCGCTCTTTATCGGCTCTTCAAGGGCAAAATCCGGACCGAGTGTCAGCGGATGTGATGATTCTCCTGCATCCGAAGGACCGCGCTGATCCAGCGGCGGAACTTTTGATCCGGAAGATCGCGCGCCTTGGGGTTGCGAAGTTTGCGGAAATCTCCCAGAGCGGAATTCGCAGCAGTCTTCCTGCTTTTCTCGCGAGGCATCCCGGGGCTCTCGTCTATGGGCTGGGCGAAGCGGGGGAATGGGTCGAGGGGCATAGCTCCCGCATTGTCCGTTCGGAGGCCGAGGCAGATAGCGTTTTTCCCGTGGTCCTTTTGCTGACGCGTGTCATTGCCGAACAGGGAGCTGTCAGGGTGAACGCGGAAAAATTGAAGCAATGGTCCGAGCTTCTTCCCGGGATTCTCCGCCTGGTAGGCGGACAGCTCAAAGTCCAAACCCTTCATGACGAGATAAGCCGAAGGGTTGAGGCTGAACTTATGACCCAGAGCTACGCCTAAAGCGCGGCTTTTTCTCAAGCCTGCACTGTATTCTTCCGTTACTCATTTCCGGTCCGATAACTAGGAGAAAAAAATGTCTGCGTCCCTTGCTGAGCCAGTCCGAAAAAGAAATAATCCGGCCCTTCCGGATGTCCGAAGCTATGTTCATTTGCGCAAGCAGGTAGGCCAAACGCTCGAAGAAGGGCGGCTTCGGGCACAGCGCGCCGTCGAGGATGAAAAGACAAAAACCTATTGGCAGGTGGGGCGCCTCATCGACGCGCACATCCTTGAGCATGCGGGCAGGGCAGACTACGGTAAGCAGGTTCTCAAGAGGCTCGCCGAGGATCTCTCCACCAACCAGACGCTGCTGTATTATGCGCTTCAATTTGCACGATCTTACGCCAATTTCCCGGCGCCGGGAAAATTGACGTGGAGCCATTACCGTGCCCTGCTTCCGGTTCGAGATTCTCAGGAACGCGAAAAGCTTGAAACCCATGCGGAGGCATGGGGGTGGAGCAGCCGAAAGTTGGAGAGCGCCGTTTCACAGGCCTCCGCGAAGAGCCGGAAACAAGGTTCTTCAGACCAAGGGACGGACCGATCCTCCGGCTCAGAGAACGAATCGGCGGACCTCTACGTCTATCCGCTCGTCCGAAGCCTGGCCCCCGGAGCCAACCCGCGCAGTTTGCTTCTTGATCTGGGGTTCGGATGCTATCGGGAGTTTCTCAACAGCGGGCGTGATTTCTTTTCGGGCACTTATGTCCGTTCAGTCAGGACGAATCAGGGCTTCGACTTTCGGCGGTTCCACGGAAAACTCCAAAGCGGGCTTAACGTTTGCAGAGCCTGGTTTGAAAGCAGGGCAGAAAAAGAAATGGTGTGGATGCAGATTGACCTGGGATTCGGGTTTTTCACCCGGCGGAAAATCCGATGCCGGAAGATTTCGAATTTACCCGGGGAAGGGTATTTTCAGAAAACGCGCGATTTCTCAAAAGACCTTCTCTCCGAGGCCCAGCCTCTCATTTTACGAATTCATGCCTACCATCAAGACGGCTCAGCTTCGGCCGACATCCTTCGGCAGCGGCAGTGATCCTCCGGAGATTGAACGGCCTCGCAGGCAGAGAAGCGCCATGGAATTAAAAAATAAAAAAGTACTCGTTTTCTGCTCCTCGAGTTCCAGGGCCGCCGACGCCTTCGTCCTTGAAGCGGGCAAACTTGGGCAGAAGATTGCTCACGAGGGCGCTGAACTCGTCTTTGGAGGTACTGACTCGGGGCTGATGGGAGTTCTTGCTCGAGCCGCGGTCCGCGGGGGAGCCCGTGTTACGGGAATCATTCCCGAAAAGATGATGAGCCAAGGACTGCTCTTTAGAGACTGCTCAGAAGTTATTATTTCGGCGGATCTGCGCGAACGAAAAGCACGCATGCTTGAAATTGCGGACGCGGTTGTTTGCCTCCCCGGGGGTGTGGGTACGCTTGATGAATTAGCAGAATGCCTTGCTCTCAAACACCTCCGTGCCCATCTGAAGCCGATGGTACTGATCAATGTTTTGGGGTATTTCGATGGTTTGTGGAGCTTCTTTGAGCGAATGACGGCTGAAGGATTCGCTTCAGGGGACGCTTTAAAATCGATTCTTAGCGCCCGTAGTGCCGGGCAGGCGATCGAGGCTCTAAAGGCCGTCTAAAATCTAGGCGGGAGTTTGTTTCGCGGAATTGAGAAGGTTCTCAAATTCCCTGACTAAAAGATCAGGATCGCCGCTGCTCAGGACGCGGCTCGCAGGTATCTCTTCGAGGAGGCGCGTGACATCGGCCGCTGAAAAGGGGTCATGTCCTTCAGGGTAAAAAACAATCGGTGTGCAGGCCGCTTTGCGCACCTGTCTAATGGCAGCGGCAAGCATCCACTCTTTGGATTCCGGCTTCAGGGTCTTGATTTTCATAAAGATGACATCGGGCTCGTCGAGACCTGCCGAATGCACCGCCATGCGGTCATTCTTGGCTCCGATAACTTCATAGCCTGAGTTCATGAAGCTAATGACGATCCCATGGAACCTGTCCTCGTTGGCATCAATGACCAGTACACGGGGATTTTTCCGCGACGGTTTGGTAAGCTCTGCTTGAGGTGGAACATCAGCCTGAGAGGGACTTGATTCGCCGTAATGCTTTTCGAGAGTTCGTTCGACCGCGGCGAGGAGATCATCAAAGTTAAAGGGTTTGGAAATAAACCCGTCGACTTTAAAGTCCTTGAAAAGCTGCTCCAGCGTGGTCCGCCCCGTGATGACTAATACAGGATAGCGGGGACTTCCGTCATAGGTGTTCGCGATGTTATGGTAAAAGACCACTCCGCCCATTCGGGGCATGTTCATATCGAGCAGAATCAGATCCGGGGCTTTTTCCTTGATGATTTCGAGAGCCTCGACGCCATCGGCAGCTGCTCGAATCCGATAGCCGTGTTCGGAAAGCATCATTCCGACGACTTCCCGGATTTCGGGTTCATCATCAACGATCAGAATATTTTTTCGTTTGGACGCAGAAGCCATGGATGACATAATGTCGGCAAATTGAACGGCTGGGTTTAGCAGAATTCTTCTGAAGAAAGGCCATGGATTGCCGATATACCCGAACGTTCCGCTAGACCTTTTTCTGAAACAAATTACGAGATTTAAATGGGGGAAGTCATGAGCCGATGGTTCGTTTTCAGCAGCCTTTTTCTTCTTTCTTTTCTGTTTGCCGGAGTTCAAGCCCGGGCTCAGGAGGATTCTTCAGCAGCGGCTGCAGGCGTTGATGCTGATACCGGCAGTTATTCGAACCGTGCCCTGCCTCAGAGTGCTGTTCCTCCGGTACTGGACCCGGAAGAAGAGAGAAAAAATCAGCTGCTCCAGCTTCGACAGACTTTAAGAGCCGTACAGGCTGTCAACACACTGAAAGAATCAGCCGAAGCAACCTCTCAAGGCCCTCAGCTTCAGGTGCTTAATGCTGTGAATTCTGCGCGAGCGGTCCCGGATGCGGAAGGTCTCAACATGCTCAGAAGCCTCGAGAGTGTCCGCGTGATACCTCGATCCCCCAAGATGGGGGAGTCTTCAGTCCCTGCTGAGCAGGAAGGCTGAGACCCGCGCCTTGACGAGGAATGAGAGAAGTCTCCTGGTGATTGGGCCAGGCTACATCGGTCTCAAAGCGGCTCAGGAAGCGCTCGGATCCGGTTATAAGGTTTACGTTCTCATCCGTAACCCGCAAAAAAAAACCGAGATGCAGGCCCTTGGGCTTGTGCCGGTCTTAGGAGATCTTCTCAAACCGGAAACACTTGAAGATTTTCCCCTGGTCGGGAACGTTCTTATTTCGATTGCGCCTGATCAGCATACTCCCGACGACTACAGACGCGTTTATGTGGACGGATTAAAGGCCGCTCTTTCGCGTTTTTCAGGACAGGAAAAGCTTCTGTGGATTTCGAGCACCTCAGTCTGGGCTGACTCCGGGGAGGACGTCGATGAAGAGACGCCGGCCGTACCCTTAACCGAGCAAGGGCGCATTCTGCTCGAAGCTGAGTCAACCCTAAATCGCCGGCACCCGCGAAGTATGATATTGAGGCTGTCCGGCATCTACGGACCGGGACGTAACCGTCTTCAGGCTTTCCGCCAAGGGATCTGGCCGGATCCGGGCTCAGCGGCCGCGCTCCGCTACCTCAATCTCATTCACCGCGATGATGCGGTCCGGGCGATTCACTTTCTTTTAGATCATGGACAGACGGGGCAAGTTTACTTAGGGACAGACTGCGAACCCTTTTTAAACCGGGATCTTGCCCGTTGGTTATCCGAGAGGCTTGCCAGACAGACTCAACTCCCGGAGTTCGAGGCCTTGGAACCGGCGGGAAAAAGATGCCGAAACCGCAAACTTAAAGTCATGGGATTTGAATACCTTTACCCGTCTTTCCGCGAGGGTTACGGATCCCTTCTTAAAGGAGAAAATGCGCCATGAATTCTGGAAAAAAAATCAGGGTGATGGCGGGGTATTGGGTGCCGGCTTTTTTTATGCTCCTAGCCTCGCTCTGGGCCGGTGCCCAAAAGGACCCTACACTGGGGCTCCTGGGATTCCTTTCTTTCTTCCTGGCATCGGTTTTTTTAGCGGCTCGCGGCTGGGAATTGCTGACGCGCGACGATTCTGACGGCAACGGACCTGAAAATGACAGCTGATGAGCTTCTTGAAATTCTGAAGATTCGTCTCGACGCACCGCATGTCCTTGTTCAGGATGACAGTGCGAAGCATCGGGGTCATGCGGGATCTCAGCGCGGTGCGGGACATTTCAAGGCCGAGATCGTTTCACCCCTGTTTAAAGGACTTGCGCCTGTGGAGAGACACCGGCTTGTCTTTCAAACAATCGCCCAAGAGATGGATCGGGAAATCCATGCACTCAGTCTGAAACTCTATAGTCCCGAGGAGTGGCTGTCATCCCATGAAGGCCGGGTGTGAAAGGCCGTCTTGAGACCGCTCTCCTGATCATGCTTTGGTGGGCCTCCTTGAGTTCGGCGGATCTTGGGGCTGAACCTTTTGGATCATCGGGCGGCCTCAAGAACGAGGGCGATATTCCGGTGAAGGTGACGATCGTGCGCGCCGGCGGAGTCAATGAGAGTTTAATTCTCGAAAGAGGCGGGCTTTATGACCTGCCCGAGGATGCTCAGCGCGTGACGATCAGTCAGAGCGCGCTGGATCCTCCCGATGCGCGTGCCCGCCTGCGCGTTGAGGTGACGGACGATAGGGGAGCGAGGCACGTTCTGTCCAGATTTGGAGATTCCGCCGAAGTGAAGGGATCGCCGCGGGGCGTTTTTTCGGGCTCAGCGAAAGGGTTGGGCACGACGCAGGATAAATTATTTTAAGTTTTTAGAGGAGTAAAGCCGAAAATAGGTCTGACAGCCAAGGAGGAATTATGGGTCTTCCTGAGTTATTGATTCCTGAAGTCAGCGCTAGGAGAATCAGCCGTCACCCCGTCAAAGTCACCGCGCTCCTTTACCTCAAGGAGGCGCTCCTTCTAGAGCGCTATGAAGAATGCTCCGGCATCATCCTGGTCGCTGTTGAATTCGGAGCGACTGCAGCCGAAATAAGAAATCGTCTCGAAGTGCCGAGCCGCGCATCCTAAACGAAGCGGCGGACCCTTCCGGGTGCCGCCGCTCAATGCCTTCAAATCAACAGGGCCGTTAAATTCTAATAGCCCGATGAATGCTGCTGACCCGCTTCACCGGGTGAATGAGCAGCCTTGACTTCTTCGCCTTGACTTGCTGCTGTCGGCATGGCCTCCTCCATGTCGTAGCCTTCACTGTAGAGGTCATAATTCTCATCTGCAGCCGCGGATTCCTCGGCTTGGGCCTGATGAGCTTCACCGGCGAAAACAGCCTGCGAAGGCGCTGCCATCAAGATTCCTGATAAGATCATGAACCCCATTCTTCCAATAACCGAATCACTTTTCATTAGAGACCCTCCAGTGACGGATCAAAGCGCCCGGATTGGATGCCCCGATTCCGTATGGGCAGAGTGTAAAATCCCGCAGATGCGGTTGCAAGGCAGGCAGAAAAGATGCTAGAAATTACTGTTTCAGTTCTCGAAAAAAATAGCACGAATTTCATTTTTTCAGGCCCCGGTTTATCAAGCGGAAACTTAGGAACGAATTTTCTTGAGCTTCGGCGCGCTCTCATTACAATGCGAGACCATTATGCGCGTTTGTCAGGCCGACCAATCAGGATTGCTCCTTGAAACGCTGCTGAGGCTATTTTCGGACACGAAGAGAACGCGGCTGAAGCAGTGCTTGAAGAACGGGGGTGTGCTCGTGAACGGGCGCAGAGTCACGCGGTTCGATCACCCGGTACGTCCCGGTGATAAAATCGCGGTGGCCTCAGGCCGTCAGGATCAAGCCGCCGTCATCCCGTCATGGGGTGTTAGAATTCTCTTTGAGGATGATTTCCTGATTGCCGCGGATAAACCTTCAGGCTTGCTGAGTATCGCGTCTGAAACGGTCCGTGAACGGACAGCGATTTTTGCTGTGAATGACTATCTCAACCGAAAAGAGAATCTTCGGCATCCCCTGAATCCAAGGCGGGGGGGTCTCCAGGCACGAAGGCGCAAGATGATCTTCGTCGTCCATCGTCTTGACCGCGGCGCCTCGGGCGTTCTTCTGTTCGCCAAAGATGTCAAAGTGAAGGAGCAGCTGCAGCGCGATTGGGAGACGTTTTCTAAAACCTACCTCGCCGCGGTAGAATCCTGTCCGCATCCCGAGGAGGGAACCGTGACGAATTATCTGAGGGAAAACAAACGGCTCAGGGTGGAAACTTGCCGGCCCTGTCCTGAAGCAAAAAAAGCTGTGACGCACTATCGAGTGCTCAAAAAAAATAAAGAGTTTAGTTTGCTCGAGGTTCGCCTCGAAACCGGACGAAAACATCAGATCCGGGTGCACTTGTCGGGCCTAGGCTGCCCGATTGCCGGAGATAAGGATTACGGGAGTCTGAAGAATCCCGCAGGCAGGCTGGCGCTGCACGCTTCGAGACTTGAAATTTTTCATCCGGTCAGCGGCCGCCGTATCACGTTTAAAAGCGCCCTTCCGCCTGAGCTGGAAGGGCTAGTCTAATCATTCAACGAAGGATTGATTCTCATGAGTGTCATGCTTCAGATCAAAGGTATCACCAAAAGTTACGGTGCCAGGGTTCTCCTTGAAGGCGCCACAGCGTCGTTTTCGAAATACCAGAAAATCGGCGTGATCGGCCGAAACGGAACGGGTAAATCCACTCTCTGTAAAATCATCACCGGCCAGGAAGAAGCCGACGGGGGAACGATCAGCCGCAATAACGAGCTCCGGCTGAGCTATCTGGAACAGCATGATCCTTACCGCGAGGAGGAGACTGTTCTGGGATTCCTTGCCCGATACACGGGCAAAGAAGATTGGGAATGCGCCGAGATTGCCGGCCGTTTCCAAATCAAAAACGAAAAGCTAGATCAGCCCATCAAGGCGCTGCCAGGCGGATACAGGACCCGAGTTAAACTGGCAGCGATGCTGCTGAGGGATCCGAACTTTCTTGTTCTGGACGAGCCGACCAACTATCTGGATCTGAGTACACTGATTATTCTCGAGAATTTTCTGCAGGATTTTAACGGCGGATTTCTCATCGTTTCGCATGACCGGGAATTTCTCAAGCGTACCTGCGACCACACACTCGAAGTCGAGAACGGTGAGGTCATGCTTTATCCGGGCGATGTTGAGGAGTACTTTGCTTTCAAGGAGGAACAGCTTCAGCAGAAGATGGCGTATAACCAGGCCGTGGAAAAAAAACGCGCGCAGCTCCAGGAATTCGTTGACCGGTTCAAAGCGCGCGCCTCCACTGCGACTCGGGCCAAATCGAAGATGAAGCAGATCGATAAACTCAAAACGATTGAGATTTCTCATCCGATGAGTACGGTCTCGATCAAGATTCCTTCTATTGAACGCAAGGGCGGAATTGCTGTTTTTGTCGATGATCTCGGAGTGGGATATCCTGATAAATGGGTTGCCTCTGAGATCTCCATGGAAATTGAGCGCGGATCGCGCGTGGCTGTGCTGGGGGATAACGGCCAGGGGAAGACGACCTTTCTGCGCACTCTTGCCGGGGACTTGCTGCCGAAGTCCGGCAGTTTCCGATGGGGAACAGGGCTGAAAATAGGCTACTACGCGCAGCATGTTTTCCAGACGCTGCACCCTGAAGACGATATTTTTACCTATCTTACGCGTTCCGCGGAGAGGGGGGTAACGCAGCAGGATATCCTCAATATCGCGGGCAGTTTCCTCTTCCGGGGGGATGACGTCAAAAAGAAGATCAAGGTTCTTTCCGGGGGGGAACGGGCCCGCCTGGTGCTTGCCGGTCTGCTGCTCGCTAAATGCCATGTGCTTCTTCTCGACGAGCCCACCAACCACCTTGATTTCGAAACGGTCGAGGCTCTCGCTTCGGCGCTCCGGCAGTTTGAGGGCACAGTTTTCTTCATCTGCCATGACAGGACGTTCGTGAACCTGGTCGCGACGACTATTCTCGATGTCAAGGACGGGCGCGTCCTTCGCTATCCCGGGTCTTACGAAGACTACGTCTATTTCCTGGAGAGGCTGGCGCGCGATGAACTTTTTTCGGACGGCTATCAGGACAAAGAGGTTTCTAAGCCGCACCCCTCGCGAAAAGAGGACGCAGCAGAGGAGACCCGTAAAGAAAAGAACAGGCTAACGGCAGAGCTGGGAGAATTAGACAGTAAGATCCAGGGTCTCAAGACTGAGCGCGATGACATTGCCGGGCAGTGGGCTCAGCAGGCTGCAGGCTATTCGCGGGAGAGGCAGGAGCGGCACGCTTTTCTGGTTAAAGAATTAGCGCGGTGCGAGGAACTTTGGCTGACCTTGCAGGAGAAACTTGAGAAACTTGCCTGATTTACTCTTCGCCCCGCAAGATGCGCAGAGCGTGTTCATGAAACTTACGGTTGTTAGCGATTCTGCGGTGTTCCTCTTTTAAAAAAATATAGCGGGGGACGGGCCCGATATAATTGCCCCGCAGGCTTGAGCTTGTGACCAGGTGATCCCCCTCGGATTTAAGCTCGACGCCGAACTCGCCGTCTTCAAAGTGAACTTTACCCTCGGGCAACTCGAGGCACACGCGCTCGGGCGTAGGTCCCCATTCCGTGACAAAGACGTAGGTCTCTACAGTGTCGGGCAGCCTGTGGAGTTTCTCGCTCACGGCTTTCTGAATCAGGACGGCCCGAGCCAAGACCCTCCGCAAGTAATTGATCATCTGTTTATTTTCCCGTTCCATCTCAGTCTGCCAGGTGAGGGGAAATCGCTTGCGCATGAATTTCTCGAGACGTCTCTGCTCATCCTCGCTGAAGACAGACCAGCCGTAGCGCACCCAATTGTCAGCATCGTAGAGAGAAATCGGTACGGCCCGCCCGTTCTGGCCGACGAATGTTTCCAGATCATAACGAGGCATCATCATAAAGAAAGCCGGGTGCGTAAAAATTTCGTACGGCGTGAAGCGTCTCATGAAGACCCCATGAACCGGCCGGAAGCCTTCGTGCAGAATTCTGAAGGCGAAGACGAGTCCCTGGTGCGCGGGGTTGACCAGGATAAGCTTACGGATATTGCGTGCACCCGAATTGTCCGGGACGGGGTCAGATTCCTGGGTGATGTCACGGGACCCGTAGAGAGC
>VFQY01000065.1 GCA_018883425.1 Candidatus Omnitrophota bacterium | reverse complement strand
CAACTACCCGCGGCTGCAAGCCCCGGTACGCCGCCTCGGTGCGCACCGAGGTGAAGTGCCAGCTCTGTTGAGTTCGGCCCGGGAATCAAATGGGAGGCGGCCGTTAGATCAAGAAACTTCTCGCGGGTGATCCAGCGCTTTTTTCGAACGAGTTCCTCCTCCATCATCGCGATGTGCGCCGCAGGGCCCCCAAAGGAGAAACAGCCCAGCTTGAGAAAAACAAGCGCTAGATCGCGGATCGTGTGCTTCTGGGGAGATGTAAAACTCATTCTTTAATCATGAACTCCGAATATCCATGGATCCAAAAAAAAACCCCCGTCTTGGTGAGACGGGGGTTTCTTGTCTTGCGAGGGCTTTGCTTAGTTTTTTACAACGTTCGCGGCCTGGTCGCCTTTGGGTCCTTTAACGACATCGAAGGAGACGTTATCGCCTTCGTTGAGGGACTTATAACCCGTTCCCTGGATGGCCGTGTGATGCACGAAGACATCACTGCCGCCAGACTGAGGGGTGATAAAGCCATAACCTTTTTCGTTATTGAACCACTTCACTGTACCTTGTGGCATACTGATATTTCCTTTCTTGTGAAGAACCAGACCCAGAAACAAAAAAACCGCAACAGGTCATTTCTGACATGCTTGCGGTTATCAATATTGTTTGATAAGAGCTGACTTCACGTCGTTGAAACAACTGGCGACAGTGTAATCAAAAAAAAAGATCGTGCAAGCTTTATTTCTAGCGGGTGCCGAAAAATCCTTCCTGCACTTTTTTCAAAAAATACTTAAGTCCATTAAATAGAAAGCTTTATGAGTCATTATGCCTGGCCAATTTTTTCTTACCTGGCTGTGAAAATAGGCGGGTTATTTCTGGCAGGAGAAGTCTCGACCACGGAACAGAGATCCTTGCCCGGGCAGTCTGAAGCGCGCAGTTTCTGCCACGCAAGAACCCTTCCGATCTTGTCATACACAGTGACATCAAACGTTTCATTGCGGTTCTGTTTAATCCGTATGCGGTTGCCGCTGCTGTCTCGTTTTTCATGAATTCGGGGCGGCAAAGACTGCAGGCCCGGAACAGCCCATTCCAGAATACCTGAGGGATTACCAGACTCTTCAATGACTGCGCCGTCAGCATCCATGCGCAGCGTATCGGTCATCGGCTGACCGTCCTGAGTGCGCAAACGGACGGCGCTGACGAGACGGCCGGATTCGTAACTGTAGTGGGTCGTGTCGAGGGAATCACCCTGAATGCTCACGCGCGAAGCCTGCAAAATCAACCCTTGCCGATCGTGAACGTAGCGGACGCGGAACACAGGCCCGGTTTCATCGAAACGTTCGGTTTCGAGAACATGACCTTTCTCGTTGAACCGATCGCTGCGTATCAAAATTCCGCCGATCTCCATCAAGCGCTTCACCCGGGGCATTCCGTTGACGTAATCAATTTCGGTCACCGTGTCAGCATCCGCATCGACGGTCATGGATTTTTGAATCTGCCCTGTGATGCTGTAGCGCGTCTCTCCGACAAGGCTCCCGCTTTCGCTGACCGTCACATCCCGGTAACCCTGCCCTCCCGCGTCGAAAATTCTGTCCGTCCGCGCATAAGCTGAGCCGCAAAGGGCCGACATGACCGCGAGGCAGAAGAAAATACTGCTGATTTTTTGCATACGCTCTGAGACTCCAATCCTATCAGGAAGTTTACCTGTTTTTTACGCAACTCCAAGCTCGGGAAAGCATTGCTTTGGGATCCTGCCGTTTATTTCGGCCTAAAGAAAGTATTCCTGAAGAGCCCGGCGAGAATTCAGCCCAGAAAAGCCTATTGGCCCGCGGGGCTTCTCTGTCCGCTTGCGAGAAAGGGCCTCAGAAACACAAACGGCAGAACGCTCAGAATGCCCGCGCCAATCGAGGCCGCTGCAAGCTCAGCCCGGGGAAGGGCGAATCGGAAAAGCTCGCAGAGAGACGGCACAGAAAGAATCAGTGCGGCTGAGGCGATCGTTCCGGCCGAAACCCAAAGAGCCGCAGGGTTGACTCCGCGGACTCGGGGGCCTGATCCTTCCCGGGCGCGGTTCACAAAAACAAGGGCAAGATTCGCCGCGATCAGCGTCAGAAACGTCAGCGTTCTCGAAACAGCCTCCGGAAATCCCGATCCGTGGGACGCACCCAAAACGGCCAGCATCGCCGCCAAAATACAGATTCCCTGAAAAGCGGCCGCGGTGATCAGACGGCTGTCCAAAAGATGCTGCTGCCGGGAGCGCGGCGGTCTTTTCATCAGATCCGCCTCTTCGCGCTCCATTTCAAAAACCACCGAACAAACAGGGTCGATCACGAGATGGAGGAAAGCAATGTGAACGGGCATCAAAACAAGCGGCCATTTGAAGATGACCGGGATCAGGGAAATCCCCGCGATCGGAATGTGGACCGCTAAAAGATAGGTCATCGCCTTGCGCAGATTGTCAAAAACACGTCTTCCGCCGCGGACTCCGTCGACGATCGAGGAAAAATCATCGTCAACAAGAACCAGATCAGCCGCTTCGCGCGCGACATCCGTTCCCCGCCGGCCCATGGCGATTCCAATATCCGAAGCTTTGAGTGCCGGCGCATCGTTCACTCCGTCGCCGGTCATCGCCACCACCCTCCCCTCGCTTTTTAGAATTCGAACAAGTCTCAGCTTCTGCGCCGGCGTCACGCGGGCAAAGACACAAACGCGCCGGCTCTGCTCCAAAAGCTCCCCGTCACTGAGCACCTCAATTTGAGCACCCGTCAGGCACTCCTCCGGACCCTCAAGACCCGCTCCGCGGGCGATCGTCATCGCGGTCTCGGGATAATCGCCCGTCATCATAACAACCCGGATCTCTGCTTGCCGGCAGAGCCCAACGGCCTCGGGCACATCCGCGCGGATCGGATCTTCGAATCCCAAAAGCCCGAGAAATTCAAAGTCGAAATCATGCTGCATCTCGGGCAATCCGCCCTTTTTAAATTTCGCCTTCGCGGCGCCCAGAACACGCAGCCCGCAAGCCGCCATCGCATGCACCGCTTGGAGGTGACGCCGCGTGTCCTCCGCGCTCAAATGACAAAGATCGAAAACAGCTTCGGGTGACCCCTTGCCCCCAATCACATACTCGCCTGTCTCTGCCGATTCCCACACATAGGACAAAGCCAGAAGTGACGGCGACAGGGGGTAATGCCGCACCAGCGTCCAGTGCCGATGAATGTGTTCGGTGTTGGAAAGGTGCTTGTCGGCAAGGACTTTGAGAGCTTTTTCAACGGGATCGAGAGGATCCCTCTGGCTGGCCAGGAGTCCGTATTCAACCAGCTCGTGAAAATCTTCCTCGAGGACCGGGACGTCTCCCCCGCAAGTGCTTCCGGAGGGAATATACAGACGGCTGAGGGTCAAACGGTTTTCCGTCAGTGTGCCGGTCTTGTCCACGCAAAGAACCGAGGCTGATCCGAGGTTTTCGAGGGCGGGAATATTTCGAGCCAGGACCTTCTTTGCCGAGAGCCGCCAGGCGCCCAGCGCGAGAAAGATCGAGAGAACCACGGGAAACTCGTTGGGTAAAATAGCCATCGCGAGAGAGAGCCCCGCCAGAAACCCCTCAATCCATCCGCCCCTCAAAAAACCATAGGCCGCAACGAGAACGACACAGAGAAGACCGCCACCCGCCGCGGTCTTTATCACGACCCCGCGCATTTCGTTCTGGAGGATCGTTCGAGGCGGCCTGAGCTCTCCGAGCGACTTACCGATTTTTCCGATCTCCGTCTCCGCGCCCGTCCTGACGGCTTCGGCAAGAGCCTGGCCTTGGGTAATCAAGGTTCCTGAGTAAAGAAACGCTAAACCGGATCCGCCTGCGGCGCAGGGCTCGGCAGCACCATCCCATTCACTTTTGAGAACCGGGACAGACTCGCCCGTCAGCAGGGATTCATCAGCCGAAACCGATGTCTGCCAGATCACGCGGGCATCTGCCGGAACCCGGTCACCCTCCGAAACAATAAACCAATCCCCTTGAACCACCTCACGGCCCGGTATCCTCAACGTCTCACCGCCGCGCAGGACCAGCGCTCTCGGGCTGGAAAGATTTCGAAGCGCTTCCATCGCTTTCTCGGCGCGGGCCTCTTGATAGATTCCGATCAGGGTAATCAGGACCACAAACCCCATGAGCATGAGAGCATCCTGAAAACTTCCCAACAGCAGATAAATCAACCCGCTGGCACTCATCAGGATAAAAATAGGATCGAGAATAATCTTGGACATGAAATCCCAGGAGTTTTTTTTCTCAGACGGGATTTCATTGGGTCCGTTTTGCGCCAAGCGGCGTGCCGCTTCAGCCGCCGAAAGTCCCTGAACGCGGAGGGGGTCAAAAGAGAACGATGACATCATCTCACTCCTGGGATGTCCTGGAAGGTCTCCGGGCGGGAGTATTTTCCGAGCCTGCCCGAAAAAAATTTTAGCGGCTCAGAAAATCCACAACACCGGCAAGTTTAAGGGGCAGCGGAGCTTCCACATGCAGGCCTTCCCCTGTGATCGGATGACGAAATTCAATAAACGACGCGTGCAAAAATAAACGGTTCAATCCGGTCTCGCGCCTGATCTTTTTATTCAAAGGAAAATTTCCGTAAATCTCGTCGCCGATCAGTTCGTGGCGCCGGTAAGCACTCTGAACCCGGATCTGGTGGGTTCGTCCTGTGTGAAGTTCAAGCTCGAGAAGCGAAAGACCGTAGCGCGGAAAAAACGTTTTGACCTTGTAACTCAGCTTGGCATTCACGGGTCCGGCAGAAGCAACCCTTGATCGGACCCTGCCGGCTTCGCGTCTGACTTGAAGGGCATCATTCCATTGGCCCTTAGCCGGCACAATACGGCCGGCGCTCAGCGCGAGATAAACCTTGCGGATCTTTCCTTCCTCGAAAAGTGCCCGGCACTTCTCGGCAGCTTCTTCAGAGCGGGCCGCGACCAAGACTCCGGAGGTATCCTGATCCAGCCTGTGGATGAGCCAGATTTTTCCCTGGGCCGTCAAAAAAACACGCCGCTCAAAGTCATACTCACCCTCGAAAGCAGCCCGCGTTCGCGTCTGTCCCTGTTTCTGCCCCTTGATGGGGTTGGGATGGGAAAGCACCCCTTCGGGTTTGTCGACGATCAAAAGTCCGCCCTGATCATAAAGAATCGGGCATCGGGTCGGTAAGAACGGCGCGGGCTCAGGCTTCATGAATCCGTCTTTCCGGTCAGAAGGAGGTCCTGAAACGAAAGCGCATCCGCGCGGCGGGTCCACCGGCCGTAAAAAACTTTGGGGCCGTTCTGAAATCCAATCTGCCTCAAGGTCTCCCGAACCCATGTCTCGTCATACGCCGTGACATCTTCATGGATTTTCGAATTGCAGAAGTAATATCCTCCCTGCGCTTTTTCATAAGGGAACTCGTGCTCCCGGGCCTGGATTGTTTTCCATGATTCCGGATTGATCAGAAAAAAAGTCGCGAGTATTTCGCCCCCTTTTTTAAGAACCCTGTGTGCCTCGCTCAAATACCGCGTCACATCCTCGGGCAGCATGTGCGTAAAAACCGAGACAAATAAAACCCTGTCAAAGGTTCCCTCTTCAAAAGGAAACCGATAATCTCGGGCCGCAACGCTTCCCTGCGGATTATAAAAGCCGTTGAAGATGTCGGCGGTCTGAAAACGGAAAGGTGCGCTCTGAGAGTGAATATTTTCGCGGCACCAGCGGACGCTTTCCGCATGAATCTCGATGCCTTCATAGCGTCCTCCGGGCCCGAGATAGGAGCTAAGAGGCGCGGCCAATCGCCCGCAGCCCGACCCGATATCCAGAACAGCGTGCTCAGGCCTGAGACGCGAAAGTGTTTTCAAGTAACCCAGAAACTCGGCTCCGACACTCGCAAAATCTCCGCCCACCAGATTGACGAGTTCAGCGGGCGGATGCAGGGCGGTCTTTTCAGAGCTGTCCTGCGGAAGCTGATCCGGAGCAGTTTTCATAGGTTCTGAGTCTTTCGCTGGAGGCTTGTTTTCATAGGAGGGACAGCATAGAGCCTCGGGCCGATAATTCAAAGAGGAAAGATACTTTCAGTGAGCCGTCAAGACTCAGGCCCGGAAACGGTCCTTTAAAGCGTCTTCGATGCGGAAACGGATCGGTATCACGACGCGGGATTCAGTCTCCATAAAACCAAGCTTTCCGGGCTTGAATCTCCAGTCCTGAACGGCTTCACGGGCTGCCCGGTCAAGTCGCGGATAACCAGAGCTGGTCTTGATCCCGACCTGGCTTGGCCTGCCGGAACGGTCAACGGCAACATCAAGCAGAACCAGCCCCTCCTCGCGCCGGGCGACCGACTCGGCCGGATAATCCGGCGGGGGATTCTTCAGATAACCCGGCATCCCGTCAGAAGATGCTCCGCCCGCAGAGTAAAAAGTCGTTTCATTCACGCCCGGTACCGGCGAGCTTCCGTCACCCTGCAAATCACTCTTCCCGGATGCCTTGAAATTCCTGGGCGGAGGAACGTCCTTGAAAGCCTCCTGCGGCTGCGTCTCAGGTGCGGCGAGAACGCTCTCCTCCTGCGTATCCTTCGAAAGATCCGGGGGCATTGCCGTGTCTAAAGGCGCGCGTTGATCCTCGGCATGCGCTGGCGCGGCCGTCAGAGAGATTTCGATCCCTCCCTGATAAGACTCGATCCCATACTCCGGAGCTTCAAAAAAATGCAGCCCGCCGCCCCAAAGGACGCCATGAAACATCAGGGCGGCGATAAAACTCCACAGGTAAGAGGTTCTTTGAGTTTGAGGATACTTGCGCGCCGGGTAGGACGTAATAAGCCGCGGGGCCGCAAAAAGCTCTTCGCCTTCCAAAACCTGCATACTCATGAAATACCCTTCTGAACTGCGCTTGATTCAGCCGGCTCCGGCGCGGTTTGAATCGCGACCTTCGCAATTCCGGCTTTGCGGACTTCATCGAGCACGGCCACGGCTCCGCCGAAGTCCGCCCTGGAATCGCCATGAATAAAAACCTTGAGGTCGGGATCCTGTTCTTTCATTGCCTTCAAACGTGACGCCAAATCCTCAAGCCGCATCTTTTCCTTGCCCAAGTACATCTGGCCCTGATCCGAAACAGTCACCGTTACGGCAGACTTGCGTTCCTGCTGAGCCCCTGTAGCCGCGGCCGGAAGGTTCACCGGAATTCCCTGATTTTTAACCATTGAAAGAGAAACCATCACAAACGTTGCCAGCAGAAAAAAAACAATGTCGATGAGCGGAATAATCTCGATCCGGGCGCGTTTCTTGGGAGAAATCGCCGGAATCTTCATGCGCCGGGAGCCGCATGCGCCAAAAGGATTTCAAGGTTGGACGCAGCATCCTCAATTTCGTGCCTGGCCTCTTCAAGCCGCCCGTTGAGATAATTATAGGGAATCAGGCACAGGATAGCGATGGCCAACCCGAAGGCTGTGGCGATCAAAGCCTCCGCGATTCCGCCCGTGATTGCGGCGGGGGCGTCCAGCTCAGCTCCTCCGAGAAGGCTGAAGGCATGGATCATCCCAGTCACCGTTCCAAGGAGTCCCAGAAGAGGCGAGAGCGTGATGATGGTGTCCAGCACCACAAGTCCCTGATTGAACCGCTTCAGCTCCAGACTCGCAGCGCGCAGAAGCGCATTAGAAAAAGACGTTTCGCTATGCGACAATCCGTAAACAAGGGTGCGGGCCACAAAGTCCCGGCTTGTCTGCCCCGCCTGAATCGCAGACTCCCGGTCGCCGTCCTCCACCGCTGAAAGAATTTTTTCGACCACCTCCGGCTCGCGAAGCGATCTCTCGCGCACGATGAAAACGATTCTTTCGATCACCACGGTAAGCGCCGCGATAGACGTGACGAGAAGCGGCCACATAATCGGCCCGCCTTTTTCGAATAAACCTACCCATTCCTTCATGAGATCGATTTCTTTCTCCGGGATTTTCGGCGGAACTTAACCGGTCCGGCTTGCAGGGCGCCGAGGTCAGCGCGGCGAAGAATCTAAAAAATCCAAGCTGGCCGGGGAGCCTAGAGTTTTCTGAGATCCCCTCAGCTGCAATTCAGATACTATCTTAATAGGATTATTTCCGGGGTCAAGCGCTCTTTCACCTTCTTTTTCCGGGTGCCCGGAAGGCTCCGGAAGCGTTTTCCGGGCCCTTTGGCGCTCCCGCCCCGGAGGCAGGCCCTTAGCACCTCATCCTGCGGGAATAAAAAAGCCGGAACCCCGTTGCCAGGATTCCGGCTTTCTTTTTTTAGAACCGTTCGGGTTAGCCGATCGCGACCGTGCTTTCTTCACCGGTTCGGATACGGACGCACTGTTCCAAGTCCAGCACGAAAATCTTTCCGTCTCCGATTTCTCCGGTCTTTGCACCGCGCGTGACTGCTTCGATCGCCGTCTTCACATACGAGTCATTGACCGCGATTTCAAGCTTCACCTTTCTGAGAAGGGATCCCGCTTCCTTATGGCTGCGGTAAACCTCTGAAATGCCCTTCTGACGTCCCCTGCCCATCACCGCAGATGCCGTGACGAGATGGATTTCACTGTCCTCCAGAGACTGCAGGACATCGTCGACTTTGTCCGGCTGAATAATCGCAACAATGTATTTCATGATTTTCTCCTTAATCCAAAAGGGTATAGGCAGATTCGCGATGCTGACTGAGATCAAGACCGATTCTTTCTTCTCTTTCCGAGACCCGAAGACCCATCACGAGATCGATGATTTTGAGGATCACAAACGAGACAATAAAAGAATAGACGATGGTGATCACAACGGCTTTCAGCTGAATCAGCAGCAGTTCGGGATTGCCGTAAAAAAGACCGTTGGCGCCCGCAGGATTGACGGCCTTGTTGGCCCAAAGTCCGGTCGCAAGCGCTCCCCAAATACCGCCGATGCCGTGCACGCCGAATGCGTCGAGACTGTCATCATAACCAAGTTTCGGCTTGAGATAGGCCACAGCGAAGTAACAGATCACCGAAACGCCGATCCCGATCCAAATCGCATCGAGAGCCGAGACAAAGCCCGCGGCCGGTGTGATTGCGACAAGACCGCCGACGGCGCCCGTGATTTTCCCGAGCATGGTCGGATGAGCATTGAATTTCCAATCCAGAATGGCCCACGTGAGACCCGCCGCTGCGGCGCAGACGTGCGTCACGACAAAGGCATTGGCCGCCAAGCCGTTCGCTCCAAGAGCACTGCCCGCATTGAATCCGAACCACCCGAACCACAGCAGGCCGGCACCCAACACAGCGAAAGGAAGATTGTGGGGAGGCGACATCTTCGCCGGATAACCTTTACGGCGCCCCAGCACCAGAGCGGCCGCAAGCGCCGCCACACCGGCATTGATGTGAACCACCGTTCCGCCGGCAAAGTCCAGCGCCCCGCTCATGCGGATGAATCCGCCGACCGCCCAAACCCAGTGGCAAACAGGGTTGTAAACGAGGGTCGCCCAGATCAGTGAGAAAACGCAAAAAGCCGAAAATTTCATCCGCTCAGCAAAAGCGCCCAGGATCAGACCCGGGGTAATGATCGCAAACATCAGCTGAAAAACCATGAACGCTTGATGCGGAATCGTGGCTGAATAATCCGCATAAGGCTCCTGCCCTACGCCGTTAAGACCCGCCCACGCCAAGCTTCCGATCCAGCCCTTAATATCGGGGCCGAAAGAAAGCGTGTAACCCACCAAAACCCACTGCACCGTAATCAGGCACATCAGAAAAAAACACTGCATCAGGACTGAAAGCATATTCTTTTTTCTGACAAGACCGCCGTAGAAAAAAGCCAGTCCCGGAGTCATCAGAAGAACGAGCGCCGCGCTCATCAGCACCCAGGCCGTGTCTCCTGTATCTGCCGCTGTCCCCTGAGCGAAAGCCGGAACAACTGCTCCCATCATGAGCCCCAAGATCATGAGGCCAATTTTTTTGATTCTCATTGGAAAGATCCCTTTCATATGATTCTTTTTTTACGAATCCTGCATACCGGCTAGGACCCGGATTTTCTTTGTTTTTTAACCTGCCTCGATAAAAAAGGCGGACAGGTTGGTCACCCTAGAACAAGACGCGTGCCATTTTTATCAAGGAAATATCCAGGAAATGTCTACATAAATGGCGCTTCAAGCGAGTCACCAGACCTCTTGAGTAACAAAAATGTCTGGTCCCCGGGGGGCAGAGAGGTCTTTTCCTTGGAAATAACGAGGACAAGCGCTGTTTGATCCGGAGAAAGGGGCGGCCTCCGTGTACCCCTGGGCGTGCTTTTAACGCCCTTGGTAGGAAAAAAGATCAGCGAGGGTAAATTGGCCTTTTTCCTGGGCAGAATTCAGAGCGCGCAAAATTTTCTCTTGAATCCTGCGGGTCAATGGCCTGCCCTTTCGCCCCTTCTGCACCATCTTGTGGGTCAACTGCTCAGAGGACGCTCGAACCAGATCCTGATTCTTTAAAGCTAGGCGGATCATCAAAGCATCCAAAGGCTGTTCACCTTCGCTTTTAGGGGGTAAGGACGGCGTGCTGTTGTTCATGGAACCTCCGGGTTTAGTGCGTTCTGACGTTTCGAGGATGCCGTCCGGATTTTTTTTCCGCAGGGCCTTTTGCGAAACGTGATAATTTTTTTTCGGCGCTTTGATCAAGACGGAATTTCGCCAGGATCCGTTCACGTAGAGGGTGCGGCTTTAAACGTTCTTTGCAGACGAGATAAAGCGGATCTTCGATTTTCGGATTTTTTTTCAGCCTAAGCCGGATCAGCGGGTCCGTCAGAGGCGTCTGTTGAACAGTGTAAGTGTTCAGGGGCGCGATCCCTTCGCCGGACATCGCCATGCGCAGAACAAGCTCGGAGTCCTGAACCTCGGCGATCACGCGGGGTTCAACCCCCGAAGCGGCAAAGTAGGCCTGCACCGCCTGATAAATTTGGCTTTGAGCAGAAGGAAGAATCACGGGAGCTCCCTGTAAAGAATCAGGGCTTGAACCCAGGCGCCGCAGGAGCTCGGGCGACGCGTAGAACATGACGGGAACTTGGGCGATCAAATGATTCTCGACACGATCTTCCGACGCCCCCTGAAGCGGTACATCCGAAAGCACAAAATCCAGCGAGTGATGATTCAGAGCGGCTGCCATGACCGGCAGCGGCGCTTCGCTCAAGGAGACCCGAACACTGGGTTCTTCGCGGTAGAGAAAACTCAGCAAGGCCGAGGCCGCGGCTTTCGGCACAGAATCGGCAACGCCGATTTGAACCCGCAGTCTCCCCCTCACCGGCTGATCCTGCAGCCCATCCATAAATTCTCGGCCCAAATCAAAAATTGCCTTGGCATAGTCCAGCGCCCGCCGGCCCGCCTCGGTCAGTTCAAGCCGCCGGCCCTGTCTTTCGAACAGTTTCAGGCTGAGAACGTGTTCGAGCTGTTTGATCTGCGCGCTCAAAGCCGGCTGAGAAACCCGAAGTTCTCGGGCCGCCCGCGAAATCGAACCGTGGGTGGCCGCCGTGTAAAAATAAAATAAATGATGAAAGTTGAGACGGGGTATCATAATTTTTTCTTATGTTTAATTTTTAAATTATGTATTTTTATTATGCATTGAGCAAGGGCATAATTCGCTTGTGTGCTAACCAAGGAGGTTTGCGATGGCCAAGACTAAAACACGAAGCCGCGTCAAAGAACCCGATTTGGACGAAATGCTGCAGGATTATTGGGAAAGCCTTGAAGATTCCAAGGGCCGCGGTGCCGGCCCAAGCCCGGAAACCACATGATTTCCGGGCTTTTTCGAAGGAGACCTACACGATGAAAAACAGCTTGAAGACCGTTTTACTTCTCACTGCGATCAGCGGCCTTTTTCTTTTCATCGGTCATATGCTGGGAGGCCAGGCCGGAATGACCGCTGCGCTTGTTTTGTCACTCGTGATGAACGCAGGCGCTTATTGGTTCTCGGACAAAATTGTGCTTTCCATGCACCGTGCGGTCCCCGTAGGTCCCGGGCACAGCTCCGGGGTTTATGAAACAGTGGCAGAGCTCTGTTCGCGGGCCGCACTGCCCATGCCGAAGGTTTATCTCCTGCCGGAGGCTGCGCCGAATGCCTTTGCGACGGGACGCGATCCGGAACATTCCGCTGTCGCCGTGACCGAAGGGCTGCTGCAGATTCTCGACGAAAGGGAACTCCGCGGTGTTCTCGCCCACGAATTAGCCCATATCCAGAACCGGGATATCCTGGTGTCCACGATTGTGGCGACGCTCGCCTCGGCGATTCTTTACCTAGCGCATATGATGCAGTGGTTCGGCATGCTCGGCGGCCATCATCGCAGTTCTGAGGGCCGGGGCGGCATTCACCCGCTGGCTCTGCTCTTCACGATTCTGGTAGCACCTCTGGCAGCGACGCTTGTCCAAGCCGCCGTCTCCCGCACACGGGAATACATGGCTGATGAATCAGGCGCGCTGATTTCCCAAGATCCCGAGGCTCTGGCGTCAGCCCTGCATAAAATTTCTTCTCCGGAGGTCTCGCAATTCGCACGGGAGCATAGCCAGGTTTCTGCGGATATGCAGCCGGCCTTCAGTCACCTGTACATCGTCAACCATTTTTCGGGAGAGTCTGTGATGAACCTTTTCTCAACTCACCCGCCGGCCCGTGAACGCATCAAAAAACTGCTCTCCATGAAAGGGTGCTAGGATGATTGAAGTCCCGACGCTGGCACTTTGGGTAGGATTCAATGTCTTCGTGCTGGCCATGCTGGCGCTCGATTTGTTGGTGTTCCACCGCAAACCGCATGAGGTGAGCGTCCGCGAAGCCCTGACTTGGAGCGGCGTATGGATTGCGCTGGCTCTGGCTTTCAATGCGGGGATTTACTTTTTTCAAGGGCGCCAGCCGGCCCTGGAATTCCTCACAGGTTACCTGATCGAAAAATCCCTGAGCGTCGACAACATCTTTGTTTTTCTCATGGTTTTCGCCTATTTCCGGGTCCCGCAAAAGTATCAGCACGAAGTCCTCTTCTGGGGCATTTTAGGAGCGCTCGTTTTCCGCGCCATCTTTATCGCGGGCGGCATCACCCTGATCAAGAACTTTCACTGGATCATTTACGTGTTCGGCTCTTTCCTGATCTTCACCGGCATCAAAATGTGGACGGATAAAGAAAAGGAAATCCATCCTGAAAAAAGCGCCGTCCTCAAACTTTTCCAACGCTTCATGCC